>CAJUGF010000005.1:4181-58139 GCA_910585915.1 uncultured Bacilli bacterium | reverse complement strand
TTTTATCAAAAAACCACACCTTGTGGTGCGGTTCAATTTTCAATTTAGGAAAAAAACAGGTTTTAAAACCTGCTTTTTTATGCTCTAATCTTATAGTCTTCTTTCATTTTTGCTCTATTTTCTTTTGTATATCCAACTAACATTTTCTGATTCTTATCCATAATAGATTCCATAATTTCACGATTCAGTTCTTTACTCTTTTTAGTATATCCTGGTAATGCTGCAACAACATGACGTTTCTTATCTTCTGTATAAAGAATAATGCTTAATTGAGTATTAACACCGTTATAACGATACTCATATTTATACATCCATAAAAGATCTGAATATTTTATAACTTTTAAACCATGGGCAAAATCTACTATATAACTTTTTGTTAAAGATAATTTTGCATTTTTATAATAGAATGCTTCTTCAGCATCTAATTCTTCATTCAACTTTTCAAAGTCTTCATCACTAATCTTTTTTAGTTTACCTTTCAAACGAATGAAAAGAATAATCTGAGTAATGAAACAAATAAATCCTGTCATCCAAGCAATGATACCAACAATTAAACAAATAACCATTGCTGGATCAACTTCAGTTTGATCTAAATACAATACTCCAAAAAACTCATTAAACTCTGAAGAAGTCAATTGATTTTCTTTTTCAACATTTTCATTATATGCTTCCAAAGCCAACTTTTTTATATCAGATGGAATCGTTTTTGTAATTCCTGAAACTTTTATAGGATTATCGTGAATACTATCAGTATTTAACTTTTTATATTCTGTCTCATTCAAAAATGCAACATACATATATTCTTCATCCCAAAGAAAATAGAACTTGCCAGAATTATCTCCTGGATAATAAGCAAAAACATAAGGCTTTTCATTCACTTCTACTGAAACCAACTTATTTTGTGTATTTTCTCCAGTAGCTAAGATTTCATGAAAATCTGTTGACTTTCGAATATCATTCATATGAATACTTAACACAAAAATTGCCGCTCCAAAAAGTGCTACAACTAGCCATATAATCATATTAGTTTTAAACTTCTTAACTATGGCCTTAATTTGATTAGATTTAATTTCTCTCATATAAACTCCTTTCCTCTAAAAAGTATAACACTATTTTAAAAAGAAAAGAACAAAATATGACAAAATATTTTCAAAAACATTATTGCGTAATTTTTTCTTTTTCCTCTGAATAATACTTTGTTTCAAACTCATCCCAAGATTTACTAAACTCATGATTTTGAAAAGCCTCCTTTAAACCTGTAATCTGTTTTAAGCGAATCACTTCATCCATATCCATACCAAGTTCAAAACAAATTTTTTCATCACTCCATCCATAAGCGGTAAGTTCTAAAACAATGTTACTCATATCATGAATTTGATGCGTTCCACGTGCCCTATTATGACGAATTGTAGAAGCCATTCGATTAGATAAATCTTTTTCTATAACTACCACTGGAATCTCTTTTAAATTAAAATAACGTTTGGCACAAAAATACCGATGAAATCCATCAACTATAATATACTTATCATTCTCTTCATCATAATAACAAACAATAGGTTGTGTATAACCATCTTGTAAAATAGATAACTTTAACAACTGCAATTCAGGACGAGCAACTTTATTTGGATTATAATCATTAGCTTCCACTTTCTTTAAAGGAACAAGTTTCACATTTAAAACAGGATAATCAATTTTTACTTTCATACTATTTCTCCATAAACATAAGAAATATAACTTCCCTTATGACCAGCTTTTAAAAAGCCTAAATCTTCCCACATTTTCATCTCATCTTCAGAATTAGTTAAAATACGAATTTTTTCGGTTTTATATAAATTCAACATATATTTTGCTAAATATTTTTTATTCTTTTCGCTACGATAAGTAGGAAGTAAATAAAAATCAGAAAAAGATGTACTATTTTGATTCATTACTACCCCACAAAAACCTGCCAATTGATTCTGATCAAAAAACAAATACCAAATCTTTTCACTATCATTAATCAAATAAGGCAACTCTCTTCGAAAAATACGCTCTGCAAAAAATCTTCCCATATAACCATAAAATTCTTCATTATTACATGTATCAATAAATTCCTTTACTTCAAACATTTCTTCACCACACCTAACTATTTATAACACCATGCAAATTTCTTAAATCTTTATCATTAATTTCTTCATCAATCAACTTCAAATGTTGATATTTTTTTTGTAATTCAAAAAGTTTACGTACATCATGTTGATTTTGACTAAAACTTAATCGTTTCATCCAAAAATCATTATGTTCTATAGCTCTCGCAATTCTTCTCCAACTAGCAATTTTTTTAGCATTTTCTAAAGATTTGGGTTCCTCATCACGAACCTCAGAAACAGAAACACCTTTTTTACTTTCATACCACTGAAAAAAAGATTTAATTTTATGATAATAATGATCACGTAATTCAGGAACATAAAGTCCTAAGCTCTCCAACAAAAAAACAGTATACTCTTGCCAAGACATACCAGCAGGCTTTTCAGTTTTAATCATTCCAAGTACACTAGTCCTACAATAAATATTACCGAAATTCACACCATGAACTCGTCTTAACACTCGTTCCCAAGTTTCATATTCCAAAGCCCGAAATTGATTTAAACTTTTTCGCTGATCATCTCCATATGGCTGACACAATCTCTGTTCTGACAAAGGAACACCATTTTTATGAAGTTGCTCATACACTTGATTAAACTTTAAATCCAAACGAGATACAGCTGTCCAAATATCAGTTGTTTTCCAATCATACATAGGATAAAAATTATAAACATTTGTATCGTTATTTCGTATTTTTACGCGTGTTGTCCAATGAATATCTTCATACTTTACCTTAGAATAATTAGTAATTGTTCGAAAACGATTCAAACTCTCATCAGATCGTATTCCTATACCACAAGCAGTAACTCCACCATGTGTTTTATTAAACCAATCCCCAAAGAACAAAATAAACTGCTCAAATTCCATACCAAATTTAAACCAAGTCCATTCTTTTGGTATATTATCCTCATTAATTACCCACATATTAGAAGGCATATCTCGAACCCAAATATCTTGCTCAGCTTTATTCCAACAGACCCATTTTGGTTGAATAACACTGACTGCATTACGAAGAGACATTGGAAGACAAATCCAATACCACTGCTCTAACACATCACTAACTTCTCGAATTAAAGTCTCAATATGATGAATTGTCATTTGATATTGGGCTTCAAAATCCACGTACATTACACTAATTTTTTTATGATGTTTTCTTGCTACTCGAGCAGCTAATTGCAACATTACACTACTATCTTTTCCTCCACTAACTGAGAAATAATAATTATCAAAATGTGTAAAAACATATTCAAAACGCTCCAAAGCAGCAGTATAAACATCTTTATCAAGATATACCTTTGGCATAAATACTACCACCAATTCTATATTTTTTTGGCAAATTTTTCCATAATTAATTATACCAAAAATTGGTAAAAATAACACACTTTATAAAAATTTTAAAAAAATTAAAAAAACTTATTTTCCAATTTATTATGGAAAATAAGTTTAATCTCTTTTTAAAAAAATATTTATTTCAAAAACACCAAAATAATAAAAAATAAATTTTGTATGAAGATACTAATCATTTAAAGTCTCTAATACCTCATATCCATTTTTTCTAGCAAGTACATCAAAAATTCGCTCAATAGCATGTGCATAAGTTTGATCAAGCTGCCCCTTTTCTTCATCAAATTGATCTTCTTCAAAAGAAGAAAATAACTCTTGAATAGCATCCACTCTTGCCCAAAACATTGATCCATGTGGAAATGTCATGAAAGGATTAATATCATCAAGTGATAAACCATAATAGGAAAATAATCTTTCTAATAACTTACGATTACCACCAACAGCTCCATTTGGATTAATCAATTGCCAATAAGAAGCTGGATGAGGTATAGGATAAACAAGTCCTAATTTTTCGTTCTTTGCAAAATGCGATAATATAGCATTCACATTGGATTTAGAGCCCAATAAATTAGAAAACAAATATTTACGCCACTCTTGTCCATTATCTAATGTTTTACTCTTCTTTGTATGAAGATGCAAAAAATAATCGTATTTCGAGATATGATCCTTCATTTGTAACAACATTGGCAAAATATCTCTCCCTCGATTTTCAAACACCTGAACATGATATTTCGTAATTTTATATTCTTTTAATATTTTAACAATTTCTTTCTTTTTATCAGTAGAATCCGTTGAAATATACAAATCATAAGAAACTGGAATATAAGCAAGTTGCTTTAAAATACTTTCAAGTAAGTCAACATAATAAACATGACACTGAATAGCAAGTGAAGCACCCTGAACAATATTTTTATGAACTCCATGAATCACCTTAAAAGAAGCATGAAAAGGAATACCGCAAATTGCTTTCGACAAAGTATTAATATTAGCATAGCCATAACGTTTATCAGGCTCTAAATATGTACCTTCTCCCCATTCATTCCAAGCATTCACAAACAAAAAAGTATTATCAAAATCATTCTGTTTTAACTTTTTCATAACAATTTGAGTCCACAAATAAAATGCTTCCAAAGAATAATTATAATAAATCTTAAATCCTTTTTGTCGTCTTGCAGAATTATCCCAACCCATCATAACAGAATATTGAAAAGGACGAGTTGGATAATGATTTTCATAAGTATCCCATAAATTTTGAACTAACTTTGAATAATTCACAATATTAGAAACATTTGAAATCCCTGTAATCTGATCACCTGGCAAACAAAAACCATGAGGAGCAAAATCAAATTCTCCATCTACAAAAGGAGAATTACGATCATCATTCAAAGCTACTTCTGTTTTACTCCAAATTATAATTTCTCCAATTCCAAGATTGCGTGCTGCAACTCTCCACTTTTCACAAACTGTTGCAAAATCAGGAATTGCCTTTGGATTATAAACCATAATAACTGGTTTTCCATCCACTTTAATATAGCGCTCATCATCTACATATTTCTTTAAGTCACTTATAAAATTATAGGGATCTTCATCCAAATAATCTTGCTTAATCAATACTTCATTCTCAAGACCATCCCAAGTCCTAGTCCAATTTTCATTTGCCCAACATAGAATAAATGGAAAATCTATTTCTGGATGAGAAAGTAACAAGTCAAGTGGTTTCTCCAAAAGTCTTTTTCCAGAAAACCAATAATAATAAAAGGCAAAACCATATAATCCATGCTGCTTCGCTAAATTTACTTGCTTTTTCAAGACTTCTACATCTTCTAAATTATAATATCCAAAATCATCATGAGGTTCCCTTGGCATATAATGACCATCAAAAAGAGGCTTTGACTTTTTAGTATTTGTCCATTCTGTAAAATCTTTTCCCCACCACTTATCATTCTCAGGAATACTATGGTACTGTGGTAAATAAAAAGCAATCGTTTTAACAAGCGGGGTAATCCCCTCAAAACTAATATTTTCCTGATACTCACTAACATAACTTGGAACTTCATGATAATCATAAGAATAGACATTTGAAGAAGGAAAAGACTCTACTTTGGCTGATTCTTTTTTACTAATTTTATTTGTCACATACCGCAAAGGCTTTGTTACCTTCCAACTCTTACTCTGTAACACTTTACCAAAATCATCTCGAACACTTTGCATATCCAAATTTAAATGAACATTTTGTGCTTTTAACTGTTCAATCTCCTCACGATACTTTTTAATTTCACTTCGATATTGATATTCTTTCATCTGATCCATTATCATCCCTCTATTTCAATAAACTCTAGTTCTAAAGACATTATAACACTAAGATTGAGATTTCGAAAAAAAACTAAAATAACGTTTCAGGAATCAGTTGATCCAAAAATTCAATAATTTCTTCCTTTGAATAATAATCTTTTGATTGAATCCATTTCATACCAACCTGAAAAATTGCTCCTACATAAAAGTGAGACACGAAATCAACAGGAATAATAACATTTTGAGGTTTCTGTTCTTCTTTCATTCGCTTCGTAACATCCTCAATCAAAGTACTATAAATCATGTCCATTGCAATACTATTCTTATTATTAAGCAAAAGAGGCAAATAAATTCCTTTATTTGTTTCAATATGAAGAAGTAGCAACCGAATACATTCCATATAAAAATCTTTTGAATTCATTATACGATCATTTTTTTCTAGCTCTTGTTTTAACATTTCTTTTAAATCTAAAAGTAAAGAACTAAGCAATGCATACTTATCTTCAAAGTGTGCATAAAAAGTAGAACGATTGGTCATAGCTTTATCACATATTTCTGATACCCTAATCTCTTCAAAAGAATGCTCCCCCATCAAATGAAGCAAAGAATCATACAAACTTTTCTTTGTTTTTAAAACACGTTTATCCATTAGAATTCACCTCTGACATATTATAAAAAGAAAAAAATAAGTTGTAAACATATCCGACACATGTTGTTTAACTATACAGACGTTTTTTTACATTCTGTTGGATATCCAACAGAATAAGACTTATTGTAACTGCTATTTTTGATGCTAAAGAATATAATATCATGTCGAAAGAGGTGAATTATGAAAAAAAGTGCAAGATGGATTGCCAATCATAGTTTCTTAATCGTAATCATTTCCTGCTTATTACTCATTCCAGCAGCATATGGTGCAATAAACACCAAAATTAATTACGATATTCTATCTTATTTACCAAAAGATATAGAAACTATTGAAGGACAAGACATCCTTACAAATGAGTTTGGAATCGGTGCCTTCTCATTTATAATGACAACAGAAAAAGATAATTTAAATCTAATAAAATTAGAAAGAAAAATAAAACAAATTGATGGTGTAAATCAAGTTTTATCAATTGCTGACCTCACCGATACATCCATTCCAATGAGTATGATACCAGAAGATATTCTAGAAAAAGTTTATCAAAATGACCAAACATTAATACTTGTAACTTTTAAAGATGCAATATCCGATGAAAACACCATGAATGCAATTGAAGATTTAAGAATAGTCGTAGATGATGCGTCTAAAGTAAGTGGTATGACATCCATGGTCTTAGATACAATGAATATATCAAATGAAGAAATGGTAGCATATATCATATTAGCAGTTGTATTCTGTATTATAGTTTTAATGTTTGCAACCGATTCCTATCTAATACCATTTTTCTTACTAGGAAATATTGGATTTGCCATTATTTATAACTTAGGAACAAACATTTTCTTAGGACAAATTTCTTATATAACACAAGCAATCACTGCTGTTTTACAACTTGGAGTAACGATGGACTTCTCTATATTTTTATATCATAAATATGAACAGCAAAAAGAAAAACAAAAGAACAAAAAATTAGCTATGGAAGAAGCCATTAAAGAAACATTTTCATCAATCATTGGATCTTCATTGACAACAATAGCGGGATTTTTAAGTCTTTGCGCTATGAGCTTAACTCTTGGAAGTGACATTGGAATAGTAATGGCAAAAGGTGTCATTTGTGGATTAATCTGTGTTTTAACCCTTTTCCCAGCCCTACTTCTAGTTTTTGATAAGTATTTAGAAAAAACAAAACATAAAGTAATATTTCCCAAATTTAAAAAACTTCAAGAAATTGCGATTAAATTTTATAAACCAATTCTGATAATTTTCTTAATACTTGCAATACCAGCTTGCATAGGAAACAATCGTGTAGAAGTTTATTACAAATTAGATGAATCTCTACCAGAAACCTTACCAAGTAGAATTGCCAATAAAAACCTAGCCAATGATTTTAATATCATATCTCCAGAAATCATATTAATGGATAAAAATATGAATTTAAATGACAAGCAAAAATTGATAACAGAATTAGAAGAATTAGATGGAATAGATAACGTTCTTTCTTTATCAAGTATAGAAAAAATAGGAATTCCACTATCAATGATTCCTGAAGAAATTTCTAATAACTTTGAAAATGATAATTATCAACTAATGCTAGTAAACTCACAATTTGAAATAGCAAGTAATGAACTAAATGAACAAATTGGGAAGATTTCTGATATCGTAAAAAAATACGATAATAATGCAATTGTAGCAGGAGAAGGAGCTCTTACCAAAGATTTAGTAGAAATAGCAGATCATGACTTTTTAATGGTAAACTACTTTTCTATCATCATCATTTTTATTCTTATGCTAATAGTTTTAAAATCAGTGAGTTTGCCAATTATTTTAGTAATAGTCATTGAATTTGCAATTTTTGCAAATATGGCAATTGCATATTTTACAGGAGTGAAACTTCCATTTATTGCATCCATTGTAGTAGGAACCATTCAATTGGGTGCTACCATTGACTATGCAATATTAATGTCTACAACTTACTTAGAAGAAAGAAAAATAAAAAATAAAAATAATGCAATGATTACTACATTAGAAAAAACAGTTCCATCCATCATTGTTTCTGCACTATGTTTCTTTGCGGCAACCTTTGGAGTAGCAGTATATTCCAAAATCGATATGATCGGGTCCATCTGTAACCTATTATCAAGAGGAGCAATTATCAGTATGTTCGTTGTAACATTGGTTCTCCCTGCATTCTTACTACTCTTGGATTCAATCATTATAAAAACCACATATGGTATGAAAGAAGGTAAAAAATGAAAAAATATCAAAAATTATTAAATCTGACTTTAATCACTGGATTAGCTTTTAGTCCAGTCACTGTCTTAGCAATGCAAAAAAGCGAAACAATCTACTCAAATCTTAACTATGACGGATCTTCATATAGCACAACAGTGTCAAATCACTTATCATGGTTAAACAATGAAACAGTAGAAGATGATACAGAACTTCAAGAAATTTTAAACATCAGTGGAGAAGAAACATTCGAAAAAAAAGAAAATAAATTATCTTGGAACGCCAATGGATCAGATATTTTCTATCAAGGAAAAACAGAAAAAGCAACACCAATCAAAACAGAAATAAAATACTATTTAAATGAGGAAGAAAAAACAGTAGAAGAAATGCTGGGTAAAGAAGGAGATATAAAAATATCCATCAATTTTGAAAACACTTTAAAAAATATAGTCAAGATTAATGGTCAAAATACCGAAATTTATACCCCATTTGTAACAACTGTTGGAACAATGCTAGACAGTAAATATAACAAAAATATTACAATTACCAATGGAAAAGTTACAGGAACAGGATCACGTAATATGATAATAGGGATTGCATCTCCTGGACTATCCAAAAGTATGAATTTAAAAGAATTAGAACATCTAGACAATATTACAATTACATATAAAACAACAAATTTCACTTTAAATAATATCTATATTATTTCAACACCCAAATTACTAGAAGAAACCGATTTAAATATTTTTAAAAAAATGGATAATCTTTATAACGATATGAGAGAACTTCAAGAAAATATGGATAAATTAGAACAAGGAACAAAAGAATTAGCAAGCGGAGCAGAATCTTTATCTCTAGGTTCTAACGAATTAAAAGAAGGAATCAAAAAAACTCAAAATGCTATTAATGAACTTCAAAATGGTTCATCTTCACTGGAACAAGGATTAACACAGATTGTATCTTCTCTACAAGGAGCAAAAAAAGAATTATCAAATCTTAACTTAGAAAGTTCATTAAAAGATCTTAAAACTTTAAAAACACAAAATCTAAATACAATCAATGTTTTAATTCAAAAAACTCAAATGACAGAAGAACAATTAGGAACTACGTATACACAATATAATTTAAAAGAATATAAGGGAACAGACCAAAATTTATTAAATGTAAAATCAACTTACGAATTAATATTACTTTTAAAAGCAAACAACACTGCAATAGATAGTACTATCACAAATTTAAATAATCTAAGCAAAAAACTAAACACACTATTAAATACCTTAGAGCAAGCACTAACATCTGCAAAAACAGGAGCAACCAAATTAAATAGTGGTCTAGTTCAGTTAAAAAATGGAATAAATACCCTTTATCTTGGATCCGTAAAACTTAATGACGGAACCAGAGAACTCCAAAATGGAGCAAAAACATTAAGTAATGGAGCCTCTGAATTCAATAAACAAGGAATTCAAAAATTAAATCATTATGTTAATACCATAAAAAATTACACCAATAAAATAGAAGCATTATTAAAATTAAGTGAAGAATATAGAGGTTTTACTTCAGAGAATAGTGACAATGTTAATTTTATTTCTATAGTGAAATCTGCAAAAATAACATATAAAAGGTAGCAAACTACCTTTTTTTAATGAATTAAAAATTCACACATTTCACAATAAACTTTATCCACAATTTCCTGATCAAAAGAGTCAAAATTAATACATATGCCATGAGATTGAAGATCAGATATAAAACGTATGCAAGGGAAATAAGTCCTGATTTTCCATAATACCTTCAGTTAACAACTCACCAAAATCAAACACTATCTCTGTTACGATTTTCTTTACTTCTTCTTTTCTCATAATGCCCTCACTTCTAACTATATTTTATCCAGAAATTGGCAAAAGTCAATAATTATTTGCAAATACGCAAATAATTATTGCATTTGAGAAACGAAATTCTGATTTAAAAAATTATTTGCGTCCAAAATCATTTCAGAAAATTCAAAGCTCATATCAAGCCCATGAAAAGCAGCAATTTGAAAAACAATTGATAACAGTAAAAAAATCCGATGCTGAATAAAATCATCAAGCTTTTCGAATCCTTCCCTTGGCTTATTAAAACGATAACCATATTTTTCCATTACAGCTTCATTTAATTGCCCTAATAAGATAGGTAAAGACATCCAATGAATTTCACGAAATTCACTTTGAATTCGAATAGGATCAGAATACATACAATCATAAAGAGATAAAAGCTGTAACAACACATCCGATAATTCATCTCCTAAATTACAAAATTTTCTATTTCTTTCTCCTACTACTTCATTATCATACATAATATTATAAATCTGTCCAAGTTGTACTGAAAGTTCGTTCAAAATAATCAAAGCATTCCAATCATGTTCTCTAGTAATAGAAAAAGCATTACTTAAACAAATTGCTTGATCATAAAATTGATCAACAAATAATTGTACCCGATTCATAAGGCACCTCCTTTAAAATATATGGTTGTCCCCCATTCATAGAAGAATGATATATATCACTAAGACCTTTTCCATTCTCCATAGAAACTCTAATTTCAAGAACAAAAGACAAGTAAGTCAAAACCTGGGAATCAAGAGGATCTCCAAACAACTTAACCGAATGATCAGAATAAATTTGAAATGTACAATCTCGAATACCCAATTTCTTTAAATAATATAAAATTTTATGAGATAACATCTTATAATCAAAATGTTGATAAGCTTTCTTACAAAGACGACGTTGAAAAGAATCACAATGATGACAATTCTTGCATTGAAAAGAATTATAATACATAACACAAGGCCTTCTTAAAATCCTAGAAAAAGCACAAGAGTTAAGATGATAAATTAATTGTAGATGTTTATAAGTCGCACCAAAATAATTCCAAGCATTTTCTGGCCATATAGATGAAATAGAAGATATCTCTTTACTATCTAGATATTGTAATTGCTTCCAGAAATGAAAAAAATCCTTACGAGCAGGATCAAACATTAAACCAGTTACTACTGAAACTTTTGTATAAGAATGAACAAAATTCAGAATTTCTTGTATACGAGAGTTACTTGAATTTTGTGGTATCATTGGACGAAAATAATGTACACATAAAATACCATAACGCTTTAAATTAATAAAATTATCTTTTATATCTTGATGCTGAACATTAGGTTCAATATTCTTATCCAACCCTGAATAACTTAAATATACAACAATCTTTTGTCCTTTTTCTTGCATACCCTTAAACTTCTCCAACACATATTCTGGAATCTTACATTTTGTAATCACAATCAAATCATTCATAATTCCATACTTCTCTAAACAATCAAGAGTTTGTAAAAAATAATCAATATTTCTCTTATTCAAAAAAATATCTGTATTAGGAAACAAACACAAAGGAATAATCCTATCATAGAATTTATATTTAAGAAGCTCTAAAACTGCTTCCTCTGGAGTTCCATAAATTTTTGGATAACACATATTTTTTCCATCATTTAAAAAACAATATTTACAACCATTTGTACATCCAACAATCGAGTTAATTACAAGCCAACTATAATGTAAATCTACAAGGCTTCTTTTATTTTTCATAACCAAAATCTCCTTTAAACCGCAAAAAAACAAGCATTAAAGCTTGTTAAAATATTCTTAAACTACTTTTACATCAAATAATTTTAATAATTCCAGAGTCGATGGTGTAATCTTATCTTTAATATACAAAATACAAACATCCACAAAGCAATCCAAATCATCAACAGTTAATTTCTTTTCATTAACCAAAGATTCCTTTAACACAAATCCAACACCAAAACCCCGATTAATATACGAAAGCATCTGATCATAAGTTTCTACTTCAATCGTCCGTTGAAAGTGAATGTTATTTTCCAAAAGATAATCATTGATTATCTTTCTCTCATCCGTATTACTAACTGGTAAAATTATTGTTGCATATGAATAATCAGAAAATGTATATTTACGCTCATCATAAGCTAAACAATATTGAGCAGAAAATAACTTTTTCACTTGAATATTAGAATCCAATCGCTTCTTTGCATTCAATTTACAAAGAGCAAAATCGATACTATATTGATTTAATAACTTATATAATCGTTCATAATCTCCATTAAAGATTTTAAGATTAATATTAGGATATTGTTGTAAAAACTCAAACAATTTATCTCTGATTATCAATTTTTCTAAATCCAAACTAATTCCTAAAGTAATCTTACAGTTATCTAACTGTTCAATCTGGCGATAATTTTTTTCTGTTAACAAAATCTCATTATAAACTCGCTCATATTTTTCAAAAAAATACTTTCCAGCTTCCGTAAGCTGCATCTCTTTATTTTTAGGACCTGGAATAATAAGTTTTGTTTGAAGCTCCTGCTCTAACTGTTTAATATGCCTAGAAACATAACTAGTATCCACTCCTAGCTTTCGACTTGCCTCAGTCATATTTCGAGACTGTCCAAGAACAGTAAAAGTTCTTATAAAATCCAAATTCATTTTTAGAGAACTTAGTGACATTAAATCACCTCACTTTAAAATTCTTCTAACAACAACATTATAACAAAATTTTTAAAATGAGATACACATAATTACAAAAAAGACTTCTTTTATTTAAAGTAGTCATTATATTCAACCCATAATTTAAACAAACAGCTCTTTTTAATACGCTGTAAGGACGTTTTACAAATACCCATTTTAAAAGCAATTGTTTCTTCTGTTCTATGAGTAATAAAAGTATAATAAAAATAATCCACTTCCGCCAAAGTCAACTTACGTGCAATAGTAATAAGATGATCATAAATAGAAGATATCAAAAGTTCGTTATCAATCAGTGTAGCAACAGCATTTTCTACCATACTATCATTAAAATGTTTATAACCTTCCCTTCTAGCAAATGACGGAGACAAAACAAAAGACTTATCTTCAACAGGAGTTTTAATAAAATAACGTGCAGATTGAAACTTCGAAAATAAAAAAAGTAATTGTTGTTTTATTTCCAGAATATTATAATTTTTAACAATATTATCCGAAATTAAAACATTTAAGTCTGAATATTTTCGAGAAATATCTTGTAAATCAGAATGCAAAGTCAAAAGCTTATCAACATCAAATTGTGATTTCATACATATTTCCCCCTCGAAAAAATTCCATAATTTGCCAAATATTCTAAAAAAAAGAATGCAAATTGTCAAGGAAATAATAAAATTTAAGTCAACACAACAGAGTTAACTCAAATTTACCATATTATATAAAGACAAAATAATTTTGCAATACAAAAAAAGTACAAAAATCGTTCAAATATTGTACTAATAATCAAAATTTTTTATTTTAGTATGCTCTATAATAGATCCTAACTTTAATATTTTCTTATACTTTCCTAAATAAGATAAGAAAAAATAATACATTTTTGCAGACAATTTACTTTTAAATACTCTAGTTAATAAACCACTCACCAATGTTTTATCATCATCAATAACCATATATACTTCATACAATTTTTTAGATTCAACATAATTCATCATCACATCAATTTGATAAATATCATCAAAGCAAGTAAATTGATTAACTAATTTCTTTTCTAAACGAACATTAAGTAGATTAGAATAACGACAAAGTTTCTTAATATCAAAAGGATAATCATTACGCATTTGAATCGTTTCAACACGCTTAATATTTTTATAATGATTACGTATTCCTTTAGAACAAGAATATAAAATTTCAATAGCCAAGGCCTGATCTTTTATATCGCCTTTACAATCATTGTTTTGCAAAAAATTAGTAATAAAATCTTCGCGAGATAATTCATTAAATCCTTGAATATTTTCTTTTTCTTTCGAAGAATAAAGATCACTTAAATGAATTTCTTTAAACGGTTGATCATTTAATAAAGGATTCTTAAAAAAATAAATATCAAAATGTTCTAAACCACCAACGCCTGTCTCATTATCTGTTCTCTCGCTAATTTCTTTTGATTGATAACTATGAATTTGAATATTTAATAAATGACCAACTTCAATATCAATTCGTTCATGACGAATACGACCATTACTTTTATAAAAATCTCTTGTTTCAATCCATGAACGTCTTGAAACCCCATCATGAAGTAAATTCAAACTAGCAGTAGTCATCGTTAACCCTTGTTTATTATAAAAAGTAAATAATCCATGATAATTCTTTTCTCCATACTTTTTAAATCTTAACCCCGAATTTTCTGTATAAAAACTTGGTACATCATGATTTTGAAATAATCGCTTATAATCTTCAATATTAATACATTGAAGTTCATCATTTGGAGTAAAAACCTTAGAAAAAACTTCACCTTTTACGATTTTTTTATTGTTACCCAAACAATCATTTATTTTAATAAAGTCGCTTAATAAATCAATAAAATGATAACCACTATGAAATAATTTACCATAACCATACTTATAAGGATGATTTTCTTTATCTAAATCATGTGGCATCTCCCAATTTCCATCAGAATGAAAAATATCAATATAAGTAATTGGAATTTGATACTTCATAACAGTTTCACGAAGAACTCTTTTTACTTCATCATACCCTCGATGATACTGCCGCTGACACATAACCTTACAATTTGCTTTAGAATCTTTTGCAAGTTCTAATATTTTATAATATTGATCTCTTACTCTACGAATACTAGAAAGACTAGTCATATTTTTAGTAACTGTAATCGGCTTATCCGTTAAAACATGAATATTATTTTTTAACGCAAACTCTAAATACATAAAATGTGCTTTTGGTTCAGTAGAAATCATAATATGAGTAATCTCTAAAGTTTCACAAACAGCTACTAACTGGTTAAATAAAAGCTCAGATAAATGTTCATTATCCTTCATAGAGTCTGGAATAGTAAAAATCTTAGTATGCTTAAAATTATGAGAATATAAATAATCTTTTGTTAATGTTTTCTTAGAATCTAGCTCCACCACCAAAGCTAAATTAACTTTATGCTTCTTAAAATATTCTAAATAAATACGTTTAGCATGCGGTCCTACTCCAATTAAAGCGACATTTTTCATGGCTATTCCCCCTGTTGCAATGATTATATCCTAAAGGTAAATTTTTCCAAAATAGAAAAAAAAAAATTGCTTTGCGAATTTGCAAAACAAAATATTAACTATTTTTTTTATAATTACATTGAAAACTTGCATAAAATTTCAAAATTTCGGCATCTCGTCGAACAATAAATCGAGCATGATAAACACTAAAATATCCTTCATAAATAGACCCTACAAGATGATCTAGAGAATTAGACACCAGCGAAATAGCTTCATCAATATCACACCAAACTAAGCGAGATCCTTCTCCCTTTTCTTGAGCAGTTAAATTTAAACTTCCAGTATCCAAAACAACATGTGCTAAATAAATATAAGAAGTTTGTTTAAAAGCATCTTGTGACTTAATCTCTTCAAAAGTTCCTAAAAATTGTTCAATTTCTATATGACAGCCACATTCTTCTAACGCCTCACGTATGAAGGCAACCTCTGGATCTTCATTAGCGTAAACTCCACCACCGATTAACTTATATTCATTTTTCTTTTCTTTATACAAAAGGGCAACTTTTCCAAGATCATTTACAATAATTCCTCGAGCACCAAAACGATGACGATATTTCTTCATTTCCTTCTCTTCCAAGCCAAAATCGGCATCAGTTAAGCACTTTTTAAATGGAACAAAATTATCAAAAATCTTCATTTCATACACCTTCATAATTCAATAGTGAATTTACAAAATTTCGAGCAACCGCATTAATTGTTCTTTTTGGATAAATAACTCCTATCGCATTTGATGGCAACATTTCAACTAACTTTAATTCAACTAAATCAAAGTCAGCGAGTTCATCTTCAATAAAATAACCAATAAAATCATTTGCCTTCACCATCTCAGACATAAGTCTAGAATCAGGCATTTGCAAGAGTGGTTGCAATTCGATACCATTTTGCTGCAATACTTCATCTAAGCCTTGTCGTCTTCTAGAACTTCCAGGTATAATTAATTTAAAATTTTTCAAATCTTTTAAAGATTTTACTTTAGAACTAATTTTTTTATAATAAGACCTAGAACAAGCAAAACAAGTACGATATTGTGTAAAAGGAACTATTTCTAATTCATGTTTCTCAGTAGAATTAATATGGGGCAAATAATCAATTAAAACATCGATTTTATGATTTACTAAATAATCATTTAAATTAGAAGCTCCATCTGTGATAATATTTACCTGTACATCTGGATACATTCGATTAAAGTGAATCAAATACTTAGTAAAAGTATAATCAGAAATATTTCGAGTCATTCCAATAGTCAAAACTAAATGGGTATCTTTAAGTTCACTTTGCTTTTGATAATTATCAATAGTATCAAAAAAATCATTCAACTTTTTTTGTAATCGCTCTCCATCCAAAGTAAGCTCAAAACCAGTATTACTCGTATTTACTAGTTTTAAATCTAATAAATCTTCTAATTTTGCAACACTGCGAGTAAGACTAGATGGCGTTATAAAATACTTCCTACCGGCTTCAGAAAAACTTCTTTCTTTTGCAGAAATATAAAAATCATAATAAATAGAAAAATTATTTCTTAAATCTTCTAAACTAAGCACAAAAATTCACCCCTAAAAATTGAACATATCATACAAAATAATAAGAAAAATGTCAAATTGTTAATACTAGAAGAAAAAAAGAAACTTTGATTTCATAAAAGTTCTATGACCATAAAATTTCTTCATAATCATTAGTCCAATTTCAGCAACCATAATTCCACCAATAACATCCACTATCACATGTTGTTTTACAAACACTGTAGATAAACAAACAAGAACGGTAGTTATAAACATAAAATATTTATACCATCGAGGTACCTTTTTTAAATGAAGTGATCCTCGAAAGCATATCCAACTTTCCAAACAATGAATGGATGGAAAAAGATTAATCGGTGCATCCAACTGATAGATAAAATTAGTTAACGAAAGCAAAAGATTATCTGAAGAAACAACAGGTCTTTCAATCGTAGTAGGAAAAACCACAAAGAAAAAAAGACACATAATTTTAGCAACTATATCAGCAAATATTACATAATAACAAACAGACTTACTTTCACGAGCGATCATAATATAACCTACTACCCATTGAATAAAAGCAAAAATATAAAATACGATAAAAACTGGAAAAAACGGAATATTGTTATCAACAAAAACAGATGCATCATAATGAGTCATAGAATTAGTAATCAAAGGAGTACAATAATAAGCAATAAAATTCATAAGCATTGCTAGTAAAAGTGGAATATAAGCATATTTTGGGATGATATAATTTAATAACTTCTTCATAAATACCTTTCAAAATAAAATCTAAACTTATTAAATTATAACGCAAAAAAAGAACTAAAATCGTTACAATTCTGTAAGATTTCAGTTACTTATGAACAGCTATAAAATCAAAATGATGAATTAAATAACCAGCCAAATAATTTGGTTTTCCACAATAATTTTCCTTTTGATAATCACTCCACCTCATAAAATCATACTCCTATTGCACTTCTCTGTTCTAACTCCTCATAAGCCCATTTCTTTGCAAGAGGATAACGATCATATGCTCCACCCATAAAACAATGAGTAAGATGCTGATACTCTGGTTCATACTGATTACGTTCTAAATAATGATTAAGAAAAGAAACTGCTTCATCAAAAGTTTCACCAATACATTCCTTGTATTGCTCTTTTAAAATATTATTAGGATTGATCTCACTAGTATAACTTACATAATACTTATAATCATCACACGGATTAATTCGAATTGTAATATAAAGACCATCTCTTTTATTCTGAGACAATGTAATAGCGTAGTTATCAACTCCACCACCCCAAAAATTCCAACCATGAATTTTAGATAACAAAAGCACTCGTTCTGCAAACATCATATATTCAGTATGTAACTCAAATCTCCAGTTCAAATGTATCCCATCTGCTTTTCTTCCTCTTCTATCTCTCCAATTTATATCCATTATAACACCTCAATTTTAAAAAAAACTTGATACAATTTACCAAGTCAACTTATCCTTATTCTACTTCATAATAATAAGAAGTTTCAATACATTTAAATATAGATTCTAAACTAAAATCATCCGTTAAATGTTCACCAATTAATGTCTTAATTTCTAAATTATTAACAGGACTTCTCTCCATTGCTTGAAAATATAATTTTTTATCAATATTTTCCCAATCAACAATTTTATTTATATTTTTCTTTAAAATTAAATCCAACCAAATTCTCGTACTTCCACCATTTCCTTCTAAAAAAGGATGAGCGATATTCATCTCAACATACTTAGCAATAATATCATCAAAAGTATCTTTACTCATACTTTCAATTTTCTTTAAAATATCTTCCAAATATAAAGAATTTGCAAAACGAAAATTACCTTTAGAAATATTTTCTTTTCGAATAACACTAACAAAATCATACAAATCAAAAACAAGGATCTATGTATATCTCGCTAACCTTTCATATTACAACTTCCATTCTCTGAATCACTCCATTAAAAAAAGACCTCCCTAGAGGCCTTTAATTAACAAAATATGGCACATGATAAGAAGGGCTTCCCAACCTTTCGTTTTTACTAACCTTTCTATCTTAAATTTAATTTTTTTTCTAAAGACAATCTTTTTTCAGTAGCATAAATACCCCCTTGCAAATCAACTAACATATGTAAATACCCATCTAACAAAATATTTTTTTCTACTTCATTTAATTGGTCAGGTAAATATTGGAGATATAATTGATATAAATGTGTATTAGGTGAAAAACTTTTTCTATTCAAAATATGACGTACAACAAACGATTTTCTTTTTAATAAATAATCACGTAAATCATTTTCTTCATTATCATCTAAATGTAGATTAAAACGAAAAAGCTCATCTTGATTATGGGCTTTGGTCATTACTAATCTTTGGGCAAATTCATCTATTGATTGAAATTTTACCCATTCAGTGATATCAATTAAAGATTCACCAAATTCATAATTATTAAGCCACAACATAAGCAATTCCATTTTTGTTGATTTATAAAAACCTAATCCATTATTTTTCAACTTAAAACCTCCCAATATATCAAAACTCCAATAATTTGGAGTATCATTCAAATGGCAGGGGCGGAGAGAATCGAACTCCCATCAAAAGTTTTGGAGACTCCTATGCTACCATTATACCACGCCCCTAAGGCACAAAAACATTATAACATAGGAAGTATCGTATTTCTAGTATTTTTCATAAAATATCTTAGGTGAATTATTTATGATTATAAACTACACGACCAAAGAATTAGAACTACTTGCCAGAATTATGCGTGCTGAAGCACTTGCAGAAGGAGATTTAGGAATGCTCATGGTAGGAAATGTGGTAACCAATAGAGCGATTGCCAACTGCCTCACATTTAAAAATATTAACTCAATATATGATGCTATTTATCAACCCAATCAATTTGTGGGAACACAAGGATCATTATTTCAAGCTAGTCCTACCGCTCTAGAAAAAAATTTAGCAGAACGAGTACTAAGAGGAGAATACTACTATCCAGCAACTCATGCTCTATGGTTTTACGCACCAGCAAAAGGAACAAATTGCAAAAATACATGGTATGGGCAAGACTTAGCAGGAAGTTATCGTAACCACTGTTTTTACACTCCAGCAAAAGGAACTTGTCCAGAAATTATTTAACAGACCATCAAGTCTGTTTTTTCATGAAAAAAAGATGACTTAATATCATCTTTATGGTATAAGTAACTTCTGTCCTACACTAAGTAAAGTAGAACTTAAATTATTTAAATCTTGTATTGCTTTTACTGTAGTATTAAATTGATTTGCTATTTTATATAAATTGTCACCACTCACCACTGTATAAACTTGACTATTACTAGTTGAAGATGGTATTAATAAACGCTGACCAATACTCAAATTAGAATTAGAAAGATTATTAATACTCATTAAAGAACTAACTGTAACTCCAAATTGATTTGCTATCTTATATAGAGAATCCCCAGCTACCACCGTATAATATTGCCCACTTGAATTAGAACCATTAGCACCTGTAGAACTCCCATTAGGAATTTTCAATATTTGCCCAATACTCAGTACATCACTAGATAAATTATTAAGTTTTCTAAGTTCTGATACTGTTGTATTATACTGATTTGCAATTTTATATAAACTATCCCCTGCTTTCACAGTATAAGTAATTCCACTAGTAACATTACCACCTGGAAGTCTTAATACTTGATTCACCAGTAACGTATTACTAGTTAAATTATTTAATTTTTTTAGCTCATCTACAGTTGTATTATATTGGTTCGCAATCTTATACAAAGAGTCTCCAGCTTGAACTTTATAAGTATTTTCCTCTCCAACAGCACCAGGACCTGTAACTGGTATTTTTAATAACTGACCAACAGATAAAGAATTACTCGTTAAGTTATTCGCTTGTTTTAAAGCATCAACTGTAATATTATTAGCATTAGCAACCTTCCAAAGAGTATCACCTGCTTTTACCGTATAATAATTATCAGAAGAAGTCCCTCCACTAGTATAAGGAACACCAATATATGTAGCAAGAGCTCGAACAACAGCTTCTGCCAAATCTTCCCAATTATTCTTTAAAATATTAACATCATCCCCAGTACTATCAGCAAATCCATACTCTACAATTAAAGTTTCATTATTTGGAGTATCACGTAAAAGATAATAATAATCTTTAGAAGAATCACTAGGTAATCTTCTTTGATAATACTTTCGCACATTTTGTCCAGATCGAGCAATTTCATTTGTTATTAACCGAGATAATGTATCATTATTTCGAAGTGCATAAATTACTTCTGCACCATCCCCTCCTCCTGCATTTATATGATTAGATAAAACAATTACATCATTTCCACTTCCATAAAAACTTTGAGCTCTACCAGGTCTAACATTAGGTCCTAACGTTTCATCTCCTGTACGCGTCATTGAATTCTCAATTCCTAAATCATCCAATCTTTTTTGAATATATTTACTAATTTTTAAAGTTAAATCCTTTTCGGTAATGCCATTTGCAATAGTACCAGGATCTGTACCACCATGTGCAGGAATCGGAAAAGTCCAAATTATCATTTTAGTTATTAAAATTCAAAGTTCCATTCTATTTCAATATCTCGTGTTTTCGTTTCTTTATCATAAACTCCAACATAAACCTTATCAATAAATTCATCAACTATTACTTTATTTAGTTCTTTGATATGCTTGTATTTCTTTAGTATTTCATCAGCTTGTTTTCTTTCTTCTTTAACTACTTGTAGATTATTTATCTCATTATCAATCGTTTCAACTCTTTTTGTCATCAATTCAATCTCTCTTAAATAATCGCTAGACATCATACTAAACATATCTTCCGTAATAGTTCCTTTTACTTTATCTTCATAAAGACTTCTATAAAAGGTTTTATTATCTTCTATCTTTTTATTAAGGTTATGCTTTTCTTTTTCTAAAACTTTTATTATTTCACAATTACTTGTGTCTTGTTGATTTCTTTTGTTATAGAGTTCTTGTAAATTATTTTGATCATAATAGTTATCTAGTAAATCATTGATTGCATTAAGTAAAATAGTTTCTAATTCATCCATTCTAATTGCTTTGTTATTATCACAAGTGTGGTATTTCTTTGCTCCTTTACATTGTAGGTATGCTCTCTTACCTGTCTTTTCGCCTTTAACATTATACACATTTCTCATAAAAACCTTATCACATTCCATACAATACACTTTTCTACTTAAATAATGTATCTCTCCTGTTTTGATTGGCTCTTGATGTGTACCTAGTATTTTTTGCACTTTGTTCCATGTTTCCATATCAACAATAGCCTCGTGTGAGTTTTCTATTCTACACCAATCTTTTTCAGCTACTTTTTTAAACTTATGAACTTTATAACCCATTGAAGTTATTTTTCCTTGAACTAGATTACCTATATAAAATTCATTTCGTAACATTTGTGCTATTGTATCAGGATTCCATCTTACATTTTTATAATCACAATTAGAACATACAAATTTACTGCCTTTTTGTTTCTTATATACCGACCTCGGTGGAATATTATTGTTATTTAGATATTCACATATTTTATGATAGCCATTTCCCTCTGCATACATTTGAAATATCTTTTTAACAACTTCAGCTGCCACAGGATCAACAACTAATTTGTGTTTATCTTCTTCACTTCTATCATAGCCATAAGGAGCAAAACTTCCCATAAATAAACCATCTTCTCGTTTATTCTTTAAAGACTTTTTAATATTTGTTGATAAATCATCTAAATACCATTCGTTGATAAGTCCATTTATTTGTCTTGATTTCTTGTTGGACTCAATACTTGTATCAGCATTATCAACAATACTTACAAATCTTACTCCCCATTCTATGAATTTGTTGTGTAAATACCTTTCAATGACTTCCATATCTCTTGAAAATCTTGATTGACTTTTACATAAAACTAAATTGATTTTTCCACTTTCACAATCCTTGATAAGTCTTTCAAAGTCAGGTCTATAAGTTCCTGCTCCTGAAAAGTCATCATCTGAATATATATCTACAACATTCCATCCATTCTGATTAGCATATTTTAAACACATACTTCTTTGATTTACTATACTATCACTATCATCATTTTTATTTAGCTTATCTCTATCTTCATCAGATAATCTACAATATACACCTACCTTTTCTATCATAGCCATTCCTCCAATACTGAAGAACAGCCATAAACATTTGTAAATACAAGTATATTATATCTCATATTTAAGATTCTTTAAATGCTAGCTTTTGATTTTCTAAAATCATAATGACATTTAACAATTTATTATTAAATATACTTTTCAATTCATCATCAGTTCTATTTTCATTTGTCTTAAATTTATATTTTACATTATATACTACCTCCATTTTCTTACTTCCCCCTTTTTTCATATTCTATAATCTAGTTCCTCCAATCATATACATCTCTCCTTTCATTTATAATCTTTCATTAGTTCATCCATTTCTTTTTGTTCTTCTTCACTTAATGGTTCAGAAACACATATTTCAGGGTGTTCCATCCAATAAGGAAGAATCTCTTTTCTTTTATTATTCTTTTTATATTTATTACTATTTATATTATGGGTGCAACTACTTGCAACCTCATTACTGCAATTTTCTGCATCTTCATCTGCAACTTTTGTTGGTACCTTTTCCATATTTAGATATATTCTTCGTTTGCTGTTATCAAATTTTACTATGATATAGTCAAGTTTCTTTAATTTAGACAATGAGTAATTTATCGTTCTTTCTGATGAATTTATATACTCTTTTAGATAATCATTAGTAGCATAACAATATCCATATTTTAAGGCAAGTGATATGATAAGACTTAAAACATCAATATCAGTTCTTGATAATCTCTTATCTCTAAATAATATTCGTGGAGTTATGATAAATTCACTAGTCAATTTTAAAATGATTATTCTCCTTAAATCTAAAATGATATTGGACTTTCCTCTAGCCTATTAAAATAGGCAAAGTTATCCCTAGAACATTATTTTAAATCCTGTCCTTAGGATTAAATGAAGTTTATTCTATCTTTATAGAAAAGGTACTAACATAAGCCTATATATCTTACTGTACCTTATCTACTAGGAGTTATTTAACACCCTAGTAGATTTATTGTGTACATTCCTGTATCGTATTCCTTGTAGATTAAATACTTTAATTGTTCTAATCTTTCAAGATTTCTTTTTAAACCTTTATTTTTTATTTTTACTACTTGTTGTAATTCTCCAACATTTAGATCTGTGATAATCCTATCTTGTCCTTTAGCATAGATATACGAATATATCAGCTTTCCCTCAGGTTTGATTCTCTTATCTTTTAAAATCTTCGTTGGTATATCTTGATGTCTTTTATTCATTCATAAATTTCCTCCTTTCTTTTTTCTGTTAACATTTTTAATTTAATGTTAATATTTGGAAACACATACTATACTACATGATAATTACTAAGTTGTCAACACTTTTAGAAACAATTTTCTTTAATTTGTTGATTTTAGTTAACATATATGCTATTATGTACTTGTGAGGTGTATTACAATGCAAGAAAAAAAGATCGGCGAAATAATCGCCGAAGCACGAGAAAAAGCAGGTTATTCGCAAAGACAACTTGCTAAAGAAGCAAACATTAGTAATGCTGAATTATCTAAAATCGAATCTGGAGAAAGAGAAGTTCCTAATCCAAAAACATTAAGAAAGATAAGCAAATTTATAAATGTTAACTATAATGATATGATGTATAAAATAGGTTTAGGTATGGAAGTTAGTACACTAAATCCATTTATCAAAGCTTATTATGAAAAAATGAAGTTAGATGAATTAAATGAGGCTGAAATCAATGTTTTAGGTAGTATCGAAAATTCAACAAAACTTGTGAATGCTTGTAAAGAAAATTTAGAAAAGAAAAACATATTAGAAAGTGAAAAAGAATTACTGCTACATACAATAGAAGATACTGAATATCAAATCAATACTTCTAGAGAAATTGTAAATTTGATTCAAAGTTTAAAAGTAAAGGAGAGAAACAAAAATGCAAAAAAGTAAAATTTTAATAAGAAATATTGGAATAGTATTATTAAATATTTTTATAGTAGTAAGCTTGGTATTAGTTTTATTTCAGAAAAATGATTATGGCTATAATTTATATTGGGTTATTACTCCATTTCTAATGGTGTTAGTGTTAATGGTAATAGGTAGATGGAGCGTAAGAGGATTAAATGTTGATAGAGAAGAATCTAAAGTTATACAACGATCTTTTGATGATACAACAACTATATCAACAGTAATCTTTGGAATAATATATCTAACCATACAATTTATAGACTATGTAAAAAAGGGGCTAACAAATAATTCAATAATTATTATAATCTTCTTTGTTGTCATGATTACCTATGAACTTATAACCTACTTAGCTATATATGTAGCTAAAAGAGATACTGCAAGATTATTAGAGAAAACATACAATAAGAAAAAATAGTCTTTTCGCTTTTCGTAAGATTAGCGATTAGATTATTTTTATTTAAAAAGGCGAGGTACGTTTTGTTTGCTTTAGCAAATGAAAGTAGCGATAGCCTTTTCTTTTTATGTAACGAAAGTGAAATAAAAAGGCAACTATATTACATTGTGAAACTTTGTAATATAAGTTGCTTATAGGGTTTCCAAAGGGATGAATCCCTTGGCACACATCGTTATTGGTTTACCAATATCGTAGTGTGTTACTATAATGAAATTATAGATTATAAAACCGAGCCATTAGTTATGTAATTTCTTTTGGCTCGGTTTTTGCTTATAATTGATATTTTATATTATCTATTAAAACATTTTTGAAATTGAGCATTCATTTCTTCATATACTTGTCTTTCATCATATTGAATTAATTTTAGATAATCATTTAGTTCTCTCTTAAAATCTTCGTTGGTTCCCATTTCTGCAATTCCTTGAACTAAGGGAATCATTAAACCTAAATCAGTTCTTTTTCTTCCATTAGGTTGAAAATCACTTAACTTAGTATTTACTATATCCTCATAAAATTGTTTGTTAGAATCACAACAATTTTTATATTCCTCTGTGGTAGTTTTAGAAACATTATAAGGTTTATATATTTCGTAATAAGTTTCTTTTTTAAATCTAAGCAATAATGATGGATCATAGACATAATCACCTATTTCAATCCAACCATGTCCTGCATTTTCTTTACCATACTTCAATTCCAAATCCTTATTATCACCTCGAACTAAAAGTGATTCTTCAAAACAAAAAAACATTTCTAAACTTCTATCATAACATTTTCCAGGACCAACAATAGGTTTTAAATACTTTATATTTAATGATACAGGTATGCAACTAATATAGGTATGGCTCATTTTCTCGTAAAATTCATCATCAAAAGGCACAATACTGCCATTCTCTAAACCTTTTTTAAACAAAAGTTGCATCTTGCTAAAATATAAGTCTTTTTTTATATTTTCAAACATATTACTTTTTCAACCCCAATCTTCTCATATCGTCATCTATTTCTTGACATACACCATCATAATTAATTGCTTTTTTAAAATGTTCTATTTCTCTTTGTAATAATTCTATTCCTAGATGAGAATACATTTCTGTTGGTCTTCCATAAGACATTTCAATCATTGGTAGTATTAAAGGAGAAGCATATTTATCTCTTTCAATATCTTCTGGATGATAATACTCATCAGATTTAATAAATTCCATTATAGAATTTTTATCATTTATATGTCTAACTTTTGGATGTTCCATTAACCAATATAATTTTTTATCATAAGCAAAACCAGATGAAGTATCATAAATAATATGTTGCCCACCTTTTGTAACTCTTTCTACAATGCAATGATCTGCAAATAATGGATCATCACGATCAACAAATTGAGGATTTAATTTTAAACTATCTATTGTAGCATATACAAGTTTAACATCATCTTCTTCATCTAAAAATGCTCTAGACATTAATAATGCTCTATCATAACAATGCCCATTAGACATACCATTAGATAATAATATTATTGATGCTGGAATTCCACCATCATAAATATTTCTTAACTTTTCTATTAAAGCATCATCATAAGGTGCAATATAACCATTTTTTAATCCCCATATCAGTAATTGTTTTGATTTATAATTATGTAAATTCCATTTCATCTTTTGTAATTTTGTAATCATCCAAAACACCCCTTTTTGAATTGTTGTATATACTATCATAAATCATAGAAAAAATCAATAATATTGACTTAAAACAAAAAAACAACCCATGTACTAGCAGTTGTTATCATTTTTAAATAAAATATCTTAAATATTTTTTTCTTACATTGTAGGCTTTAAACATTCTTTCATAATTCTTTATATAAGAATCGATATACCTATTTTTATAATCTTCTATTGTATATTTTTTACTTTTGCTTTTAGATTTTCTCTCAAGGTGTTCTTTTAAATTACTTTCAATGCTCTCAAAAAGTTCCATTGTTATACCTCTACCTCGTTGAGAAAAAACTATATCAGATAATAAGTTCAATACCTGTTCACTTTCTTTTAAAGAATAATCTTTAACTTCTTTCAATTCAATATGATTATCATCTAAAATCGTTTTTATAACAGGAACATACTTAGCATTCTTTATAAAACTAGCTATAATAAGTTTATAGCAACATTCTTTTATGTTCTCATTCTTTCTTATTCCAAAACAATTGTAAGGAACATCACATTTACAATCAAGTAAAGCATTCAGTTCTTCTTTATTTTCCTTTACAATTTCCCTTAAACTAACTTGAAAAGTAGCCATATTATAAAAATATAATTTCATATATCTAACAAATTCATTCATATAAACTAAGAATTGTATAGGCGTTATTTTTTCGTTTTCTAACTCTACCATAAATGAAAAAGATAATTCATCGATTCTTGAAATCTCGTTGCTCAATTCTCCATAAGCAATAAGATTATAAACTTCCATATCATAATCATATCTCTGATGGAGCAATTTATATCTTAATAATTCGGTTTTTGTATCTGTTGTCATCTATTTTTCTCCCTTTCAGCTAAATCTTTCTTACTAATATACTTACTATAATTTGATACCTTGCTAAAATGCTTATAAAAACTACATCCATTACAATTTTTACAACTTAAAGCATTACACTTGTTTTTTGAAATCCAAGCAAAACAGTCTGATTTATCACTACTCTCATTTACTACTATTACATCTTTATTCATATTTTTTATCCTTTCTTTTTCTTCTTGTTTTCTTATAAAGATTTACTGCATTATGATTTCGTATAAACTATTCTTTATATCACTTTAGGTATAGTTAATAACGAAGTTTAATTATATTATTTTATCATTCCTCCTTTTAACAAAAAGCAAGGACTAGCCAAATTTATATATACACTTTAGGTTGTGGTAATAGTTGTAAAAAATTCGTATCATTATATATGTGGTGATACGATGAAACTAAAGACTATTTTAGGTAAAAATGTAAAATATCATCGTTATAGAAAAAAGCTTACTCAAGAACGATTAGCAGAAATCTTAAATGTTAGTCCGAATTATGTTGGTAGATTAGAACGAGGTCAACATAGTCCATCACTTGAAAAGATTGAATTGATTTCTAAAGCACTTGATATAAAAGCATTTGAACTATTTGTAGAACGAGATGATTATAATAATTTACCTGATCGAGTAAATTTAACTAATCCAAAGAAATAACAATCGCAAGTTGCTATTTCTTTTTTTATTATATCACATTTTGCTCAAATGTACCGAAGAAAATTAAATATAGCCGAATTTAAAGGGATAATTTAATTGTAAGGAATGATAACTATGAATAGTGAAAGACTTATAGATCTAAGAGAAGAAAAAGATTTATTAAAAAAAGAGGTTGCTAAGAAAATAGGAGTTGTAGAATCGGTATATTCTGAATGGGAAAGTGGTAAACTCTCAATACCAACTAAAAGATTAAATCAGTTAGCAAACTTTTTTGAAATAAATATTGATTTTATGGTTGGTATTTCTGATACTAGGCAACATATAAAATCAAATAATGAAATAGATATAGAACTTGTTTCTACTAAATTAAAGGAAATTAGGAAATCTTTAAAATTAACTATGAGAGAATTAGCTACTAAATTTAACACAACATCTTCAGCGATAAGTAATTATGAGAATAGTAAATTTCTAATTTTAAGTCCTTTTTTAATAGAACTAGCTAAATATAGTAACTATTCGATAGATTGGATTCTTGGAAGATCTAATGAGAAATTTATCCAACAAAAAAAGTGAGAATATGCTAACTAAATAACATATCTCACTTTTTTACATACTTATTTCATACTCATCTTTATCTTTTTCATAAGATTTTTTGCTAGTTTTTAAATAACTAGGTGCTTTTACATAATCAAATAATTCATCTTCTTTGGTAGTTCCTCTTGATATTTTAACAACATCATTCATATCAAAATCGTTGTTATCAAAATATTCTTTTATTTCAGTTGTAGTGGCTTCTTTCGTAGGTTCATTACCAATTTGTAGCAATTCCCTAAAAAAGTGTTTTATAGCCTCCAAAATGGCTTTTAAATAGTCTTTAAGATGATTATTCTCTTTTGTTAAGTTTTGATTTCTTGTAGTAAGTGCTTTTACTTCTCGTTGTAGATTTGCATTTTCTTTTTCTAATGTTTGATGACTTTTACTAAAAGTATTTACCTCATTAAATAATTGTTCCATTTTAGGTTGAAATTCCATAACCTTTTTAGTTTCTTTTATTACATTTTTCATACTATCAAAAGTATCTTTTCTAACCTTTACATATTCTTTATCTATTAAAGTATTTTTAGTGGTTTTCATTTTTTCTTCAAACTCATTCATAGCATTATCAAGATTTTTGTTAATAGTAGTTACTTTATTTTCATAATATCTTGTTGTTTTCTTGAATTCCTTTACTTTTTGATGTTTTCTATCACTACCCTTAATACCTCTTTCTAATTCAAAGCCATTTTCTCTTAATCTTAAATTATACACATCTTGTAATTCTGATAAATGAATATTATCTCTAATATATTGCTTTTTAGAAATAGTTAATCTTTCAGTATTTGTTCTTTTATCTAACTTTTTAACAAGTGGTACAACAACACAATGAATATGTGGTGTTAGTTCATCCATGTGGATTGTTGCGTGTAATATTTGTTCTTTCTTATAACCCAAATCATTATAAACAAAATCCATACAGGTATCAGCCCATCTCATTATTTCTTCTTTACTCATATTATCAAAAAATTTATGTGTTGCAGTAAACATGAGTTCATCAGCTACAACACTTTTAGATTTATTCAACATTTCATTAAAAGTCTTTTTTCTTTCAGGTCGTTCAGTTTTCATTCGTTCGTTATGCTCTTTTTCATAATCTTTTACAAGCAATTTAAAACCCTTAACATACTTTTCTGCTAAGGGTACTAATTCTATATTATTTTTAGTTAATTCTAATTTAATATTAGGATTACTCTTATAAGCTTTTTTATCTCGTTTATTGTGTGATCCAATTTGTCCTAAGTCATTTATAGTCATTATTGGTTGACTTCTAAATATTCCATAATTCATATATATATCATTCCTCTCTTTCATTTATAAACTAATTTCATAAATCCTCTCTTTCCTTAAATTTAGGCATAATAAAAGATACTCGTTTGAGTACCTTAAACCCTTGTATTTACTTATCTTTATAGCCATTCATTTATTTTTGGATTTTTCAGTATCCTCCATGACCAGCATCAATAACTACTCGTTTATTTGCTCTTTCATCCATATCATTCACCTCTATAATAAAGTATGAATAATCCGAAAAATTGGGACAATGTTTAATAAATTATCAAAAACACAGATATACTCACATTCCTTTTACCATAATCTTTAACAAAGTTATGATCTTCTTCCGAATCTCGCTATCTATACTCTGAATCTCTTTAACTAGAGTTATAGCCTGATTTAACTTTGGCAACTTAATCTGCGACGTATCTGTAATTCCAAGTTTATCAAAAACAGAAAAAACTACCTCAATAATTTTACTACGTTCTTGATCATTCAATGAACTGATAAAATCTAGATTAGACTTTTCTAAACTTTTGCTTCGATTCGATAAATTTCCAGGAACAAAAATTCCTCCAAAACATTCCCAACGAAATGGATCATGTTGCCATACCCCAGAAGCAGTACTCTTCACAACATGATAATTGCTCGTATGCAAAAGTAACATACCAATAGTAGAATCCTCTGGCACAAACATTCGTAACTTTTGTTCCATCCTTCGATAACTAGAAGATTCAAATTCCTTACGTCGAAACCCAGGTCCATCGAAATTATAAACATTTTTAATTTTCATACGCACCCGTGTGCTAGAGAGCATTGCACTCGTCATTGCCAAATTTCCACCTTTAGAGTGACCTCCAATATAAACTTCTTTATCAAAAAAACCAACTGTATTATTCAAGTATTGAATTGCAAAGCGCTGAGCTGGAACTGGAAACGTATTCGTTAGCATAAAATCTTCCTTCCATCCAATAATAGATGTATCAGTTCCTTCAAAAGCAACATATACCTTACCATCAAATCGAAGCGTAAAAGCGCAAAATTGTTTTTCTGCATCCACCATTTTAATATAATAATATAATTTTATATTTTCATAACGCCGAGCATTTTTAAGGATATCAATTAAAGAATAAACTTCTTTTAAAAATCTTGGAACCTTTTTACTTTCATTATATTTTTTTAAAAATAAACGCATCGCATCACTAAATAAAATATAATTTCCCTTTTCCTTTGGAATAACATCTTTAAAATCAGCATAAACAAGTTGTGTAAAAATCATACTATCTACATCATTAAGAGGAGTTTCTTGAAAAGACAAATCCTTATAATACTTTAAATATTCCTTCAAACTTGCCACATAATCACCTTCACTTAAATAGTATCATAAAAAAAAGAAAAAAATGAACAACCATATTACAACATTCGCTGTCTATTTCACTTCTTTCTCTTGCTTTCTTAAAAATTCACTAATCTTTCGCTTAGCCAAATTCGTTCGACACATTCCTAAATATTCTTCTCTAGGACCAACAATCGAATCATTTGTAATAATTTTAACAATATCATTATTTTTAAGACGACGATCAAAACTAGCTACAGAAGCATTAACAATCGCCATTTCCATCTTATTTCCTACATCACTATGAATTTTATATGCATAATCAATTGGTGTACTTCCTTCTGGCAGCTCAACTACTTCTCCCATAGGAGTAAAAACATAAATCATATTCGTAAAAATATCATTCTTAGCTTCTTCCATAAACTCCTTAGTTGAATTAGCATGCTGATTAGCCTCTACCAAAGATTTAAAAAATTGAAACTTATTATGTAATTCTTCATCCATACCCACATCAGGGGAATCCCAATAATAAGGAAGCCCCAATAAAGATATGTCATCCATTTCTTCTGTTCGAATCTGAAATTGGATCAAACGACCATTATTTCCAAACACAGAAGTATGAAGACTTCGATACATTGTTGTTTTGGGTCTTGCAATCAAATCCTTTAACATTTGATTAAAAGGTGGATATATCCCATGAATAATTCCTAAAACTTGATAACAAGTAGGAATATCTTTTACAATCACTTGAATCGCCCACAAATCATGAATTTCTGATACTTTAAGACCTTCACGAACTCGTTTATAAACTCCATATATATTTTTCGTACGATAAGTTAAACGACAAGCAATATTATTTTCTTCCAATATTACTTTTATTTTAGAAATTATTTGAAAAGCTTCATCCTTAGTATTATCAATATATTCCTCCAAGTCATTACGTATCATAATAAACTTCTCAGGATCCACATATTTAAAACATAAATCTTCCAATTCATTTTTAATTTGATAACTTCCAAGATAATAAGCAATTGGCACATAAAAATCCAAAGTTTCCTGTGCAATTGCCTTTTGACGATCCGCAGTTTTATATTCCAATGTTCTCATATTGTGAAGACGATCAGCAAGCTTAATCAAAACTATACGAATATCACTTACCATACCATTTAAGATCTTTCCTTGATTTTCTAAGGATCCTTCCTCACGAGATGAAAAAACAACTCCCTTAATTTTAGTTACACCTAACACAAGCATTGCAACTTCTTCACCAAAATTTAAAGTAATATCTTCAGATGTACAATGTGTATCCTCAATGGTATCGTGAAGCAAAGCGGCACAAACCGTATTCATATCAGCTCTTGCAAAGGTTGTCAAAATATAAGCAACAGATAAAGGATGAACAATATAAGGTTCCCCGCTCTTTCTTTTTTGATCCTTATGCAAAAAACTAGCATATTGATAAGCTTTTCGTATAAACTCTAAATCATCATCATCATTATGATAAACAGAAATGGATGCAATCAAATCATCAATTGTTACTGTACTAAGCGCCACACACTTCACCTCTATAAACTATTAAAATCAAACTTAACAAAAAATATCCTATTTGTCAAACAAAAAGAATTAACCAAATAGTTAATCCTTACTAGCCACAGTTAATGAAATTGTTAAATCTTTTTCTTGACCATCACGATAAACTGTAACCGAAATATTATCACCTACATCATGTTGATATAATAAATATCTTAAATATGCAAGAGTTGGAACTTCCTCTCCTTCTAATTTAGTAATCACGTCCCCCACTTGAATTCCAGCATTTGCAGCAGGACTTCCACCTTCTACTTTTGAAATATATACCCCTTGTGATATAGGCAAATTTTCAAGTCTAGGATAAAAAGCATACTGAGCATCACTCAAATTAGCCATAGAAACTCCCAAATATGGTCTTTCAATTGCTTCACCTTTTACAATTTTATGAGCATATTCCATGGCTGTTTCAATTGGAATAGCAAATCCCATTCCCTCAACACCACTATTCACAAGCTTCAAAGAAGTAATCCCAATTACCTCTCCATTACCATTAGAAAGAGGACCACCACTATTTCCAGAATTAATAGCTGCATCCGTTTGTAAAACACTCATAACCCAATCAGAAGTATTAGAACTAGATAAAGAAACACTTACCAAACGATTCTTTCCCGAAACAATTCCACGAGTAACCGTTCCAGAATAAGTAGAAGCATCAAGGGGTGCCCCAACCGCAAATACAGTATCTCCAACACGAACATCTTTACTACTTCCAAGACTAGCAACTTTTACAGATTCACTTGCTTCCATACTTAATACAGCAATATCAGCATACTTGTCACTTCCAACAACATCTACTTTTTTAGAAGTCCCATCATTGAATTGAACATAAACTTCACTTGCACCTTCAATAACATGATGATTTGTTAATATGTGAACAGTTTTACCATCAACCTCATAAACAAAACCAGTACCAGTAGAATAAAGTTCCTTGTTTTTATAATTCTTGACAACAACAACAGCATCATAAATTTTATCAACCGCTTCTGCTATTCCATTATCAGTGATAGAAACATTTTTAGTTTCTACTGTTTCAGTAACAACCTTACTAAAAAATTCTGGAGAAAAATATATACAAGCAAACATTCCACCTGCACCTAATATAGCAGAAATAAAGCAAATCAATACATTTTTTAAATTTTCATTTTTCATTTCATAACCTCACGATCTCTTTATAATTTTCAGGAAACCCCATTGCATCCAAAACTTGTTGAATTGAAATACTCTTTAGCTTTGTAGATAAGATATTAATTTCATAATCTAAACTCTCCATCAACAAATAAAAATCATCAGCCCTTAACAAATTTTTCAAAATAATAATTAAAGCAAACAAATCATTTTTACCCTTAATATATTCACCATCCACTTTTTGTATCTCTAAACGACTATGATAATGTGAATCCAAAATAGCTCGATGAGCCTTATGGTCAAACAAAACATCTTCATGAGCACATAAATTGCGATAATTTGCTAAAATAGGCAACCAAATCAATAAATGTTCATACTTAACATGGAATAATTCAGCAATTTCTTTTTGGTCCTCAACTTTTAAGATGGAATAAAATTCTCCAACTATTCCAAAAGATAAAATTTTTACCACAATCCATAAAGGAATATACCCATAATTTTCAATATAATGTTGTGTTGCTTGATGATTACCACCATTAATTCTTATCTGCCGTTTTAATTTTTTTAACAAATCATTTACTTGTTTCTTTCGATCACTATCTTTAACAAAATTCTTAGGATTCAAATATTGATCTTCACGTATGCCATAGCGCAAAGATAATTCATAAGCCATGATACTCTTAATATTATTCTCAATAATTAATAAATGTTTAAAAATAATATTACGAATATGCCGATCAAAATAAAACATAGAATAAAGTTCATTAAAAGTAGTTCCAGAGCGAAAAACACGATTGGATTTACTTTCCATAAAAAGATGGCGATAACCATTCAAGAAAAAATAATTTTCACGAAGCAAAATCTCTTTCGCATACTCCTCATTTGGAATAACAAGCCCTTTATCTTGTAGTATTTTAATTTGTTCATCTAATGTTTTAAATATTTTTTCCATGCACTAGTCTCCCATACTACAAAAATTATACCACAAAGCTCATTATCATTCTATATTTTTTCCGTGAACCTTATGTTATAATTATGTGAAAGGTAGGTGAACAAATGCCATCAATCGTTACCCATTATTTATTTTCAGAAGATGCGTTATATCATTCAAAACAAAAAATTCAAAAAGAAATCCTTTCATCTCATAAATTATACAATATTTTTGCCCAAAGCTTTGATAACTTTTTTTATTACAATTTTTTAAGCCTTAAAAGTGGCAAAGAGATTCAGTCATTTGGTATTAAAGCTCAACGAATAAAAACTAATGAATACTTCAAAAATATAATTTTGACGATCAAAAACCAACACCAAGAAAACAATCCTGACGCCTTAGCATATTTATATGGATCACTAACACATTATGTACTTGATTCTAATTGTCATCCATTTGTAATCTACAATTCTGGATGGCTAGAAGAAAAGAACCCTGATCTGACATATCGTGGAAAACATGAAGAAATGGAAGTAAGTATTGATGCCATTTACTACAAAGAAAAAACTAATCAAAATCTTTATAAAGAAAGCTTAGCAAATATCCTTTTACCAAAACAAAAATTTAGTCAAGAACTAAAGAATATTCTTGATCAAACATATAAAGAAACATTTCATATGAACAATATAGGAAAGATTTATGAAAAGAGTGTCAATCAAGGTCATACCATCATAAAGTATTTCGTTACTGACCACTATGGAATGAAAAAATTAGCTTATACTTTCTTTGATTCCATTTTCAAAAAAAATCCAAGAAAATACCAATATCTGAGTTTCTACATAAAGAACCCCAAACTATCTTTTTTAAATCGTTCTCATAATCAATGGTGCTATCCAACAGATAACAACATAAAAAGAATAGAATCATTTGATGACTTATATCAAAAAGCCCTACAAGAAGTGATAAATTTATTTGAACTCGCCCACAAAGTGATTCACAATCAAGAAGATATAAAACAGCTTTTAAATGTTTTAGGAGACAAATCATATGTTACAGGACAAAACTGGCAAGAAAATTATGAAATGAAATATTTTGATAACCAAATTAAGCTCAAAAAGAATAATCTCGAATAGATATTGCAATAGCAGATGCTATTTTTTTTTGATAATCAGAAGTTATCAACAGCTTTCTTTCTTTCGGATTCGATAAAAAACCACATTCAATCAATACCCCTGTAATAGAAAGTTTAGAATACATATAAGTACTAGAAGGAATTTTTTTCACATCTCTATCCCCAATCAATAACTTATTTAATACTTTCTGAACATGTAAAGATAGTTGTTCACTTTGCTCACTTGAAGAATCATAAAAAACTTGTGCCCCTGAATATCTGGAATCAGCCAATACATTTAAATGAATAGATAAATATAAATCAGCCCTACTTTCATTAATGCGTTTAATACGTCCATCAAAATCACTCTTCTTACGATAAGTAGCATTTGGCTTACCTAAATCATAATCACCTTCTCGCGTTAAATATACTTTTGCTCCATATTTTTCTAATTCTTCTTTTAAATAAATGGAAATTTGCAAATTAATATCTTTTTCTAAAATATCACCAACAACACTTCCAGGATCTACCCCACCATGCCCTGGATCAAGATAAATTATTCTCCCACCTAAAGGACGATTAGCAAATGCTGTTGGAAATGATAGCAAAACAACCAAAAGAAAAAAAAGAATTAAAAACAAAAAATCATACTTTTTCATATTACATCATATGCCAAAAATGAAAAACTATTAATTTATTTGCTATCCGTTTTTTCACAATTACTACTTATGATTCATGTTTTTACTTTCTATATCTTGTAGCTCAAAACGATACTTTTGTCCATTTTTATTAACTTCTTCTACAAACATATCATAAGGACGAACCCAAATCTTACTATCCTCATATAATGCCCTATAAATTACTAATTTTTCCAACGTTTCGCTAGAAAAACCAATATCTTCTACCAGATAAAAATCTCCACTATAATGCCTATAAATTCTCTTAACCATTACTTCCATACAAAAAAGCTCCATTCTATTTAATAATTAGGATTTTTAATTTGAAAAAAGATTTCCTGATCTGCATAACTCTCTTTAGAACTAAAAGTTGAAACCACAAGAGCAGGAACATCTTTTACATAATAGTCTTCTATTCCCAATTTTTTTAATTTTTCCATATTTTCTTTACTATAATTTTCAATAAAAGACTTAGGTCCAAATGGAGTCATCTTAAAATAAACTAATTTTTGAATAATTGTTTCAGAAGGTTCAAAAACTAAAATTTTTGGATCATCTTTTAGTCCGTTTAAAACATCCATAACTCTTTTTCGATAAACCAAAGGAAAATCTCCCAAGCGAAATCTTTCTGTAAATTCCTTTACTTGACCAATATAATAAAATCCTTTTTCATTCTCCATACTCTTATATCCTACAGAAAATTGTACTTCATTATCATCTAAAAAACTCTTTAATGTATTTACATCATCTTCTGAATAAACAGGCATAATAAAATCGTTAGAAGGTATTTCAAAAAACAAAGTCTTATAAAATTTCATACACTTCACCTACTTTTATCGTAACACACAAAAGTTTTAAATGAAAGAAGAAAAATTTCATACTTTTTATTTACAATATATCAAGCAATGACTATTACTTTTTATAAAAAAAACAGAATTTCATATATTAAAGGCTAACAAGCAAAGCAATTTACTTATTAATTAAGCTTACGATTTATACATCAAGTTTTTTTCATTTCAAAAAAAAACTCGCAAATACGAGTTTTTGTAAATATTGAAACAGTATATCTTAACGTTTACTAAACTGTGGAGCACGACGTGCTTTTTTAAGACCATATTTCTTACGTTCTTTTACACGAGGATCTCTTGTAATCATGCCATTTGCTTTTAAAATCTTACGATAAGAATCATCTCTAGATTGATCTGTATTAGCATCAAAATTCATAAGAGCTCTTGCAATACCTAAACGAATCGCTCCAGTTTGTCCAGAGAATCCACCACCCTTAACAGTAACAGTAATATCAAAACGATTTTCATTATTTGTTAGAACCAAAGGTTGTTTTAAATCCATTACCAAAGTTTGATAAGGCATATAATCATTGACATCCACACCATTTACAGTAATATTACCAGTTCCACTTGTTAAAGTAACTTGTGCACTAGATTGTTTTCTACGTCCAGTAGCTTTCCAACTTTGTTTTGCCATTTTGTAGTCCTCCTAATCTATTTTAAGCTCTACAGGTTTTTGAGCTGCATGTTTATGATCAGCATCACGATAAACAAATAACTTTTTACCCATAGCTCTTCCAAGTCTATTATGAGGTAACATTCCCTTAATAGCTCTTTCCATCATTTCTTCTGGATACTCGTTAATCATAGTCTTCGCATTTCTCTCACGAAGTCCTCCTGGATATCCACTGTGATTATAATACATCTTATCATTTAACTTATTTCCAGTTAAAACAACTTTATCAGCATTAACCACAATTACATAATCTCCACAATCTACATAAGGTGTATAAGTAGGTTTATGTTTTCCTCTTAAAACAGTTGCAACTTTTGTAGCTACACGTCCAAGCGGAAGACCTGTAGCATCAACTACATACCATGTACGTTCAATATTTTCTTTTTTTTGTAAAAATGTACTCATAAATATTTCCTTTCATTGTTTTCACTATCTTTGCTTTCCCAGGGCTAAATAGTACCAAACAAATAAAATGTACCGATTAAAATTATATGCGACAACTATAGAATTGTCAAACAAAAATAAGGAAATTTATCGAAAAAGTATTCAATATTTTTAATTTACTGCAAATATTCAAGATTTTAGCTTCTTTTTTTATCTTATCTTAATACAAACAAAGATCTTCACATTAGTTCATTATCTAAAAAATTATGCATAAAAATTAAAAAAATCCATTCAAAATAAGAAAAAGATAGAACGATGCTATCAAGAAAATTTAACTTCATATAACCACCTCTAGCATTTATCTTCTTTAAAAATCATTCTAATATTCTTGAATTATTTTAACTATTAGATTCTAATCCTTAATTTTTTCTAAAATTCATTAAGATCAAAATCTAAGAAAATCTTATTCATCTATTGAAAAAAGCTCTTTATCATAATCAATACATTCTAAATATAATCCATTACTACATGCTGTAGAAAAACGTTTCTCACACGGAAATTCCGTAAGAGCAGCAATAATTTCTTCTTTTTGTCGCTTTCCTCTACCAACATCTAATAAAGCTCCTACCAAATTACGAACCATATAGCGATAAAAACTTTTTCCAACAAATACAATATCCAAAAAATTATTTTGTTTTATAAAATCAATCGAATAAATTATTGCTTGATAGTGTGCTCTCTCTCCACTAACAAAATTCTGAAAATCATGAATTCCTAAAAACAATTTACTACAGTTTTCCATCAATTCAATATCAAAAGGAAAAGAACATTCACAAGCATAATCATACAAAAGAGGATCATAATCTCCAAAATAAATTCGATAACGATAAGTCTTTTGTACTACTGAAAACCTTGCATGAAATTCATCACTTACTATTTTACATTCCCAAACACGAATATAAGGCCCTACCATCTTGTTTAAAACTTTTAATAGACCATCTGTTGGTAATACATGTTTTAAATCAAAATGAGCACATTGTCCTATAGCATGAACCCCACGATCTGTTCTTCCAGCGCCCTTAATAAAAACAGCTCGTTGATCAATTTTAGATAATGCTTCCTCTAAAACATTTTGAACACTTAATTGATGATTTAACCGTTGAAACCCATAAAATTTACTTCCATCATAACCAAAACGAATAAAATACCTCATAAAGATTTCCTCGATTCTACAAGACGATAAAGAGCTTTTAAAATTTCCTTCATTTCAATATAATTCTCAATAGGAATATTTTGCGATTGCAAATACTTCACATAAGATACTAACTTTGGCATTTCTAAAGACTGATAAATCTTAGGATGATAATAACTTGTAATCCATTCATAAGAATTATCAGTAAATAAAACAAATTTTTTAACCATTCCAAATAAAAAAGCAATATCATTTGTTACATAAAGAATATTTTTTCCATACTTCGTTAATTTCAATAAAAGTTTTTGATAATAAGCTTGATCTTTGCCATAAAAACCTTTCTCAAAAGAAGCAAATACTAAAGTTTCAGAATTCAAAAGTAAAGCCTCCACAAATCTTAAACGCTTTGCTTCTGTTCTTGACAAATTCTTTAAATTTGCTTTCAAAATCCGAATATCTAACAAAACCATCTTACAAGCATCTTGAAATTTTGATATAGAAAAATTAGAAATCAACTTTTTAAAATAGTTTTCTACTAACATATTTTGAAAATACAATGAATCTGTAATATAAGCAATTTTAGAATTATTCTTAAATTTATGAAAAGACCCAGAAAAATTTACCAACGCTACAATTTCTTGGGGTTTTATAAAATCCTTTAACTTTATTTCCATAATGCAGACATCAGCTCCTTCTCATTCACATAAATCTGATCAATAAGACCATAACTCTTTAATCCCAAAGATAAATCAACAAAAAAAGGTAATGAAAAGCCCAAGCGTTTCAATATCTTCTCCTCTTGTAAAATAGATAAAGTTGATCCCTCCATCAAAATACCATGATTTCCCATTACCACTAAATAAGGAAAAAAGAGTGTATCCTCAATATTACTAGTAACATAAAATACAGTAATTTCTTGTGTTTTTAAAAGATCAAATAACTCTCTTTTTTCTTCTCGAGAAAATACATCCAAAACATCATCAATAAAAAGAAATTTTGGTTTGCTCAAAATTTTTTCAAGTACCATAACTTTAAGTTGAAAAGGAACACTAAGTTCATCAACTACATAAGACAAATTTTTTAAATTCAAATAATTTAAAATCAATTGATGTTCCACTTTAGATAAAGAAGAATAATGCAAATATTCAAAAATAGATACATGACTTGAAATAGTATTTGTTAAAATAGTTCGACATACACCTTCTTTTAAAATATCTCCCTGATAACCAAAATTTTCTCCAATCATTTTTATTAGAGTTGTCTTCCCTACTCCCACATTGCCAACCAAACAAACATTCGTTCCTTCATATAAAGAAAAAGAGAAATGATCAAAAATCACTTGATTTTTTGCAACAAAACCTACTTCTTGAAATACTACTTTTTTCATACAAATCACTTCAGCATATATTCTAATAGAAAAAAAAAAAAAAAGAAAGAAGAACTTTCTAATTAGAACTATTTGGTATCTTAATAATAATTTCATTTGGAAGAGAATACATATATTTTTCTCTAGCATAACGAGCAACATAATCTGTATCATGTAACTTTGTAACTTCCGATTTTAAAGATTCCTCTTTACTTAACAAATCTTCATATTGAGAAGTTAAAGATAAAAGTTGCTGCTTATTTTTAACAATTTGAACCCAATCTTGAAAAATAGTACCTACAAACAAACTAATTACAAATACTAGTAAACACGACAAGGCACAAAAACGTCTCTTAGCTTTTGTAGACACCCTCTTTTTCATTCTATCACCTATTGTCTAATATTATATCACTTATGAAAAAGATTCGCAACGAATGGACAGGATTTGACATTCTTTTTGACAAAAGCTACAATCTTTCTTTCAAGAACATATCCAATTAAAGTTACACATACAAAATAAATATGAACTACTCCATGATTAATATAATATAAAAGTAAAATATAAAACAAAGAAATATCTAAAATAAATAAAAAAGTTAAAACATACTTTGGAATTATTGAAAGCTTATACACTAAATCATAATGATAACGGCTTACAAAGGAAAAACCAATACCAAACAAAAAGGAAATAGCAAAGGATAATAATTGTATTCCATTATCCATTACTTAAATAACTTTGCAAAGATTGATTCATCCTTCATCTTCTCTTTACTCTCCAAATAAGTAAAACTATTGATTTTCCCTTTAATTCTTACATTTCCATCATGAGTATCTAAGCGTAATATCTCTAAGCCTTCCCCTTTTAAAAGTAATACTCCCATTGTTGTCTCTAATAAAAACTCTTCATGATCAAAACTACTTATCTTTTTAACACCTGTTAAATAAATTTGACGACGATCCATAATCTTAACTTCGTGATTACTTGTAACAATCTCTTCTATAGTTTTATCCATAACAATTTCCTCCTACAAAAATATATGCAAGAATTAAATATATATGAAAAAAAGAATTCAACTTAATGAATTCTACTCAGCATCTTCACTTTTATTAAATTCGTCGAAAATAGCTTCTTCAAACATTTTACGTACATCAGGATTAATTGGATGAGCTATATCTCTATAATCACCAGTAGCAGTCTTTCTGCTAGGCATTGCGATAAATAACCCATTATCTCCTTCGATGATGCGAATATCATGAATAGCAAAAGAATCATCAATTAATACAGATGCGATTCCTTTCATTCTAGAGCCTTCTTTTTCAATTTTGCGAACGCTAACTGATGTAATCTTCATAGTTACACTCCTTCTAAAGTTCTTATAAACTTAATTCTATCATATAGCAGAAATCGGTCGAAATCAATATGTTTTTACAGATACTTTACTACTACTTCTCCAGTAATAATATCTGCATAATTAAAACTCTTTTCAGAATTTTCAACTAAAACAGTAAAAATATAAGGATACATCTTATACAATGTACCAATAAAATACTCTGTTTTATTTCTTAACCCATAAACAGAAACCTCAACTTTTTTATTTAAATGAGGACGCATTTTATCTTTTACAATTTCAATATTCAAAAATATTCCCCTTTCATCTTGGATAACCAACATACATAAGTCCATTACACATAAGACCACCCATGCCATCTTTCCCGTACTTTGTTTTATCTAAAAGATTTACCAAATCAATTTGTTTATTACGCTCACTAGTAGCAATCGTTACAGCTATAATTGCAGGATCTAAAGCATGAATATTTACTCGTTTAGGACTAGATGCAAAATTTGCTCCTGCTTTAATTAATTCTTCATAATTACTTTGACAAGCTCCAGCAATAATTACTAATTTCTCATGACTTTTTTCAAATTTTCTTGCTTCCTTTACAGCTTTAATAAAATTTTCTGTATTTTTATAATTACGAATATCATGAATATCTCCCTTTTTCTTATAATAAGCATCATGTCCTGTAATTATCACAATATCTGGTTGATATTCTAACAACATAAAATGAATTTTAGAAGCAATATCGCTTTCACTTACCCTTTTTCCAATTGCTAAAACCTTGTTTTTTCGATAAAATTTCAAACAACGCTCTAAATATTCACTATCACCATCTGCTGATACTTGTTAAGTAACCCAACATATGAGATAAAGATTTAATTCTTTAGTTGTATATATTGTTTTATAGTTTCATTTTCTTATTCTTTCATAAAGTATTTTTAATATAATTTAATTTTTTTTATTTTCTCTATTCTAAACTTAAATGAAATCTGTATCGTATGATCTTTATAAATAATCAATTTATCTATCAAATTTCTTATAATATAATTGATTAAATTATCATTATTTATAAACTGATCATATTTTTCTAACAATTCTTGTTTTCTTAATTCCTCATTTTTTGACTCTATAACTTCTTTCAATAACTTTTCGGATTCTTCCTTCTGTAGTGATTCTACTTCCTTTTTTTTGATAAACTCCTCCAAACTAATTTCTCCAGTCGTTTTTTTTAAATATAAATTTCTAATATTAATAGTATGAAGTTCTATCTTTTCTTTCAAATTACCAATTTTTAAATTAGGTCTTTCCGCCTTTAATAAATTCTTTGTTGATTTTGTAGTTATCTCATCTTTATCAATATATGAATAAATTAAATCTTTTAAAATATTAATAACGATTAATCGAAGATTGGAATCACTAACAGTCCTATTTGAACAATGGCACCTATCCACTACTCTTGTACATGCAAAATAATACTGAAGAATACCATTTTTTCTTTTTCTTCTACAAACAGTCATAATATTACCACATTCACCACATATTACTAAATTACTAAATAAACCATTATAATCTTTTTTTTCTTTTCGCTTCATCGTTTTTAATCGATTATTTGCAGCATCAAACAACTCTTGAGTTACGATTACAGAATGACAATTATCTATTGTTTCTCTATCCCTTATCGGAATAAAGTCTCTTTTCTTCTGATGATAATCCTTCTTAAAAGATTTTCTTTTCACAATTTTACCTGTATATGTTTTATTTTTTAATATTCGATAAACAATTTTGTCTGACCACTCAAAATAATATTTTTTCTTTTTACTTTGAGTCATATTCATATAAATAATTGGTGGCATTATCTCATCTTTATTTAACCCTTCAGCAACCTCACTTCTTGTCTTTCCACTTGCTATTTCAGAAAATATTCTTTTTACAATACCAGCAGAATACTCATCAATTTCTAGGGTTCTATTTCCATTTTCCTTTTTAATTCTATAACCATAAGGTGCTATAACTCCAATAAATTGTCCCATTTCTGTTTTAGCAGATGCTACCTGTCTTCTTTTAGTTGATACATCTTTCACATACCAATCATTAATAAGAGCTTTGATTTCCATCATAATTTGTTGGTCATAAATATCCGAACTATCACTATCGAACTGATCATTGATAGCAATATATCTAACATGATTCCTAGGAAAATACTCACCGATATAATAAGCAGTTTCGATAAAGTTTCGACCAAGCCTAGATATATCTTTAGTTATAACAGTCCCGACCATTCCACTTTCGATATCATCTTTTAACTTTTCAAATGCTGGTCTATCAAAATTAGCTCCAGAATAACCATCATCAATATATTCTTTATCAATATAAAGTCCCATTTCCTTAGTATAAGATTTAATAATTGCTAATTGATTATAAATACTAGAAGAAAACTCTTTTAACTTATTAATATCTTCTTGAGATAATCTCCCATAAGCAACTGTTAATCTATGGCACATTAATACCTCCATGAAGACTAAAATTAAAAAATATATTTACTGTTTTATCTTCTTTAATCTCAATTTTATTCACAAATAATTTAATCATTTCTTTATCAAAACTTTTAACATTCAAAAAATCATGAATATACTTTTGCTTCATTTTTTCATCTACTAATAAATTTTTAAATTCGCTGATTGAAGTTTCTAAATTAGATATTTTAGCATCACATTCTCTTCTATCTTTTTTTAACTCATTTTTAATTTCCAGAAACTCTTCTGCAGATATAATACCAGTTGCTTTATCTTTATATAAATCGCTTATTGCTTTATCAATAGTAATTATTTTAGATTTAACACGATTAAAAACTGTAGTATATTCCCTCAGTGCATCAGAAGTACTCAAAACAGTTTCATATTTTTTTGAAAAATCTTCCACTTTATAATACTTTAACAAAATAGTTCTAATTTGACCCAACACAATGTTATTTAAGTCTTCTTCTCTATAATAATGCATAGAACAAACACCATTCCTATAAGCTGCATAAGTTCTACATAAATAAATTGGTGTAACAATGTCTAAATCCTTTTGTTTTTTAACTCTTCTCACAGACATAGTACAACCACAATCAGCACATAAAACAATTCCTTTCAATAAATAGTCATATTTTCTATACCTTATATCACTTTTTCTTTTGAAAGAATTTACTCGTTCAAATAAATCATTAGAGATTAAGGCAGGAATTGCATTTTTTTTAATAATCCATTTACTTTTAGGAAGTAATCTCTTCTTTTTGGATTTAAGACTGACTTTTTCATATTTACCTTGTATTAAAGTTCCAATATAATTTTCATTTTGTAATAAATGTTTTACTGTGGATGGTTTCCATAAATGAGTAGTAATGGTTGTCCTTTTTAATTTTTTTCCCCTATACACATCTGGAGGTAATATTCCCTTATCCGTTAAATATCTAGCAATCATACCCGCTGTCTTACCCTGATCCTTCATTTCAAAAATTTTACATACAATTGGTGCAGCATATTCATCTATAACAAGCTTTTTACTATTCTCACTAGACCTCTTATAGCCATAAGGAACAGTTCCAGAAACAAAATCACCATTTTTCATCATATTATGTCTTACACTCTTAATTTTCTTTGATATATCTTTTAAATACATATCATTGATAACTGCTTTAAAAGGTAACATATCTTCAGATCCATTCGGATTTAAAGTATCATAATTATCTAATATAGAAATATATCTGATATTATGTTCTGGAAAATATCTAAAAACATAATTGCCTGTTTCTATAAACTCTCTTCCAAGCCTAGACATATCTTTAGTTATAACACAATTGATAACACCATTCTCAATATCATTGATAAGTCTCTTAAATTCTGGTCTATCAAAATTTCCACCAGAACAGCCATCATCTACATAATAATCATATATCTCAATACTATTTTTTTGGGCATATTCTTTTATAAAAGCCCTTTGATTAGCAATACTAATACTTTCAACATTACCTTTTTTATCCTCTATGGAAAGTCTTAAATAGGCTCCTACCCGATATGTTTGTTTAGTGAAGTAATCTATCATTTAAAACCTCACTTTCTATCTCTTACCAACTTCACCTAATATAATCATAAAAAGTATTTTCAAATAAATCACTAATATAGGAATTTATAAATTTTTTGTATTTAATAAAGTTGAATTCAAATATCTTTCAAAAGCTTCAAGTATCATTTCGTTTATTGATGGTGCATTATCATCATATACACATATCACTAATTCTTTATTTTCTTCTTTCATAATCTTCCTCCCATAAAGTTTATGAACACTAAAAAATTTAATGAAAAAAAAGATATACCACTCGTTGACAAATTCAACGTTTTTTGTATATCTTTTTTACGATTATTCATCTTGCAGTTATCTAAGTTCAGGGTATCCCTTAGAAGAAATATTATCTAAATTCCAAAGAGTTTCATCAAAACCTAGATTTTTATAGAATTGTGCATTTAAATTATTTTTAGAAATACTGTTAAGTTTTCCTTGAGTATTATCACTAACTCTACTTGAACCAGTCTCTTCTAAAACTTCATAACAATTGCTTAAAGCAGCAAGTACTTGTGATTCAACGGCTCCAGTAAATTTATATGGTATAAACTTGGTACCATCCGTTGCAACATATCCAGTCATATTACCAAAAGCAATGCTATTTTTAACAACTGGAGTATTATAAATATTACCAATAGTAGAAGCATTAAATACACTATTTGCAAGATTATTATATGTATTTCTTGGCTTATCAATTGATACATCCGTAATAACATTTTCTACAATAGTACCGTTTTGTTGTAATGCGCCAACAAGTCCTCCATTTTCTGTTGAAGTTACATGAAGAGAACCTTGAACAAATACATTAGAAATCTTTCCACCATATTTACGTCCTACAAATGTTGATACATATACCCCACTACCAGTAACATCAGCATTTTTAACAGAAATATTTTCAAATACTGAATTAGCATTATCACGACCATCCATTCCAGAAAGAACAGCCACATTATTTGCTCCTGATAAAGTAATATTCTCAAATTTCACATTTCTTACCGTAGATGTAAATGTTTCTTTAGCAAATGCTGCAACAAAGTTGCTACTTGCACTAATATTACTAAAGTTTCTGATAGTAAAGTTTTCCGCAGTTCCTCTAAAGTTTGCAAATAAGCCTGCATTTGTAAGATTACTTAATGTATGACCATTTCCATTAATTGTACCATTAAAAATAGAAGTAACCACAGATCCATCACTATAAGTTTTACCAGTAAAATCGATATCGTTATCAATAATATAGATACCACTAGGATCTTCATTTAATTTAGAGATATCATCTGCTGAAGTAATATGATAAGTAAGCTTTTCAACTGTGCAATCTCGAGTAACTACATTACTTACAGCTCCACCAATTAAACTTAAATCATTTCTTCCACCATAATCCATTTTTAAATTTGTAACCTGTATTTTTTCAACAGTACTCATTTCAGTTTTATAAGATAAAGCACCAGCATTACTAATCGTTTTTGGTATATTAGTATTTTCAAAATGAATATTTCCTACATAACCATATCTAATTTTATTAAAGATAGGTAAGGTATTTCCAATTATTTTATGACCATTTCCGTCTAATCTACCCATAAATGTATTAGTAACATTAGTTGTCATATGAGAAAAATCAATATCATTATCTAATACATAGTAACCATATGGTTGAGCATTAAGATTTTCAACCAATTCTTCTGCAGTTTTAATATGATTTACTTCAACAGTTGTTCCAAGAGGATCATCAACAAAATCATTCGTAACACTCTTTAAGTAATGATAATATATTTTTCTAAGATTTGTTCTTGAACTAGCATTTCTATTCGTATCACTTGATAAAGCTTGATAGAATCTTTCAATCATATAATCCACATCAATATACTTATTGTTTCTTATATTTTCTTCAACAGTAGCATATCTACTCATCTTATATTCTTTCCAGTTCATTGCTGTACCAGTAACAGACTTGGTAATTTTTTGAATAGCATCAAGATCTGTTTTCGTACTTCCTCTTCCATAAGTAACATATCCATCAACACCTGCATAACCAAGCATTTCAAAATAATTACGTTTTGCTGAGAATGCATCTGGAATACCATTATCATTATGACCGATATACCAACGATTTACCCAAACAGACTCAAATCCATAATCATTGCTACCAAGACTATTAATTACACTAAGACCTCTTACACTTACTCCCCATGCATTTTCAGGACGTATAATGATTCTATTGTCATATAAAGACTCTAGTGAAGTTAAATTCATTTGTTCTGCTTGAGCTGCAGTAATCGCTCCCCAAGTAGACCATGATCCAGACTGAGACATTCTTGTTGCAACTCTAGCTTGTTGCTCTGGAGTCAATCTTATAAAGGCTTTACCTTCAATATAATCAAGTAAGTCTAAAGCATTTTGTTGTCCTTTAAAATAATTTTCTAATTTTTCTCTAGTATCAATTCTATCAGGACTTAAATTTTGAGTTGCATTTCCTTCCTTATTTAAATAATAAGTTGTATTGAAATAATATGGTCCAACATCTTGTGCAAGATTATTTTCACTCCAAACACCATTTTGTTGAACATTACCTTCAGTAAGAGTTTCAAGCCCAGCTTTAAATCTAGTTCCAGCTTGGAATAACATTATTTTATCAAATAAAGCATGTTCAAATTCATGAGTCCAAGTATCGTAGTTTGTTAGTCCTGGTCTAGCTATAAACCATAAGAATCCTGCAGTATTTCCAACACCAGCAGCACTTCCACCTGGTTGCCATAAACCTAATACCTCACTAAAGTTTTTGAAGAATGGATAATTTAGTCCAACTTTTCCTTGAGTATATACAGGTGAAGTACCTATTACAATATTAGTACCTGGAAAATATGAATTTTTATAACCTGTAATGATTTTAGTACAGTCATAAACCATAATACAATAATTATTCCATTTTCCTGGATCAAATGAACCAGCTAATGTACTCAAATGTCTTTTTACAAGAGTTACATGATCATTAACGATTTTTTGAACTGCAGCTCTTCCCGCAGCAGTATTTACATCTTTATGATACAACTGTGATGGCCCAATTTGTAAATGAGCAGGTCCACTAATGATATATGTACAATCAGCCGGTAAAGTAATAATTGGAAGTATCATTCTACTATTTTTCTTAATCTGATACCAAGCACGATATAAAATATCAGGATTTTTATCTACACCAAATTCAGATAAAATATTTCTTGCTCCAAAATATTCAGTAAACCAATCATTAACATCACTATAGCCACCGATATTAGTAATAATATAATCTAGGAAATATTTTAACTCTGAACTAGCTGTATACTTAGCAATATTACTTTTAAAGAAACTATCAGTAACATTCAATCCAAGATTACCAACAAGTACTTCATTAACAAAATTATCAAGTCTATTAGTATCCTTAAACATCTTATTTTCAAATAACAAAATATCCGATACCCTAGCTCCACCTATTTCAAAGCTATACCATCTATCATAATAGTTATAAGCATAAATTAACTTATCAAATCTTCCACCATCAATTAATTGTTCCTTAATTTTATTATTAAGTACTTCATTATTAATAGTTAAGACATTTTCTTCATCATTTTGTAATAATTGTAATGCAATAGTTAATGCGGAAGCTTTAATAACCTCATTATAATGATCTTTATAATGTCTTGCATCAGCCGCTGGCGTTAATGGTTCAAGAACAGTAGCATAATCTAATTCTTCAATACGTTTTTTTAACGTCTCAATAATAGGAGAATCATTTTTTATAACATACTTATTAGGAGCATAAGCAATTCCTAATTCTTCTATATTGTAAATTGAAATATTCTGATTCAATTCAGTAAAACTAACTTTATAATTACTAATCTTATAATCATCAAACACAACTTTGATATCAGTAATAGTATTATAATTTTCACTAGTTAAATATGTTAATAATTTACCATTACTATATGGCATTACATATCTAATCACTTTAGTATTTAAAATATCACTATCTGAGAATTTAGAACCATCTTCTACTAAATACTTAGCATCATAATATGGCATTAACTTAAAGATATTATGATATAAAATTTCCTTAGAACTACTATATCCAGAAACTTTTTTAATTCTATTATGATCTGGAATATATACACTTCCATTATCCACAACTTCAGCATCAACACCATTTGGATCATCATTTTTTAGTTTAGGTAATTGATCAAAAGAAGTATCAGATAAATCCCATATAGACTCATCAAAATTAGCATTATTCTGATAAAAATCACTATTAATACTTTCTCTAGATATAGAAATAACTCTATTTCCAGAAACATTAGAACTTAATCCAGAATCTGTTAATTCATAATTATTTGTTGCAGTAGAAGCTGGCTCATTACCATGAATAGTATAGAAATTTGTTCCTGTAGATAAACTTACATTATTCTTTAAAATAGAACTTCTACTAGCAAATACTCCAACAATAGCTCCATTTAGTCGAGGACCCTTGTTATTTGTAATTTCAATTTTACTAATACAATTCTCGATACGAACATTTCCAAAACCATGTCCTAATATTCCACCCATACCATTTCCATCTTTTGATTGAGTAGAATGAATACTTCCTTTTACATAACTATTCATTATCGTTCCATCAGTAAGTCTACCAATCATCGCAGAAATTCTAATGTGACCTGATGTTGTAATAACAAAATCAGTAACACTACTTTGATTAATATTGGTATTTGTTGCATCACCAATCATTCCAGCAGAATGATCAGAACCAGTAACAAACTTAAGACCTTTAATATGAACATTTGTAATGTTGGTATTAGTTGCTACATTAGCAATCGTTCCTTTGCTATTAGCTCCTGATAAACTTACATTGCTAAATACTAAATTTTTAATAGTAGCGCCCTCTAATTCATTAAAGAAAGGTTTATTCAAGTTACTAATTTTATAACCATTACCATTTAAAGTTCCAGTAAATTTACTTGAAATAACACTTAACTGTCCATCAGAAATCATAGATGCATCATAATCCTTAGTTAGTTCAAATGTTCCACTAGGATTAGCTTCTATTTTTTGAATCAGTAATTCCAAGCTTGTACCTTCTACCACACCATCTTTAACATTACCATATTCCATTTCCAATTTATTTTGTTTATCATTACCATTATATTGAATGATATCATCATATTTTAAAACAAATTTTAATACATTATTATCAATTCTATATTCTTCAATTGTTGTATAAAATACAGGCATATCTTTCGCTTTTACTTTAACAATATAATTATCTAAATTATTTAAATCATCTATATCAATACTTGAAGCTTCTTTAACACCTTCAGATGTTTGTACATAAACAGTAGATGAAACAATGTCTTTAATTTGAAATTGACGTTTTCCAAATGATATTTCATTTTCTAATAAAACTGCATTTTCATGATAATTAGAGTCATTATCTAATTGATTAGAATCTAAATCATAACTAGCAATAACTTTAACAATGTAACTTTCTTGTTCTTTAGGAGTAAATTTAACCACATTGCTACCAGTAATTAAATCTTGTTCTTTTATATTACTATCACCATTACTAATAATTACTTTACCATGAACAATGGCATGATCAGGATCAGTAACATTAAATTTAACTGAAACATCACCATAATTATCTTCATCATAGCTAAAATCTTTAGCTACCGGAATCGTTTTTAATACTTCAATTTGAGTAGTATTATTACTATTAATATCAAATTCTTTTGTATTAGATAGCTTTATCTTTCCAATAGTAATTGTATGAACACCTACATCTTCAAATCCAGTCATAATTGCTTGATAACGATTATCAACTTTAGTTACAGTATAAGTTTTATTATTGATAGTAACTTCTACTAATTCATAATTTACACTATTAGAACTATTAAATGAAACCACTACATCTTCGTTTCTTTCGAAGTACTTAGTATTAATATTATCTTTACTAGTTAAAATATCACTTATAGTAACATTATAGTCTAATACTAATTGAACTTCTTGAGTAAGTAAACTATAATCCTCAATTTGATTATCACTAGATTCTGTTAACACATTAGTATCTCTATCGTAGGTAGCTCTTACTACAAAATCATACTTCTCAAGTTCAACTACATCAAATTCTAAACGATTAGAACCTTTACTAATATTTTTAGTAACAACAGTATTATCAGATTTTTTTGTTAATATAGCTTGTCCACTAATTAAGCTATTATCTGGATCTATAACATCAAAGTTTAAAGTAACTTTTGAATTTTGACCATTGTCAATTTGCTCATAATTAGTAACAGTTAAAGCATCCTTTAATACTTCTACTTTAACAGTATTACTAATAGTAGTAGTTAAACCATTATCATAAGTAACTTTGGTTGCTTCTAAAGTCTTAACTCCACTATG
>CAJUGF010000005.1:0-4081 GCA_910585915.1 uncultured Bacilli bacterium | reverse complement strand
GTTAATGTATCATCTTCATCTTGAATATCAAAATCTACTTTTACTTGATTATTTGCTGTATCTTCAACCACTTCTAAATTAGAAATAACTGGTACATCTTTTAAGATTGTAATCTCTAAAGTTTGATTAATATCAAATCTTTTACCATTTGATAAAGTTATCGATTGAACTGTAATAGTATTTAAACCAATTTGATTAAATCCTGGTAAAACTACTACATATTTTCCATTCTCAGCTCTTAAATCATAATCATCACCATTAATTCTAATCTTAGATGGTGTATGTGAAGTTGAGTTAGAACTATCAAACATAACTTTAACTTCTTTATCTTTATGGAATTTTACACTCTCTATATTGTTATCATATGTTTTGAAATCAGTAGCTTGAAATTCATAATCAATATTGAAATCTAATTCGTCATCTAAATTAATAATACCTGTAACTTCCGGATCAGTAATCGTTGAATCAGAAGTTAAATTATAATTTGCATTAATCTTAACTGTATATTGCATACCTTCTTCAAGAGATATTTCTACATGATTTGCTCCACTCTGAATAGCATTATCAACGATTGTTTTATTATTCTTATCAACAACTACAATATTACCATTTACAAAAGCATTGTCATTATCTATGAAATCAAATGAAATATTTGCTTTTAAATCATCTTCATTAATCATAGCTTTATAATTTTGAATAACTGGTTTATCTTTTAATACTTCTATTTGAACTTGATTATTAGACGTAACTTCTAATTCATGAGAATTAGCTAATTTTACTTTAGAAATTGTTATTGTTTGAAATCCACTACTTAGATATCCATCAACAATAACCGAATAAGTATTTCCATCTTTTTGAACATCATATTGTTTATTATTAATAGTAACAGCAACTATAGTAGAAGCATAGGAATTAACATCATCAAATTCTAAAGTAATCTTTTCGTTCTTTAAAAAGTATTTAGAACTTTCATTATTTTTTATAGCGTTAACATTATTAATAGAGAACTCTCCAGCAATGATTTCAGAAATTTCAGAAGAATAAATTGTAGTAGTAAATTTATTAGTTGAATCTGATACACTATCTCTATCATAAGTAACATTAACTTTTACATCATATGTAGTAAAGAACTCTACATCAAATTCTACATTATTTTTTCCTCTTTTAATAGACTTATTCATTACAACAGAACCGTCTTTACGAAGAAGTACCACATTACCTTCTATAAAACTATTGTCATTATCAATGATATTAAAATCTAATACAACTTTTGCATCTTTATTATTACTGCTAACCTTGTAATCACTTATTTTAGGAACATCTTTAAGTATTTCAATTTGTGCTTTATTAGAAACACTAGCAACATTCCCACTAGTACAAATAACTTTACTAGTATGAATCTCTTCAACAATAGCATCTGTAGAAGCTTTGTAAACTACTTCATATAAATCTTTTTCTAATTTTATCGCATTATAATCTTGTCCATTGATACGAATTTTAGAAATATCATGAGATCCATTCGTAGTTACTTTGTATGTAAGTACAACATTTTCTCCTTTTTCATAATACTGTTTATCACTACTTACAGAAATAATATCAGCTTTAAATGCTGCTATAAAATCTTTTTGATACAACACAACATCTTCTTTAAAATCTGAATCATTATCAGTTTGAGAATAACTTGCAATAACATTTACATGATAACTAGAAACAATTCCTAAATTTTTAAATACTTTAGTAATATGTTTAGATCCTGTTAATTCAGAGCTATTTAATTCAATTTTTTCAAGTAAATTACCTTGATCATCTTTAATTTCAATAAACATTTTAGATAATGCATAATCTTCATCATGAACATCAAAATTAATTGTTACTTCTCCATTTTCAGCATCTTCTTCTAACATTAACTCTGAAACAGTAGGTACTCTCTTAATAACATTAATATTTAAATCAATATCTTCTTCAATTTCAAATGCCTTACCATTACTTAAAATAATCATCTCTGGCTTAATAGTTTTTTTACCAAAATCTTTAAATTCAGGTAAAACTACAACATATTTTCCATTTTCAATATTCACGTCATAATCCTGACCATTTATTCTAATTTGATTAGGAACATATTTACTAATATTAGAACTATCAAAGTATACCTTAACCTTTTCATTTGCAAAGTAAGTATCTTTTTCAGTTACAAAATTAGATATTTCAAATTGGTAATCACCTATCAATTGTAATTCTTTCACTTGTTCCATGTTACCAACAAAATTACTATCAGCTAAATCTTTATCATTTGTTAAATTATAATCTATGCTAAACTTAGCAGTATAAATTTTATCTTCTATAACAGATAACATAATGTTATTAGAACCATTTTTAATATCTTGTTCTTTTACAATATTACCAAATTCATCAGTAATTTGAACATTACCAAAAGTAACTGCTGAATCATTATCTTCCAAATGAAACATGATATTAAGCGTTGAATCATTTAAATTATCCTTAACTACATAATTAGTAATACTTGGCTTTTCTTTTAATACTTCTATGGATTCTGTAAAATCAACATCTACTGTTTGCTCATTATTTAGTATTACTTCACTAAAATGATAGTTAATAGCCCCTGCGTTATTGGAAGCATTTAAAGAAACATGATAAATATCATTATCATTATCTTTTACAACATCATAATAAACACCATTAATTTTAACTCTCTCAATTTTTGCTCCATAAAGAACTGTGGCTTTAAAACTTAATGTAAAATTACTATTTTTTGGTACGTATTGATTCTGTTGATCGATTTCCGTAAATTCAACCTCATAATCTAATGTCTTTTCTAACTTCTGTACCAAAAGAGTTAAATCAGTTACCGTAATTTTATCATCACTATTCATATCTGCATTTTCTAATAGATAAGGAGGAAGAATTTTCTTATTAATTAAATGAAGTTCCAATAATTTCAAATCATCATAATTAATTTGACCATCCTCATTTAGTTCACCTTTAAATAAATGATAAGCTGCATATACAGAACCTGAAAATAATAAAAAGCCGACACTCATAAGTGTAACTATAAAAAACATATTAACATGTTTCTTATTTTCATCCTTTTTTTTGCGATATAAAATAATGATAATAATAAGGAATATAAGCATGATTATAATAAATGATAGAAAAGTATTACGTCTAATATTATCCGATTTATGTTCTTCAAACTTCTCTTCCTTATTATCCACTTGATCAAAAGTTTCTTCCCGATCTTCTTTATCTGTTGCAGTAATATTATGATTATCATCTTTTTCAGTAGTATTATAATCATTAATTTGATTAGAACTTCCTGAAGAAGAGTTATTAGTATAAATAGTATCAGAACTATTATTATTAGAAGAATTTCCTATATTAGTATTATCAGGATTCATTACTTGATCTCTAATAATATTTACATCTACACTCTGATCTTCTACAAAAATATCTTTACGTCCTTCAGAAGTAACAATATTATTAATTTTTATCGTAGTTGTTCCAGCAATCGCTGTTGATTTTACTCGCAACCTAACCTGCACAACATTTTCTAAAGTCTTACTCCCAACTTTCTTAATAGCTACAAATTCAAAAGTATCTGGATTATATTCTAACTCCTCCCAATCATTTAATGAGATAAAGTCATCTTGTAAAACTTGCTCAAATATATTTTGATCATATATCAGCTTAGCTTTATAAGCATTATAACCACTAGTAACATCATTATAATTACCTAATTTCAATGTTACTAATATCTCTTGACCTAGCTTCAAACTAGTCATATTAGCATTAAGTGTCGTCTCTGTATCAACAACAAAAGAAGATTGATTGTTAAAAGACAATACTAATCCTAAAGAAATAAACATTATTCCTATAAGCGATAAAAAAACACTTATTTTACGATTAAGATTCATAACCAAAAACCACCCATTCTTTTTAGTGATGTATTATAACACAAAAAAAGAAAAAATCAAGTTTTTCTGCTAATCAATATAAGTTAAGTCACTTATGTATTTTAAAAAAAGAAGTGCATAGATAATGTGCAATAAGATTTAGAAGCAAT
>CAJUGF010000004.1 GCA_910585915.1 uncultured Bacilli bacterium | reverse complement strand
AAACTATTCATCAAAAGATATATCCACACACCTTTTTTCAAGCATTTTTGAACTTAATAATTCTCTTGAAAAAAGGTGTGTGGATATATCTTTTGATGAATAGTTTTCAAATAAATAATCCCAAAAAAGGCGCTCATCTTTTTCTAAAAAGGACTGAATTTTATGATATGTATTTGTGTTTAAGGCATTCTCTCTGGTATTGACACCATAACCATTAAAGAAATCTAAATACTCTTTTTTTGTCAAATCAGCTGTCATCGCCGCTTTCTTTAAATAAAAATAATGTTTTGTTAGTGGATTGACATCAAATGCATCCACTTCCATGGCTCCACTTAAAAATAAGTCAAAAGCTTGATCAGAACTTCCTAATACTGTTAAACATTTTTTATTTTGAACATCAAAATTTCCAAAGCATTCTTTAAGATTTTCATTAGAAAATGCATAAATACGTTCAAATCTTGGGATATCATACATCTTTGTTTCTAACAATTCTTTTGCTTTTAAAATATCTGCTATTGTCTCTTTCATTCTTATCTCCCTTTATTTTTTATGTTTTTAGTATATCATAAATTGTGTTATTTTCACAACTTTATAACTTTTTCTAATTTTTCATAAAAAGTAACTTTTTTTAATCTTTGGATATAAAATTAATTATTTTTGATAGAGGATGTGTAATAATTATTACTGACAATTTCTCGCAATTGGAATTTATCAATTTATTTTCTATTAGCTTTTTTTATTTATTTAATTTAAATGCCCATAGATTTCTTATCTGTGATTTTATGTTTTCATAACTCCATAATTTATTACTCCTTTCTTTACTATTCGGATCATTTAAGATAAATTCACCATCTTTCATACCTGTTATAACTATGATATGTCCAGTTGTTGTAAAATCACCTTTGCTCATACTACAAATAATGGGATGCTTTTGCTCTAATTCATTAATCATTACTGATTTTGATAAAGGTAATTCTGTTCCAATTATTCCATAGTTGTTAGCCCCTTTTGTAAAAAGAGTCCAACTTGTACCACTTGCATAATGGCCATTTTGATATGAATATGTTGCTATGTCATATGGTGTAATATCATTTCTACCAGTAAGACCTGCAATAACCATTGCAAGTGATGTTGGTCCACAACCATTTATAGCAATAGGGTCTTCTCCATACATTCCATAGCCCCATCTAGTATCATATTGAAGTAATAAGGGGTATTTTCCTTTCGTAACTTTGCCAATATTATCTGAAAATACTTGGCCTTTAGAGTTTAAATATTTTAATACATATTCTTTCATGTCAAGGTTTCTTGAAAACATTTCTAATAGCACTTTAGGATATTTATCCTTATTTTCCATAATTGTTGCTATTTTTGAATCTTTGATTGATAATGATTCTAAATAATTTATACTATCGACATTTTCATTATTTGATACATCTACATATGAGCTGATTCTTTCCTTTTTAAATTTATAGTTATAGATTTCATTTCTTCCCCAAATAAAAAATATTAAAATAAATATAATAATTATAATTTTTTTCTTATCTTTCTTCTTTTCTCTTCTTTTCATAAACGTATTTCCTTAATTTTTGTATTAAAAAAACAATCATTATAATTTAATACAAATTTATTGTATCAATTTCTTAATGACTGTTTTTTAATTTCTTCTTATAAAAATCTTAAGATTTTCTTAATTTATTTTTAAAGTGGTAATTCTATAGTGAATGTAGTTTCTTTTTCGTTACTATTTGCTTTAATTGTTCCCTTATGAAGTTCTATTATGTCTTTAGCAATTGCTAGGCCTAATCCACTACCACCATTTTTACTTGTTCTCGAAGAATCTAATCTGTAAAACTGTTCGAATATTCTATTTAGTTTTTCTTTTGGTATTTTTTTACCCTCATTGACTATTTTAATGGTAATTTTCTTGTCGTTTTGAAAGACATTTATATTAATGTCACTCTTTTCTTTACTATAGTTAATCGCATTTTTTATAAGATTATTGAAAACTCTACTTAGTTTGTCAGAATCAGCATATAAAGTAATGTTTTCTTTATAATTAAAAATAATATTTTTATTTCGTTCTTTTAAAATAGGATAAAAATCATCTATTATTTGTTCTAACATAAGATTTAAATTTAATTCTTCCTTTTCTAAAAAGATTTTTTCGGAATTGTATCTTGCAGTATCAAATAATTCATTTATTAATTCCTCTAATTTATATGATTTGTCGAGAGCAACACTAATATATTTTTTCCTTTTTTGTTTTGGCATGTCATCTATTTCATTCAATAATGATAGATACCCAATCATAGAAGTTAGTGGTGTTTTTATATCATGGGCAAGATATACAATTAATTCATCTTTTTTCTTTTTATTCTCTAGCGCAAGTTTTTCATTCTTTATTGATTCTCTTTTAAAATGATTTAATTTTTTTTCAAGATTTGAAAGTTCTTCAGGTAATGTAATATATTCAATATTTTTATCGAACAACTTATCCGATGAGTCTGATATAGCTGTTATATAAGAAAAAATTTTTTTTAATAGTCTATAAAGTAAAACTAAAAAAACTATTAACATTAAAATGATGATTACAAATAGATAATAACCAGTATAAAATATTTTATCAAATAAGATTTCAATAAAATTATATATACTAGGATTCCAGTCATATAACCATTGATAATCAAATTTGCTTCCAATGAATGATATAAAAATACCTATTGCCATTACTATAATAAAATAAATAAATGCTTGAACAATAAATTCAGTGTATGCTTTTTTTAACATTATTTTTACATCATTATCGCTATTCACTTTCAATTTTATACCCCACTCCATATACCGTTTTTATATATTTCGGTTTTCTTCCATCATCATTCATTTTTTCTCTTAAATGTCGTATATGCACCATAATGGTGTTATTATCTTTTTCGTAATACTTTTCCCCCCATACTTTAGAAAATAGATCATCGCTTCTGACAACATTGCCTTTATGCAAACAAAGTTCCCAAAGAAGAGCAAATTCTGTTTTTGTTAATTCAATTCTATTCTCGTTAAAGAAAAATACATGTGTATCATTATTTATTCGTATGCCTCTAAAATCTATTTCATCTTTATCATTTTTTAAAAGATTGTATTTCTGATATCTACGAAGTTGAGCTTTTACTCTTGCTATCAGTTCTAAAGGCTGAAATGGTTTGGTAACATAATCGTCTGCACCTAATGAAAGCCCATTTATTTTATCTATGTCCTCAATTTTAGCAGTAGCAAAAATTATAGGAAATGTATATCCTGATTCTCTTAATTTTTTACAAAGTTGAAAGCCACTCATTTCAGGCATCATAACATCCAGAATCGCTAAATCAATAGTTAATTTATCTAAATCATTTAATACGTCCATACTGGAATAATACTTAAATATTTTATAGTTTTCGTTAGTTAAATAGATTTCTAATAAATCTGCTATTTCTTTTTCATCATCAACTATAAGTATATTAGACATGAATACATCTCTCCCTATAACAGATATTACATATTCATTGTACCATAACAATTAGAAGCAATTCTTAATTTTTTCTTAAGGCTGTCATTTTAAAAACTTCTATCTTAATTTCCATTTATTAAGCGTGAATTAATTCGTCTCCACTTTTTTTATTTTTTGCATCAAAAAGAAAGCATCGAGCGAGAAATAAAAGAATTAGAAAAAGCACTTCAGATGATTTATTTTAAATGTTGGTATTATGATGAAGCCCTAAAAGATGGAACAGAAAAAAGAGTTAAAAGCATGACTCCAGATCAAATGCCCAATGAAGTAAGAACATACTATCAAGAAGCACATAAATAACTTTATTCATTTCGACAAACATAAAAAAAGTGAATTATTTCACTTTTTTAATTTGTAGAAAAAAGTATTTTTTATTATGTTTTTCATAAATGTTTTTTTCTCTTATCGAAGAGATACCATAGAACATTTTCCGTTTAAACTATCAGAGAAGGTCGCTCTAAATGTTTGACCATCTTTTACCCACATATACATTTTAAATGTAGGTGCTTTTGTTTCTAGATATCCTTCAATTCCTTCAAACTTTTCTACCATTTCTTCATAAGTAAATGTTGTGCCACTTTTTATAGAACTTTGAATATCATAGCAAACAGATATTTTAAACTTATCATTACTTATTTTATCTTTATCCATCTTTGCTGTAATAGTCCCTAAACCATCTTTGTACTCTACTTCTATTTTTGTTTTTTCTGTTAACTGCCATATATAAGTATTTGATCCTTCTTTTTTCTCTCCAGCAAAACCAATAATTTCATTTACTTCTTCTACCTGCATTTTGGGTTCAATTAGTTTGATGCACTCTTCGGCTTCACAATGGCCTTTTGATTTTTCTTGCACTTCATTTTTTTGAGATTCATCTTGTTTTTGTTCTGTACACCCAGTCGCAATTCCTAAAATCAGAGTGCCTCCTAATAAAATAGTTAATAATTTTTTTGTCATTTTTTATTCTCCTTTTCTAATATACTATTAATGTAGCGTTGAGCTAATATCATTGTACTACTTTTTTCTCTGTTTATATAGTTTTTTTTATAATCATATGCCAGTAGTCAAATATATAGAGTATGTACTGTATATCAAGATGACTATTAATCATACTCTTAAATTTTTCAAAAGAAAATGATTCAGACTTTTTTATTAAGTTATAAAATATAAAATAATGCCTCCAACCACAGCAACAAAAATTCCTACGAATATATCAATTAAAATATTTTTTCCGTTACTTTCGTCTTTTTCTATTTTATTATTTATACCTACATTTGAACTTTCTATTTTATTACTATCGCCTATGTGAACTGAATTGTCTGTTATGATATTCGTAATATTTTTTATAACTTCTTTTTTTTCTTTCTTGTTTGAAAAATCGATATAATAATCATCTAAATTTCCATATTTTTTTTCTAATTCAATAAATATTTTTAGAACTTTATTTTTTATTTTATTTAAAATATTTGTATTAATTTTATTTTTATCATCTTGTTTTAACGCATACTTATTTTTACTAGTTATAGTAATCTTTAAGTTATCAACTATCTCTTTTATTTTAGTAGAGTTATAAATTAGTTCAATGAATTTCTTATTTGCTTTTTCTAATCTTTCTTGATTTTTAGATATTTCTTCTTGCATTTCAATATAGCCATTCATATCTTTTACATTGATATCTTTATTTAATCTTTCAAATTCAGGTCTTAAATTACCTGTTTTAGCACTAATCCCAGCATTTGTATAATAATCTACAATTGCATAACCTTTAAATTTACAAAATGTTTCTAATCTCTCTTTTTGTTCTGGTAAACTAAAACCCTCACAAGCATGATCTTCTGTACTAACTCTTACGGAACACATATACCGTATTATTTTAAAACACTAGATATAATCAATTTTGATTACAAAATAAATATTGGTACACAAATAAAACAAGAAAAAGTCCATATTGATAAAATGGATATTACTTTATCATTAGGACTTTAAAATAATCGTTGAATAAAAAATACAATTCAATAAAGAAAATCATGTTTTTTAAACTAATTACCAATAATAACTTTTCCATCTAGATTACATATATAACAATCTGATAATTTAGAATTAATATAATTTAAAGTTTATTCATCAAAATCTAAATTCCATACATCGTTATTTACCTTTTCCATATATATCCTATCTAATTTTAATTTTGGGTAGCCTTGTTACTGCTAAAATTCATATTTTATATAGTATAACACAAAATTTCTTTTAGATTCTTTATAGTAGATATCTCCTCAATCGTCAACAATCATTTTATTAATTCAAATTTACTAAGTAAAAAATATATGATTAACGATCGGTACTATGATTGTCGTAATTAAGCCTGTCGCAATAATCGCTAATCCACTCATCGCACCTTGAATTTTGCCTAATTCCAAAGCTGTTGTTGTCCCTGAACCATGGGCAGAAGTACCACAAGCAAGCCCTTGGGCTGTCTCGTCCTTAATGTGTAGAATTTTGAACACTGATGGGGCGATTGCTGCGCCAATAATACCTGATAGTATTACTGCAAACACAGTTATAGAGGATATTCCGCCTAATTCATTGGTTAATTCAATCGCGATTGGTGCCGTTATCGATTTAGACAGTAATGACGTTCCTAACTCATTTTCAATTTTAAATAACATTGTAAAACCAACAATTACAATGGCATTCGCAAGTACCCCTGCTACTATCCCTGATAAAATACCAATCATGTTTTTCTTTATAACCTTTATTTGTTTATATAAGGGAATTGCCAAACATACAGTCGTTGGTGTTAAAAAGTATGAAATATATTTGGCACCAATATTATAAGTTTCATAGTCAATATTAAAAATAAGTAATATAGCAACTATAATAATTGTAGTTACTAATAAGGGATTAAATAAATTCTTCTTTACCTTGTTCTTTAAAAGAACAGATAAGTAATATATAATTAATGTCAGTACAAATCCAAAGTAATTGGTTTGTTGTAAAAATTCTTGCATTCCTATTTCCCTACTTTCGTCTTTTTATTTATTAGTTTTATAATAAACTGTGATACCAACCCAGTTGTTGCCATAACAACAATAGTTGAAATAATAACAATGATAACTATAAAAGCCATACTTGATTTATAAGCAAAAAAGGTGTCCATGATTCCTACAGATGCAGGTACAAAAAATATCAACATTATTGATAACAAAAATTCTGCTGTTTCTTCCACTTGCTCTAATTTTATAAATTTTGTCGCAAGCGAAATAAAAAGTAAAACCATGCCATATATACTTGCAGGTATAGGTAGTGGAATCAAATGATTTAATACCTCACCTATAAATGAAAAAAGCAAAATAATCATCAATTCTTTAGCATACTTCATTTTATTCAGCTCCTTTAAAACTCTTCTTTATATTATACTATAAAATTCTAATTTTTCACACACTTAACAGAAACTTCATTTTTCTTCAATTCAAACATATATTTTTTAATTACATTAAAGCACTATTTCGACAATTTCTAGGTTATTTACCATTCTCTTTGGCATCTTTAATATCCTATGAATGGCATAAATTATACCAACATGTGTTACTACTAAAATGCTTTTATTCTTATAATCTTTCTTTAACATTTTTAAATCCTTTAATAATGTAATCTTTTAGTATATTTGTCACCTATATTATAATCTGTTAGGCTTTTTTGAGTAAGCCAAGTTGTTTCATTTTTCTCGTATTACATCAACATTGATTTTTTCCATCATCTGTTTCATATAAAATCTCATTACTTATTCATCGCTCACACCTCACAGTTATTATAAAATATGCTGTTTACTGCACTACTTTAACTTATCATACTCTTCATCACTATAAACCACTTTAATAAGATCAAATGCACTCCATGCTTTTGGCCATCCAGAATAAAATGCTAGTTGTGTGACTATTTCTACTGCTTCCTCTTTGATAATTCAATGTTTTCCTAAAATAAGGTGTGACTTCAATTGTAAAAATAACCTATCTCTTTTGGCTCTGCACCAAAAGTAACTTTAGCAACTTCTAATTTATTGCCAAATACTCTTTCAAAAACACCATCAAATAAGTGTCAATTTAATTTGTATCTTATTCATACAAATTAACCTCCTACTTGTAAAAATATACAAAGAACAGACAACCTTAGGAGGCAGGTTACTGATGTCTGGACTAACAACTAGAACCGTTTTTTTAACTTTGTACTATAATTATACATAAAAAAGCAAACTATTTCTAGTCTGCTCATTAAATTGTATTTTGATTCCAATTTATTATTTTGATTTAATTATAAATAATTCATTATCTTTTCTAATTGAACAAGCTTTTTTTATTGACATTGCTCCTACTGATACAAGTATCTTATTAACTTTCCTAGCCTTCTTTAAAACAACAAAAAAACTAACATTTCTGTTAGTAATCTATTACTTACTCGAAAAGTTCGAGTTTCCTATCTATATGGTGCAGGCGAAGGGACTTGAACCCTTTTTATAGTCTATTTTTCCTAGTAAAATCGCACTATTTGTTAGTTGTATGTTAGTTTTTGAAGCATTTTCTAGCAAAGATTAAAGTATAAAAAATGGCAAATTGTAAATATCTAAAAATAAAAATAAACAAGAAATTTGAATGTAAAAAAACAAATAAAATAATTGATATTAAAAAATGTAATAAGTATGATTGCAAGTATTTTGAATATAGGAACCTTCCGAAATTTTCGGATAGTTCAACAGGAAAGCATAATTCTAATATCTCTGCAGAGAATAACACAGAGCTCTACAGAAATGTGCAGAGAAAATCAAATAGCCATAAAATAAAACAGAAATCATCAAAGCTAACTAAACTCGAAAGAAATCGCTATTCTGTGTTTATTGATGACTTAAAAACATGCTTTTATGCAAATAAAGAGTGTTTTGGATCTATTACAAAACACGAGCTTTTTTCAGGACGTAATCGGCAACGTTCTATGAAATATGGATTCGTAATACCTTTGTGTGAATATCATCACTCTACTCTGCAAGAAGATGAATCATTTAATCAGTACTGGCATGATAGATGCAGAGATTACTGGTTGAGTTATTATGGAGAGTTGGATGAATTTATAAGAATGTTTGGGAAAAGTTATATAAAATAAAAAGTCCTAGGCCCACACGGGTCACCTAAGACTTTTTTATTATATCACAAATTAATGGTTATATAAATCTCCACCTATATCAATAAAAAAATATATAAAAGACTTTATTAATCAATCTTCCTATAACTCTTGCAACAATAGGATTATTATTAGTATATAATCGAAAAATTGCAAATTTTTTATCATCAAAATCACGATGACTATTCCCTAGAAAAAAATCATTTGATATATCTTTTTTTATATTAATTTTTTCTATTTCTATCCCTATATTTTTTGACCACGATATCATTTCTAGATAAGGTACTGATGAAAGTTCTCTTATTCTTTTTAAAAGTTGCACCTGATATTCTTCTAAAAAATTATCATCATATGTTATGAAAGAAAAGTTAAATTTAATATGTGTTGGATTAAAGCAATTTGTGCAGAATTTATTATTGATTAAAGAATGCGTTTTTACTCTTTTTGTTGCCATTATTCCATTACTTCTTTATCAAAATATTCTTTTATTATATCAATTTTTATTTCTTTGTTTAGGTTAGGAAAATAAGATTTATACCATGGGCTTCCTTGTTTATGTGTCATATTTCTTAATTGCCATGCTGTATAAATAGCAAAGTTATCATAAGTTATATTTATACTTCTCTCGCTTTTGTATCAGATTCTATTTTCCTAATAATATTAGCATCTGAAACATCTTCTATTGTTATTTCTGTTCTTCCTTTAGAAGAAAACTTATTAAAAACACTTTTTACAACTGGTCCGTGTTCCCATGCTTCTATTTTTTCTTTAAAAAGTACACAATCATTTTGAGATAAAGATATTCCTTGAGCATAATATAATAATTTTTGTAATTTTAAATGTGTTAAACTTTCATATACTTCATAATCATCATTACTTGCCTGATTTTCTTTTTTTTCTGCATAATTTTTGTAGATGAACCAAGTTGCAATATCTAATGCACTATAAATTTGATTCATATTTTTTTCACCTCTAATTAGTTTTCCTATTCTAAAAATAGAATAACATAAGTTGTGGAAATACTCTACTACTTTTTGTAATTTTGTCAAGTACAATCACCCACAACATAAATATCATATAATAGACAATTATTTTGTCAATTTTATGTAATACCTATACTCACTTTTTAATATTGCTATTTTATTACTTTGTGGAAATACTCTACTATAATATATAATTTCTTTTCTCAAATAATTTAACTTTCTTTCTAATTGATTTCTTGTCACGCAAAAATCCCCCCAAAACAAAAATAACACAAATTCAGACATTTTGTGATATATTTTGAACGACAAATATCGACAACTTAGTGATCGATTGTTATAATTGTTAAGGTACTTTTGTGTCTTTTATGTGGGGTGATTATTATGATATTAGGAAGTAGCTATGGAATATCTAATAATACTAATTATTTTGATAATTTTGATTAAAGACAAAGATAAATAAAAAGCGTCTCAATTAAGAGACGCAGAAACGTAATTGAGAACAGATACAAGAGTATCTCTTTTTTGTTCTCATCTATATTATACCTTTTGCAATTCCTCTTAGCAAACTTATTTGACATTTTGTATATAATGTGATACTTTGTTTCTGGACGAAAGTCTAATTCATGTTATGGGAAGAATTTATTTCTTCCTTTTTTTAAACTGATGATAATTATTTAACTATTCAATACTTCAATTCAATCTGTAGAAAATAAAAAAATATAATTTTTCAAAAACATATTGACGTCATGACGTCAATATGCTATAATTAATTCAGAAAGAAGGAATTGTAATGAAAAAATATTGTATTTATTATGAAGAGGAAGAAATGAAAAACGAAAAAGAAGGAAAAGGAATTTATTTTGAATATGATCAAAAAATGTTTGATAATTTAAAAGAAGCTAAACAAGAATTTGAAAAATTCGAAAGCAAAATGCATTGGGATGATAATCATGTAAGATTATATAAAGATATAGCCACTTTACAAGAAGTTATCGTTGATGAAGATGATGATATTATCGAAGTCGTTGATGATATTGATTGTAAATAGAAAGAAGCTATATAAATGATAAAAAAACAGACTATTAGAATTGAAGAAGAAGAATATAAAAAAATTAAAATAGAAATGATAAAAAGAAACATCTCATCTTTTCAAGATTATGTTCTATCTTTAATTAGAAAAGATTTAAATTTAGACAAACAAAAAAAGGATAACCTCGATTGAGATTATCCTTTAATTTTAATACAATTTAACATTGTCCCATCTAGTCGTTCCATGTTGATAATTTAGATTTACTTGTTTTCTAACTTCCTCGTAATTGAAACCTAGACTTTCAATCTTTTTTTGACGTTCTGGCTGATTTCCAAAATCTCCACGAATGGTTCTTTTTACAATTTCAAGAACATCTGCTTGTGATTTTTGCTGTGGTTGTGGTGTTGGTTGTTGAACTGGTTCTATTTTTTGAATTTTTGGCAAATCAGAATTTATAAATTGAGTTGGATCTATTTTCACACCATCTTTTCTAACTTCAAAATGTGTATGTGCTCCGAAGCAATATCCAGTCGCTCCCATAGAACCAATCTTTTGCCCACAAGTTACTACGTCGCCTACATTTACACAAACACTTCCAAATTTCAAATGTGCATAAAGAGTTTCGTATCCACCTTCATGTTTAATTTTTACGTAGTTTCCGTAGCTATTTCCAGTTTTATCAGTAGTTTGGTAGTCTTTTCTTACTGATACTACCGTTCCCGTAGAATGTGCTTTTACATCTGCAAGTGTATATCCCTCGCCTACTAGATCTATACCATCGTGAACACCTTTTTTGTAACTATAAGTTACTATATGATTTTTATTTAAAACTCTACTCATTATTAAACCTCCTCAAAACTTTCTACAATCTCTTCTGTTACTTCTTTCATAACTTCCTCAATTTCTTGTACTTTATTTTCTTCCATATTAATTACTCTCCTTATCTTTTTTATTAAAAAAATACGTCATTATTGCTCCATATGACGTACTAAATAACATTAAAACTTCTTTATTAACTTCGTAAGGAACAAATAGCAATAGAACCATTGCTATAGTCATTACTACTGTTACAAATGACTTTAAATCACTCCATGCTTTTTTCATTATTTTTCTTCACTTTCTAATATTTTTTGGCATTCTTTTTTTGTCATTGAATTGTAGCCTGCTCCAAGATAAACATCGCAAGCTGCTGCACGCTCTCCCTTTGGAATGGATTCATTCCATATAACGCTTTTTAAAGACATCTGTTGTGTAGTGTTAAGTTTGTTTAATAGTTCATCATATTTGTTTAGTGTATTATGAGCGAACATAAACCCACTAACCACTAACCCAGCAAAAAAAGTTACTAATAAATAACTATCTTTTATTCTTTTTAGTCCTTCCATAATTTTTTCCTTTCTTTATTAACCAAATGGATTGTTTTTGTCATGCTTTCAATATTTTCTATATTTAAATCAGAGAAATCGAACTCTAATATTGTTGCGTTTTGTTCATATCTCGTTCCTATATATCCCCCAGACAAAGTCTCTATATTAACTTTTCTTGACGAATATAATTTTACTTTCATTTATAAAATCCTTTCTATTTTTGTCCTACAATTATAAGATTGATTAAATTAGTTCCTGAATATTTCGAATTATCTTGATTCCAGGCATTAACATTAACTATTGAACCAGTAAAATGAGCATTCAAACTCAGATTACCTTCGTTATTCCAAACAGATGTAGCAACCACTATTCCAGACTGGATTCCTGCTGGTGGACCAATTTCTGCAAGACCATTAGCGAAAGTTACATTAATGCAACGAAATCCAATAACAAATTTGTTTAAAAAGCAAAAGTATGTCCAGTTATTAGACGTTCCACTCGTAATTAAATCGACATTGCCTTGTTTTAGTTTTCCAGCAACATTTAAATCTTTTTCACAAGTTAAAACTCCTTTTGCTTTTTCGATAATTCTCGAAGTAAAATCATCACTAGCATTTGCAAAATGAAAATCTAAATATGGAGTTTCATGAAGTAATTCTAATCCTGCTTGAAAAATTGTTTTTTTATCAAAGTAAACATTTGTGTGATGTTCAAACCATTCTTTTCCAAAATCAAAATTAGGTATGCCTGCTGTAACATCCATCTCCTTATTACCATTTGAAAGATTATCAATTGCTTCTAATTTAAATCTATAATTTTTTTGATAATCAAATATAGCTCCACAATTAATCGTAGTTTGTTTAATATTATTATTATTCAGCGTTGGAGTGATTGTACCACCAAACGTCCAACTATTTGCATATTTTTCTTGCCAATACCACTTCAAAGCAATAGTATTGGCCACTTTGCCAAAATTCGAATTAAAAAAAGTACCGCTATAAGTCAATTTGACTTCGGCACTTGTTTGATCTATTCTAGCAAAATTTGCATTCATAATTGGGCTAAAATAATCTACTAATGAGCCAGTTGCAGAAACAGTAACTGTAGTACTAAAACCTCTGCTATTCGTTGCTGTAATACTAAAATCTTTTTTATTAACTTTATTCAAAGTAACATTAGAAGTAGTAAATACAGTACCATCTACTGACTTGGATGTTATCGTTGATTTAGTATCTCCAGAAGTCACGGATGCTTTAATTGCTGGTGTGATTAAAACGTTAGAGAACCCTTTGACAATCTTATTTGCATCACCAGTCAAATCAATAGTTGCTTGATTAACATCTTTTACTGCTGCAGAAATTGACGGTCGACATCTGGATTCTAAACAATTTGCAGTTAACTTAGCAGTCTTCTCTCCTATTTTTGTTGATCCATTGTATGTAGTTAACGTTAATGTCCCTGTTCCTGATTTTCCAGAAAATTGACTATAAAAACTACTAGGTATCGTAAAATTAATGTTATTATTCGAAAATTTATATTCAGTTGATTGCAAAGCTCCACTTGCATTAACGAATCCTGACAAACTTCCAAAATTAACTTTTAAACTATGTGTGAATGACGAACTTGCTGGATTTAAAGCAATATTATATGTGCTTTCAATATCTCCGCTTAATGCAGGACATGCAGTTGAGCGAGCTATATTCGTCAAAGGCATCGTTGTACTTGCACTTGCATTACCACACGTATAAGAGCGTCCTGTCGGATCAGTAACACTGAACCTCACATTCATATTCAACTTACCTTCTGAATTATGCCATACTTCTTGAGTTCCAGTTTTTAATGTTACTGTTCCACTACCAACATAAGATGTAATCGTTCCACTATAATCTGTGCCCTCAATATTAATATTATAGCGAATTGGATTTGATCCTATATTCCAATCCCAACCGTTTTGAAGTGGCAAAAGTTGAAAAGAAAAACTGATAGATGATGAATTTCTATCAGTGCTAATACTTTCTTCATTAATATTTAATATAAATTTATGATGCCCGTTCGAGCCATTTGCTGTTAATTGTTTTGTTTGTAAACTCATAAATCAAACACTCCTGTTCCTTTTCCACGATTGGGATTTTGATAACTTTCAAAACGACAATTTGGAACAACTAAATACTTCTCAACCGTCATATTTTTTGATTTAACAATGGATTCCTGAGTACCTTCGTCATATCCAGCAAATAAAAGAACACTGTTCGTGCTCTTGTCTATAATAGTCATTCCAACTTCATTTAATAAGTTTTTAGCTTTACTATTGCTATCATCTATTGATAATCCTTGGTCGTTAAACGTATATCCCTTCTCGGTTCTAACTTGTGATATTCCATTTTCTAAAGTTTCATTGATGATTGTTATTTTTTGCTCACTTGATGTTATTTTATTTTCTACTGAATTAATCTGTTGTGTTACATTCTCTGTTAATGCATAGTCGTTGAATCTTTCATTTGTTTCAAGAAGTCCATTAGTAATAGATGTATTCACTTCACTGACTTTATTAGTAATTGAATTGTTGACAATTTCAAATTCTGCTTGAGCCTCAGACTTGGTATAGAATGCCTCACTAAAAGCTGTATTTTTTAAATATCTGATGTGTGTTTCGGTTTGTATATCTTCCATCAGTTCAATATGATTAATAGATTTATATAACGATATTCTTACGTTATCTAAGATAATATGTTTTTCTTCTGCAAGCATGTAATAAATCACAACAGGATTTCCTTCATCAAATTTTTGTCTTAGAAAAGATTTGAAATCATTAGTTGTTGTTGCATCATAGCATACTAAAAGCTCTCCTTTACTTCCAATATAAGCTTGATTATACTTGTTATAATTATTTTTATTGAATGAACCTAAAAAATAATTTGACACAATCATAGTATTTGCTTTTGAATTATCTAAGTCTAATATAAAACGATTTACTCCATTGCTCGCCAGACTATATTTCCAATTCTCTTGCCCAGTCAATGTAATCTTAGCTATTTTTTTTACTAAATTCCCAGTTACTATATCCAATTCATCTTTTACATCATCAATTGAACATAGTTCGTTATCTTTTAAATCATATTTAATTTCATTAGATTTATATTGCTGATATTCTGTTACTTCGTTATTATTTTCGATTTGAATCTCATAATCTACTTTTTGAGGATCTTCTGACTCTGAGCCAAACTGAACAAATCGAAAATATTTAACTTCATCTGGCATCGTAACAACATTCTTTGTTTGATTCCTAGATAATCCTCCAAGAGAAAATAAAAATTTTTTATTTTCATCATAGCATCTGAGCATTCCATTCAAACTTGAGCCATTCATAGGAATTTTTTTTGAAAAAGCAAATGTTTTATTTTTAGAACAATCTATAAACCCTTTACTTCTAACTGAATACAAAGTATTGCTTTCAGTTCCATCATCATCGATTTTACCATTTTCCGATTCAAACAAATTCTTCCCAGTTATTTTTACTTTTACTTCGTTTATAGTCTTTATTTCACAAGGTTTTTGTATAGATGATTCATATTCTTGTTCACATTTGCCATATATTTTATATTCTAGTGCATTCTCTTCTGCTGCATCATAAATACACAAGTGATTATCGCTCTGGATTTTTCGGATTGGATTTCTCAAATCTTCAAATTGTTCTTTTATTTCTTTAGATTCTATAGAATACTTTTGATTGAGATAATCTAAATCTATTATTAAATCTTTGATTTTTTCACTATCACCAACAACATTTGTCTCCTTTTGTTTGGAGTTTTTAACTAAGAAAGAATAACCTCCAAGCCATCCACCATTATAGGAATTATCAAATTGAGCAAAACTCGGAAATTCCACTTCTCCTTTTCTAAAACATATACAATCGCCAATTTCCACATTTAACTGTTCACATTGATCACATTTAATACTATAAAACTCTAAACCAACAACAGCATTATAAATATTTTCTACTACCTTCTTATTATTAATAAACCTATTATCTTTTGAAAGATAGATAGTTTCTCCACTTTCATCGCCAAATTCATATTTCACTGCACCTACGTCATATATTACCCTACTAATAACATGCTTTTCATGAATTTTAAATTTTTTTGTTTCATTCAAATTGATATATTTACGTTTTTCTGTATTATATCTTTTTAAATATAATTTTCCATCTGCTCCGATAAAAGCAAAACCACCATTTAATTCTGCAATAAAACTAATATATGTCCTGGCATTAATTCGGTTATTCCAACTATTTACTGGTTCAGATGAATTTAGAAAATCATCTGTTCCTAGTTCAACACCAAATGTTGAGCAAATATCTTTTAATACATCTTTTATTGTAATTGTTGAATCACCTTTTATTAATGGACTTGCATCATATCGATCTTCAAACTTTGTCATCGAATCGACTAGTGTAATACTATAAGTGTTGTCATCATTATCTATCAATGAATCTATAGATAAAGTTGCAATTAATTTTTCATCATCATAAATCGTAACAATATCAGAATCAATATACAGTTCCTTAGGAATAATTAAAACATGCTTATTCGCTGTGACACTACCTAAAGTAAAATTATCATTATCATTAAATAATTTATACGAATGATTTAATGACTTATATTGAGTGGGATCAATAAGGTTATCATCAAAATATATTTTTATCATTTCTGCCCACTAGCTTTCTTTTTTTGAACCAAATTAAAAGAGAGCTTATTCCATTCAGCTCCTGTTTCTCTATTTCTTTCCATACTTATTGATCCTTTGGAACATCTCATTTGCATTTCTGCAATTCCACCTTTATACATCGGATTTTTATGTCTTACATAAATAGGGTTATTGTTTATCATCTCACATATACTTTCCACTTCTGATTCTTCTTGATAGTTATAAACAAATTTAGCTTTTGTCCATTTAGAAGAAAGTACAGTATCATGCATATCTCCTACATTTATATCTCTATATGTATCACTATCAAAATCTTCCCATTCAATATCATAGAATGATGGTGTTGGCATTTTTTGATATGTTCCAGAGACTGTAGATTTAGCTTCCCAAACAAATTTACTCATAATTATCTCCCCATAATCCTTCTATTTGATTCACTCCATCTGCTAGAAGCTCTTCCAATATCTTCTTCTGTTATATAGGCATTAAATTCTTTTTCTTCTAAAGTATCTTTGATTTCTCTAAGCAAATAAGCCATTTCATTGCTGTTAAAATTATTGGTATAATTTTGATTGATTACTGGATTATATTTTTTAGGAACAATTGCTTCTCCTTCATGAATTAAAGCTAATTGATCATTTGGAACGTAATTAGTTCCAACATCAAAAGAATTTACCCAATTATCTATATTGTTTAAGCCTACTGCACCCATTAATGCCGATGGTCCTGATGCAATTTTTCCAAAAAAATTCTTCAATTCATTTTTAGCTGAAGAAGTATTGGCTTTCAAATTTATTTCGGCTGTAGTATCATAATTACCGTTTCGCAAATTTTCTAACTGTTGCTTTACTTCTGAAATACGATTTTTATTTACTTTATATTCATTTGAATTTTCATGTAAATGAGAATTAGCTGTCTCTAATCCTTCGACCTCATCCTTCAAGTTTTGAATCAATTTCTCTTTTTGTTCATTATTTAACTTGCCTGTCAAATATAAATTATAAAAAGCTGTATTATTAGATTTAGTTTTTTCTGTTAATGATGTTGTTTGTTCAATAGCCATTCCATACGCTCCTGAAATAGCGCCCCAAAGTGTATGAGATTCCATTAAGAGAGCTATTTGATCTTTTAATTTTACTTCAGTATTAGAGTACCCAAAAACCAGTGCTTCAATTTTTTCATTAGTTAATTCTCCTGTTTCATTCCATTGTTGCATTTGCTCATCTAAATTTTGATATTTACCTGTTAACAATTGAGTGGATTCTACAGTTCTTTTTATTTGTTCTTCAGCTTCCTTCATTGTTGCTATCATTTCTTTTACCGCTTGATAAGAAACATATACTGTTATTCCAGCGACAGCTAACGCGCTCAAAGTACGTAACGCATTGCTTAAAGTTCCAACTTCTGTATTTGCATTTTTTGTGCTTGAAATTAAGCCTGAAAATAATGTTGGTATCCCAAACTTTGCTGCTAATAAGCCTCCAGTTACTAAAACAGCTTGCATAGCTGGATCTAAAGATTTAAACCAATCAATAGCACTCATTATCCATTGTCCAAAAGACGTTTTAGAGAATCTATCAAATAGTTCATTTACTTTCTTCACTTTTTCTTGAAAATCATTTAATGCATTCAAATCTGCTTGAATACCATTAGAAAGACTTCCGCTGCTGGATTTTAGATTTGTAATTTCATCAATACCACCTAAAGCTTTATTCATACTTTTTGAAGCTTGTTCTGTCTTTTTTAAATTTTTAGTAGTAACATTTGCCAAAGCATTATATCCTGTGAAAATTTCAATTAATTTAGCTATTGTTATTACAGCATATTGTCCCGTATCAATAACTAATTTAAGCGCTGGAGCAAGCATGTTACTCATTGTACTTGCTATTAATTCGCTTTTTGCGTTCAAATAATCATCATTCGATAATACTTCAGACGAAACTCTACTAACCATACTCCAAGCTGTATGGAGACTAAACAAAGACATAATGAATCTTCTTGTATTACCAACTGACTCCTTAAAAACATTATTTACATTACTTTTTCTAACGCTTGAAGAAATTTCATTAAAATTATTGCTGACTTTTTTTGAATCTTTTTCGAGATTTTTTATTGATGCATTTAAATCGCTTGTTGCGGCTTCTGATAATTTTATATTATTTTTTATCAAATCTGCATCTACGCCTATTTTGTTCATACTTTCAATACCCTGAGTATCAATATTTAATAATATTTTAGTATTTGTCATTCTACCAAATTCATAATCGATCCATTCTGCGTCTTGAAGTAAAACATTCAAAGATTTTTGTGCTTGTTTTGTATCTATTTTACCAAGTTCTAAATTTGAAATTGTCTTCTTAATTTTATCTTGAACATTTTGTAATTTTGATAATTGTACATCGGTTAATTGAGCAATAGAACTTTTGAAAGCGCCTGAGTTTAAATCTAATTTAGTTTGACTTGCATCCTTTATTTTATCTGCAAGCTTCTTCGTATCTTTTTCTGACTCAGTTAACTTATCTTTAAAGGATTTTGTAAGAATTTCTAATTCTACACTATATTTTTCTTTCATCTTCCTCCTCTTTTCATATATCTCTCAAAAAGCCAATCGGACATCATTACAGTTGGCTTTTCTGGAAATAATTCTGGACATGCTTCCTCTGGAGACTCTGGAAAATTTGCAATAAAAGGATGTTTTATTAAAGAGGCAACTCGCCAGATTTTATATCCCAATCCTTTTCTAACTTCAATAATCAAATTTTCCAACTCACTTAAATCAAGAGAATATAAATCCTTATACAAATAACCTAATTTGATTCCTTCATTAATTAGTTTTCGGATATATTCTGTAAAACTTTCTCCTTCTGAGCTTCTAGAATTTCTTTGGCTTTTTTCGATTCTTCTTTCATTTTTTCCCACTCTGATTTTTCTAAAAAACCCGATACAACCAAAGTTTCATAAATAATGTCTGTAATAATTTTAGGATATGTCCATCCTAAAGATATTAATTCGTCACATAACTTCAATGATTCTAATTGACTATAATTAGAATTTTCAAAACGTTTCATATATTGGAGTAGGTCAACACACATTGTTACTGATTCTTCATATATATAGTCAGTTAATTTTTTATTTACTTTTTTTTCTAATAAAATACAAGCTTCAGCTGTTAGCTTGAATTTTTCAATTCTTCCATTTATTTCAATTTCATAATAATTCATATATAAAATTCCTTTCTAATAAAAAGTAAAGACAATACTACTTCTTTGTATTGTCTTCTTTTTTGCTTTCTTTAATATTTTGTTTTTTTCCAGTTGTTTTAATTTTTCTTTTTTTTATATATTTGAATATAATCGCCATTTCTTATTCTCCTGTAGGAACAGTAATTGTTCTTGTAGGTTCTTTCTCTGGATTTAAATGCATAGTGAATTTTTTCAATTCACCAGTTTTTCCACCTAGAATTGTTGTTCTGACTTTACTTTCAAAAGTAATTACTATTCCATTATCTAGATCATACTTCCACTCAACAATTTCTCCACTGTCTTCTAATTTAGAAGCAAGATAAATGTTTGAATCTAATGCTGGATTTTCTAAGTCGAAACCAAAATTATATTTTTGAACTGGCATTAATGTTTGCTTTTCAGTTTCATATTTTAAGTTGTCTAGATTTGTAGTTGATACTGTATTTGGCTCTCCTCCAATATCTGGAACTTCATTTAATCCATATATTCTTGTATAATTCGTTTCACTTTTTTTCTTATACGACAACTTAACTCCGTTATAAATGTCAGTTTCTGCTCCTTCACGAGCAAATCTTTGTATATCTAATGGCATAATATTAATTTTTTTCATATTTTTACTCTCCTCTCAAAATAATTCTTTATTTACTTCTGAATAATAAGCAAATCCCGTAATTTTTATTTTCGAGATATTATCATTTACACTTACATCATCTGATGAACATCTAAAATTTAATTGTTTTAATTCAAATATAATCTCATCTGTTTTTTTATCTAAAATTGAAGGTGTATTTTCCATGTGATTTTTTTTTCTTTTTAAATAACCCGTTAGCGATATTCTATTTACATTTTTTCTATCATGATTTTCAGACATAAATGTTTCACTTATAGAATAATTAAAATAATTTTTCTTTTCTTCTAACAAGTCATCTGATACTTCTGGTCCACATTCAAGTTCATTAATTATGTTTAAGCATTTTTGAATTTTATCCCTCATCTTTTAGCCTCCTTAATTGCTTCATTAATAGCATTTAAATAATTTGGCGTATTTTTATCTAAGCCTTTTTGCCAATGCATAGTAGCTTTCATACCTTCTGTAAAAATAAAACAACCTAGATTATTATCAAAATACCACCATGGTGTTTGTCTAAATACTGGAAAGTGTCTTCCATTATAAGTTGATTGTCCTATAGGACCTGTCCCGTGTTCAATAAATACTGCTAATCTAAAATCAGCCCATTTTGGATCATTCCCACCAACTTTTAGGTCACTACTAATTACAGTATATATTCTATTTTTCTCAATTACTGTATCTTCTAAAATTATACTATTTACATATCTTCCAGTTCTTACTGGTGCTCCTGCTTTGATATCCTCTAAAGTTTGCTTTGCTATATCTTTTTGCTTATTGGCTAAATTTTCTTCAAGTTTATTTCCAAATTTTTTTATATCGATTGATAATTGAGCTATATTTTTCATAATCTCTCTATATCTATCCTAAATTCATTTACTGAGGTTATTTTGTATGTAACAGAATTATAAAAAATAAAATAATCGCTTATTTTTTCTTCTTTATTTTCTATTATATCACATAAAAATCCTTCTAATTCATGACGGACGGATTCTATTCTCAACATTTTATTAATATTAGCACCATAAATCGAAGCAGAAATTTCATCTTCTAAATTTTGCTTAAAAACGCTATATTTTTCTATATTTTGATATTCTTTTGCTATCGATTGGCCGTTTGATGCTTTTTCAAAAATAGCTTTTTTTAATGTTACTTCTATTAAATCAACTATCACTTCAATAGCCTCAATCTACTTTTAAGAATGTCTTGTCTCATTTTTTCTTCTATATTATCAAATGACATACTTTTACCACTTTGACTTAGTGATTTTAGACCTTCACTGCCACGTAATTTGTAAGTAGATATTACGGCTTTTTTTATTATTGGAATTAACGGACTACCATTTTCTATAGTTCTATTTGAATAAGAAAAGGCAATAGTTATCATATCATCTGTTATCTCATCAATGATTATTTCATCACCTTTTTTAAAAAATGGACCAAGTTGTCTTATAGCGCTTTTTATGATTAATTCTTTCATTTCTATTGCCTCACTTTCTATTATTCTTCAGTTGTAGATACATCTGCTTTTGGTTTCTCTTCTTTTTTCTTCTTGGTATCTGCTTTTGGTTTCTCTTCTTTAGTTACTTCTACTATTTCATAATTAGAATTGTGAGAAAAAGCAAACAATTCAACATTATTGCTTGCTTCCACAATTTCATTTGTATATTTATTTTTGAACTTCATGGATATTACCCTAAAGATACAATCTTAACGATTGGAATTTCTTTATGATCGAAGTATTCTTCGTTTTCAGTATCTGTAACTAAATCCCAGTTTGCACCATCTTCAAACTCTGCATTTGTAGGAGAGAAACTTTTAACATTCTTTTTAGTAAAGCTAATACCATATGGAGCGTATACAATTCTTTCTCTTGAATAAAGAGTATCTTCTCCTCCATTTTTGGATGCATTTCTTTCCATTTCATATGGAACTTTAACGTCTAGTGGTTCATAATCAAACGCACCTTCACCTAAAGCATAAGTAACATATTTTGTTCCTGCTTCAGTTGTTTCAGTAGTGATGTGATCATCAACTAAAACTAGCTTTCCATTCCAATGTGCTAGGTTTAATGGCATCTCAATACCTTCAGCAGTAGTGTAAGTTAAATACTTTAATAATTTTTTATTCTCTAAATTTGTTGCAATTGCACTATTCATAATAGTTAAAGAGAATACTGCTTTTTTATCTCCAGATGATTTTTGTAATGCATCATTTAAAGTAGTTTCTTGTATTTTATTTTCTGTTTCTCCAGAAATATCAAATGTATGTTTGTTGATAAATTCTAAACCACCTTCAGAAGTCATTGCAAAAATACCTTTGATAATTGAAATTAAAACGTCTTCGTTTACGTCATCCCAATATTCAGATACTTGTTGAGCGACTTGTGACATAAAATCGACACCGCTTGTAATATCATAAGAGAAATCTCTTTCAGTAAATCCTTTTGCTCTACCAAAGGCAACTACTCCTCTTTCATAAGTAGGTAATACACTTGATTGAATATCTGTCTTACCATCATAATTATCTGGTTCACCACTCAATCTTCCATACATTGGAATAATTGCATAAAATGAACCCGTTTGAGTTTTTAATGCGTTTCTAATATCTTCATTTGGTTTAAAAATATTAGCTTTAATTAATTGATTTAACCTTTTTTTAGAAACTGTTTCGCTATAGCTAGCAAATGCCTCTGGGTTAAATGATTTTGAATCGAATTTTGGCATATTATCATTTCCTTTCTAAATAAAAACACCTAATTGCCTTTTTGGTGTTTCTTATAATAATTATCAAAGTCTTCATAAGACTTACATTCAGAGATAGTTTTTTCAGAGAAGCTATCTCCAGTTTGTGGAGCAGGTTCTTTTGAATAATCACTTATTGCTTTTTCATGGATTTTTTTAGATGTACGTTCAAATATTTCAATTTTACTTTTAATACTTTCAGCAGTTTCTTTTGTATAATCCAAAGTTTGCATAAGATCTAAGTCTACTCCTTTTTCACTTGCTTGTTTTATGGCTTCATCTTTAAGTTTGTAAGCATTAAGCTCACTTTCTGCAGTAAGTGCTCTTTTATTTGCTTGTTCAATCTCATACGATTTTTTTTGATCTTCATCCATCTTTGCAAGTCTTTCAGCTTCTTGCTTTTTTGCTTCAGCCTCTTTTTGAATCTCTTGGCGAATCAACTCTCTCTCATGAGCTTTAATTCTTTCAACTTCTTCTCTCGTATAAGTTTTTTCTTTTTTAACTTCTTCGTGAGTTTCTGGTTGAGATTCATTCTTTTGTTCTACTGTTTCGGTAGTAGTTACCTCTTGTTTTTTTTCCATGTTTTATTCCTTTCTTTCGGCTAAGGATGCCAATAACCCGTTTCGGTGAGTTTAACCAAAATTCTTAGTGTTTAAAACAACACAAAAAAGCCGATTATTCATCGACTTACAGTGTTATTTATAAGCACTGTACCAATAATATAATGGTCATCTCATTGTTACACTCTCACTCTTACCTTTGGAGAACTAGAGCGATGTTTATATATTATCAGTACACTACCTATAAAGTAGTGTAAAAAACGCACTATTTTTCAGTGCTAATCTTCAAATTCAAAAGGATGTTCCTTTAAATAATTATCTAACTTTTTGGATACTTTTTCTTCAAATTCTTCATCTGCTTCTACTGGATCATCAGATAATTCGTCCAATTCTCTATCATCAAAGATTATTTCATTTTCATTATATTTGTTTTCTTCCATACTTCCACCCAATCTTTCTACTAATCATTTTATTAAACAAATGCAAAGTTTCTTTATTTTTCTTATACTTGTTAAAATAATCTTTTCTCGCTAAAGTATAATATTTTTCAAAATCTTTCGACTTAATCTTACTTATACCATTTTTCTTTAAGTAATACAAATAATTATCTGTTTTTACTACTATCATATTTAAAGATTTATATTTGTTAAATGTTTGGAGATCTTTATAAGAAAAAGAAGAATTACTTGGGTGATTATGTACTGCTAACAAACTATTTTTAGATGATGTATTCAACAACTTTAATGCTTTTAGGCTACCAACACTATTATTCCTATTGCTTGATTCCTGATGAAGTTTTTCATCTGTATTTATATTATAAATTATTAAATGTTCTATATTTTTATTTAATCCTTCAAAATCATCAACTATTATATTATCTTCGAATAACGTTTCTCTCAACTCATCTGCGCTCTTATTTATTAAATAAGTGAGAATGCTATGGCACCAGTGAAAATGTTCTGAAATTGGCGGTTGGTTAATTCCAACTACAAGTCCCATGACATCAACTTCTTGAATTAATAAATCTTTTTTTGTTTTTCCCATTGGACGTTTAAAAACATTTCTCTTTCTGGTATTGAATATCATACCATCCATATAAGAACACATGTCTGTTACATTATCACAATGATCTGACACTAATTTAACTTGTTGATTTTCTTGGTCACTAGCTTCTATATAAGCCATATTACCTAGGGCAGTAACATATTTATCTAAGCCACCTGAAAACTTATCATTATTAGTACATATTAACCTATTTCTTTGCTTTTCAAATTGTCGCTGAGATAAATCACTATACACATTTAATTTCTTATTTTGTTGTAATGATATTAAGTGTTGTTTTTGAATCTCTTGCATGTTTGTTAAATATAAAGCATTTAGATAATCTGCAAATACAATTCCATCAATTAATGTTCGACTAAATGTGTCTAAAAAAGAATGAGATATTTTTTTCTCGCTCTTTCTGAGATCATTTCTGCCTTCATTGTAACAATCTTGACTAACACTTTGAAATAATTTATTTATTTCAGTGTCAATACTTTGTAATTCTTCCATAAATATACCATATATAAGTATTTCTATTAAATTATGATAATTCATATTATATTTATTTAATTCTTCTACACGATACTTAAAATAACCCTCATAAATACCTAATTCTTTCCATTCTTCTATCTTACGATTAAGCCTTTCTTTATCAGATAATTTTATAGTCTTATTTAAATCATTATAGGATATATCATAATAATTCACTATTTCTTGAATTTTATCCTGCGTTTTTTTGTTTAATTTAGAATACCACTTTTGAAATTTTTTCAATTTGTTTCTAGTGTAATTCCATCTTTTATTGATTAGTTCTTCATTCATAATTATCTTTCTATTATCCAAATGGATTCTTGACTTCTTCATATTCATAATCACAATTAATGCATTGATAATCAGTGCTCGCAGCCTGATCAGTTACCAAATAATCATGTTCGTGAATCGGTGTTCTACTTATCTCTTTTTTACATTTTGTACAAGTTACTACCTTGTCACCACAATGTTCTTTTTCACTTTTTTTCTCAAAAAACTCTTCTAAGATGTGATCACAATCTTCTTCATCTCTTTCTAGTTCCCAATTTCCTTCATTAAAAAATTTTTGGTTAAATATTCCCATTTTTTATCATCCTTTCTTTAACCTATCTAAATTTTGAATAGCATCTGTTTTCTAGTTTGAATGTTTTTCTTTAGAATCTTTAATGTTTTCTCCAGGAATTGGCTTCAAGTTATCTTTAGCTTTATTGTCTGAATCTTCTTCATTATCTTGATAAACATCCTTATTCTTACTAAATTTCTTCATAAGTTCTTGGTTATTATTTAAATTTTCTTCTGATTCTGCTTTTTTCTTAGCTATTTCATTTTTGGGATCTAAATCATCAGGTAGCATTCCAATTATCGTTTCATCACACAATAAATCTCTTAATGACATTGCTCTACTAGTTTCTGATGAACTATCACTTGGCATATTTCTTTGAAGTGTAACTTCTACATTTCTAAAGTCATATTCTTTTCGTTTATCTTTATTAAATTTATTGAAAATCAATTCCCAACGACGTAAAAAACCTTGCTTGAAATCTGCCTCAGCATCCACAATTAATTGTTGTAATGCAAAAAACTTTTTTTCTAAGGCACTGTTATTATCTGCTTGAGTAAATCCCAAGTCTGTCATGTTTGGAATAAATGAACATAAACATATTAAATCCATCAACGTCTTTTTGTGATTCTGAAGTGCAGCATCATCTACCCTTTTTAATATCCAGTCAACATCTCCATCTTGCTCAATATAGAATATTTTGGCTTGCAGATTATATTCATCTTCTTTTATTCTTCTTGGATTGATTATTGTATCTCCTTTTTCATCCGTTATTACCGCAGGCTCTTTAGGCGCATAACCAACAACTTTCAATTTTGCTTCATCATTATATTTAAAAGTATTTCTAGAATTTTGTGTAACTTGTTCATACGCTTTAATCAAACTATTAACATTTTCAAAGATATTTAAGCCATGCTCATTTTCAATTGCAATTACTGGAATGTCATCCCACAAATTTTTTCGATATTTTTTTGTATCTTCTGTAAATAATGGCTCATCTTTGAATTTTTCTTCATATGCAGGCGTACCAAATAATTTTCTTTTTTCTGGAGTATCCATATAATATTTCTTACCATTTTCAGTAATTAATTCAATCATAATTTGATACTCACCATTTGCCATTGTAGTTCTGATGATTCTATATAGTCCAATTAAATTTCTAGGAACAGAATAATCCCAAATAGCAATAGTTTCTAAAGCATCACTCTTGGAATAAACATATTCTTCTTGTTCATTTTTATACAAAACTTCATAACAAGCTCTCTTAACAAAATAATCAAATGCTAAACTAAAAAATTCTTTTTTATCATCATTGTAATCTGTTACATGTTTTAAGATATATTGCATTTCTTTGACCTTTTGTTCGTCATTTGCTGGTCTATCAAATAATTCTTGATTCAATTGATCTATTTCTTTATCATAAGCATGAATTTTATAAATAGGTGCTTTTCCAGCAAAAAAGCCAACTGCCATGATTGCTAAGTACCTTTGAAGGGGCACTTTGATATTTTCATCGTCTAAGCTTGCTAACTCTTCATCAGTTAGTTTCCTTCGAAATTCATCATACAATTGTTTTCTGGCATCTAATTCTTTTTGAGCTTTGAAAAAAATAGCTGTTACGCTATTTTCTTTTTCTAATCTCTCTTTGCTCGATCTTAACATTACTATCACATTCTTTCTGATTAAATTATTGGTACATCACCCATAACCATTGTTGGTTTAGGTTCATATAAACTTAATGCTAATGCATCTGCTCTGTCTGGAGAATGAACTCCTCGCTTTTTCATTTCTGACTTTTTTTCTAAAATAATGGAACCATCAGAATCGATAAAATATTTTCTATTAGTTAATTGTGCAACTAATTCATCATCTTCACACAAAAACAAGCTTCCATTTAAAAGCTTGCTTCTAATAGTTCCCCACATAATTCCAGTAGAATTTTTATATTCTATTGGTTCATCATAACTTACTTTTCCACCTTTTCCTCCGAAATGGCATTCTATTGCTATGGCATTTAATCTTTTTTCAATAATGACTTCTTTCAATCTGTCATATACTCCAACTCCTAAACCATCGCAGTCTATCTTCACTATAACTCGTATATGTGGATATTTTTGGTTAAGTCTTTGAATGATTATAACTAACTGCCCAGTCAACTTCATTGTATCGTTGTGTTTAAATATATCCAACTTATCTAATTTGGAATGATTAAATGTAGTGGCAACTACACTCTCATCATCTCCAAATCTTGCAACGTCAACACCTAATGATATATCAACTATTTGGTGTTGAAATATTTTATTTATTGCGCTTTCAACTAATCCCAAACTTATAAAACTATCTGGATTTGATTTTGGAAACTCTCCAGCAACACGCACACGATATACATCACTATCTTCTCCAAACATATCCTTTATCTGCTGAACATAATTTGGATCAACTCTTGGCGATTTTGCACCATCGATAGTGTGAGTTTTATACATGCTACGGAGTTTTGTATGACTATCGTAAAAAAATCCACTCAATTGAGTAGGATTTCCACACATTAATAACTTAGCATCTTTTGTAGACATTGAACCTAGTACAGGTTCAAACACTATATCTGGAACTCCACTTGCTTCATCTATAACAATTAATATATGTTCAGCATGTGTTCCTTGCAATGCATCTGGCTTATTAGAAGTTCTGGCTATCGCAAACCATTCTTCTTGAGCACCTTTTAAGTATATCTTTTCACTAGTCCATTCAAAGTTATTATTTAATGCTTTGTTGTTCCTTTTCCACTTAGATGCCTCAGCCCAAAGAATGTCATGTAATTGATGTTTTGTTGGAGCTGTACACATTATTTTTGGATATGGTCTAGTACTTATATACCACCATATAATCCATGACTCTAATGCACTCTTACCAACTCCATGTCCACTTTTAACTGATACTAAAGAATATTTTGCTACATCTTCCATTACTGCTTTTTGGTCTTCTGTAGGTTCAACATTTAATATGTCTTGTGCAAATTCAACTGGATGATCTGCATAATACAAAATAGCTTCACTTGTCATTTCTCAGTCTCCAAGCTTCTTCTAATTCTTTGGCAAAAGAACTATCTGCATTACCTTTTTCTTTATCTTCTAATATTTCATTCAAATCTTTCAATGCTGATGTTAATTGCTTTAATCCGCTTCTATCTATTATTGAATTAAATTCTTGTATTTCCTCATGTTCTTCTATGGTCTCTTTACTGGGTTTCCCAACTTTGTAATCATATTCAACAACTTTACTTTTTTTAGTATTTCTAGAAAAATATCTATCTAATTCCAAAATCGAAAGATTTATTTTATCTAACAATTGTTCAGCGGTATCTTTTATATTAACAATCTTTTTTGCTTCTTGTTCAGCTTGTTTTTCAATAACTTTTTCTATAGTTTTAGTGCTTTTCTGGTTCTCTTTTAGTACTTTTTTTTCTTTCCATCCTTTTGTGCTCTTTTTTGTACTTCCATTGTTTGGTATATTCTTTTCTTTTAAGAATGCACTAACACTTTTATAGTCGCCTAATATGTATTCTTTTTCTAAGTTATTCCAATCATATTTTGCCACGCTCCTCACCATCTTCTAATTTGTTTTTTATAACGCTATTCTTTTTGCATCTCTTTTAACTTGAATTGGCTTAGCACTAACGATTCTTATTCTGTTATTTTTAGTGTGTACTAAATTTTCATCATACGTTTTATTATAGTAGCGCTTTTTTGTTTCTAGTGATTGATAAGTATTAATAATAATCTCTGGATCTTGTTGATTAGGCATTTCTAATTCTATTCTAATGCCCATTCGTTGGCGTTCACACTTATCAAATACTTCCATCAATTCTATTTTTTTCATTTATGCTTCCTCCAAGTCTATTGTTCCAAATAATTCTAAGTATTTATCTGGATTCAGTTCTCTTATGAGTTCTTTCACTTCTATTTCTGCTATTGTTTCAATTTTTTCTTCATAGCCTTCTGCAGCATCTAAATGCAAAAAGTAATTTCCTTTTTTAGTTTTATATATTTGTGCATCTGTCCAATAATAAAAGTAACGCCCTGGCATTATCCAGCATTTCGCTACCCTTACATTTTCGTTTAAATTCATAAATGATATTTGCTTTTTCAGTATCATAAATTTTGTTATCGATTATTTTCTTCATTCTTCTCTTCCTCTTTCTAAAATCAACTTATATTCTTCTTCTACTTCTATAATTTCTTGCTCTAGTTGTTGCTTTTGTCGTTGTAAAAAAGCTCGTAGATATTCTAATTGTTCTCTACGAGTCAAAGGTCTATAATCTGTCATTCAATATTCTTCTTTCTTATTTTTGACTACAAACGACTAAAACCATAAGTGAAAAAGTTGTTTTTGGTTGGCATGATCTTTGAAACAAAATATTTAAAGGAGTTTGTTCTAGCTTTGTAGTCAAGAATAAAAAAAGAACCTATTTCTAAGTTCTAAACATCTTTTCGGCAGGAATCACAAGATACAACCTCATAATTCCTATATTTTTTTGTATCTAATAGATACTACACCGATAACATTACTTTACCGCTTAGTTTTCACTCTCTTACTTCCTAAGTATCATTTCATGCTATCAGTGTACTACCTAATAGGTAGTAATTTGAATTAAAAGTTGTCTTTTGTATTTGTGTTTTACTTAGAGTAATCCACGATAATATTATAAATCATCAAAAACGAACAAAACGAACAAACTTTAGTTTTCTTTCAAAAATCTATCGTGTTCCATCCTGATGCTATCTGGAGTAGCATTTCCACCAATTAAATAAGAAGTTTTAGACCAAGAATACTGCTGAATATATCTATATTCAAATATTCTTCTTAATCTGCTTGTTGGAAGTTCCTGAATAAACTTTTCTAATTCTATTTGAACTTCTAATAAATCAAGTGCACGTTTTTGAAGTAAGTCTTTGTAAGTATCTAGCTTATATACCAATATCGGATCTATCGCTTCAACTTTAATTTTGTATTTTGTATATGGAAAATATCTTGAGGATCCTTCTACTGCATCTTTTTTTATTGCTTTAGGTTCTGTTTTATTTATCTTTGCTGTTATCTCTGATAGTTCTTTTCTAATATCATATAGTTGATCTAGTTTTGCTTTCAATTCTTTTTTATCTAGTATCATATAACCTCCTAATCGCTTGCTTTGAAATTATATATTGGTTTAATTATTTTGACAATTTCAACAGTATCTCCAATATAATCAATTATTTCTTGCATAGGTTTATAAACAAATGGAGCTTCGTCAATTGTTGATTCATTAACTGAAGTAGTATAAATCTCCTTCATACTTTCTTGAAAATCTTTTAATTCAAAAGTTTCTTTTGCTTGCATTCTAGACATGATTCTTCCTGCACCATGTGGAGCTGATTGATTCCAATCATCATTACCTTTGCCTATAGCAATAATACAACCATCTCTCATATTCATTGGAATTAAAACTTTTTCTCCTCGTTTAGCTGATATAGCACCTTTGCGAATTATATTATCTTCAAAAGAAATATAGTTGTGTATTGTTTCAAATTTATTGCAAACAGGAATCAATTCTTTTGTAAAATAATTAAATAAAATTTCTCTAGCAATACTATCTCTATTTCTTACAGCAAATTCTTGACAGATTTTCATGTCATGTAAGTAATCATCCCGATATTTTCCTTCGAGATAGGCTAATTCTTTTGGAATTTTATTTTGATTAACATTATATTCTTTTTTTAACTCTTCAAGTGCTGTTTGTATTTCTTGTTTTCTATTTTGCTCTTTGTATTCTTTTATTAAATCTTGTTGTCTTTCTTTATACTCTCCAATATTATAATTACATAATTGGTTGGCAAGTTCTTGATAATACTCTGCAACTTGTTTTCCTAAATTTCTTGATCCTGTATGAATTACTAAATACTTGTTGTCTTCTTCATCAACATCTATTTCGATAAAATGATTTCCTCCCCCTAATGTTCCTAAACTTCTTTCTAATCGCTGAGTATCTTTTAACTCTTGATAACACTTTAATTGATTGAGTTCAATAAATCTATGTTTTCTTTCTTCATGGACCTTAAACCCACTTGGAACAAATTCATGTACAATTTTGTCTAATCTTTCTAAATCTATGTTCACACGGCCAAGTTCGACACATAACATTCCGCACCCAATATCCACTCCAACTATATTTGGAATTACTTTATCACCCAAGTTACCAGTAAAGCCAATAACGCATCCAGATCCAGCATGAACATCTGGCATAATTCGAATCTTACAATCTTTAAATGACTCTTGATTCAATAATAAATCTATTTGTTCTTTAGCTTTTTCTCCAATATTATTTGTAAATATTTTTAAATCTTTCATTTGATTTCCTCCACATTTAAAATTTTTAAAATATAATATTTCTTATTAGGATCTGCTCCCCATTCTTCTTTACCATACCCTTTTGTCAATATTACTCCGCATTTAATTGTAGGCCTATTAGAAGAATAACCGTTTCTGAATAATATATAATACCCATTACCATCAAAGGCTTTACAAAAGTTTACTTTACGTTCTAATCTTTTTTCATAGTATGGTTTTATTTCCCTATATTCTTCTTTCTTCTCACCGGAAAGAATCATATCAAACCATTTCTTTTTAATTGGCAATGTTAGCATATCTCACTCTCCTCTGTCAAAGTGTTCTTGCAACTTTCCGTTTTTTAATCTTACATATTTTGAAATATTATCTTTATAATTAACTACAAATCCTTCTACTTTTCTTTCTTTTCTTTCGCAATATTTCTGATAAATAGAATCTAAGTGTTCTTTGTTAGGTAATACGCTCAATTCTGTTACTTCTGGTACTATTCCAACAAAAGAAGGAATTATTTGATTGTCAAAAGGATAATTAAATAGCTCATGATTATACCTTAAATTGTATAAGTTAAATTCTTCATCTATATTCGCTTTTGCAAACATATAAAATCTTTTATCAAATTCATCTACAGAGTACTTTATTTGATCCATCCCAAGCCATTCACCACACAATGCTGCATTATTTAATAAATGTTCTTGTAAGTATTCTGAATTATCTTTTATCCATTGATATAAGCCTTTATAAACAATACCTTTTACTTCTTCTAATTCGTCTATAGAAAATATGTTCTTTCTTTGTGCAAAATATAGCTTTTCGTCTTTCTTAAATATTGCTAGATTACTTCCATCTAGTTTTTCTGTTATATAAACTTTATCACCCAAACAACTTACTCTTTTTGTTTTTGGATATATTTCTTTTTTTATCATTTATTCATCTTCTTTCTTTAATAGATAATTTACTGCGGATCTTAATTCTTCTATTTTGTCATATTCTACAATAGTTGCATGATATCTCTCTTCTGGATTCATCTTTTTAAATTCTTCCAAAGATATAGGTTTTAATGGTTCTATAAATTCGATTGGCTTTTCTTCTATAATTTCTACTTCATTATTTAAAATATTAAAATTATGTTTGCCTAACAAATATCTTTTATTGCTGTCTAAAACTTTTGTTTTATCTTCGTAATTTGAACCATTCCATTCCCAAATCACATCTCCATATTTTATTTTCTTAGGCATTCTTCCCTTGTTTGAGTATTGTAATAATAAATCAATCAACTTTACTTTCATTCTTCTTCACTCACTTTCTCTATTATTTCTAAAATACGTTTTCCACTAACACCTGCATCTGGACTTTCACTTTTTATGTATTCTTTTATTTCGTTTAAAGCTTGTTGTAGATTATTTATAGCATCATAATATCTTTTTGCTTTTTCTGGCTCTTTACAGGCATTGTCTGTCATCGCAAATTTTAAATGTTCTACTAATTCTATTAAGTCTTTATTCATTATTCATCTTCTTTCTCTTCTTCTATTTTCACTCTAACTTCTCCTACAAGTTCAACTTGGATTCCCTCTGAAATGTAAACTTGTATTCGGCCATCATCTAATATTTTTGGGTCAGTAACCGTAGGCTCTTTATAACAATTAATAATAGTATCTAATTCTTTCATGTTTAAAACGCTTTCGTTCAGAATAAAGTCTAATCTTTCTTGATATTCTATTTTTTCACTAAATACTGTGGTCTGTGTGTTGTTGTTGTATGAATACCATAAATTAATTTCAAAAGAATCATTTAAAATTATTTCTTCTGTATCTAAATCTAATTTAGTTGTTGTTTTGTGGTTAATAATCCAACATCCTAATATAGCATTTGGTTTTACTGAAGGTGTTAGTGTATATTTTTCACTTCCACACACTTTTGAACTTCCTACAATCGCTTTAGTAATTATTTCTGTCATTCTTGTTCTTCTTCACTCGCTTTCTCTATTATTTGTAAAATGTTTTTAAACTCAGTAATCATAGACTTTGCATTACCAATTCTAAAACTACTTGTACCTTCTAATCTTTCAATCAAATGTTCATTATTTTTTATTTGAATGTTGCAATAATTTTCTATTTCATTTAGTGCTTGTTTTAAATTGTTATTTTCTCTATATGTTTCTTGCAAAATTGCAAATTGTCTATAATCATTACCTTTATAAAAATCATTTATAAATTCTTCCTCAGTCATATATAATCACTCCTTACATTGATAACAATCGCCTATGTTAATTTGATTGTATTCAGATTCTGATACTTCAATCCACAAGTTCTTGTCATCTTTTTGTATCTTAATCGACCAACTTTGTGGGTGCGTTACAGGAATACTAATAGTACTACCATTTACATAAGATGAAGTGTAAGATACCCACGCAGAATGATACTCTTTATCAATAACTATTCCTTGTTTAGTTCCAAAACTAACATTTTTATAAATCATAAATCCTATTAAAAAGAACACTAATGCTATAAATAATATAGCGAATATTTCTATAAATCCTTTATTGTTCACTTTCTACCTCTCTCTACAATTCTTATATCTTTTATTTCTAATTCATAATCACGTATAATATTTTTTAATTTTATAAATTCTTCTACTAACATAGCTTTATATATAAATAAAATTTTATCTACAAAGTCATATCTTAAATCGTATTTTTGAAATCTTCTTAAATAATTCCACTTCATTTATATAACTCCTTAAAATGACTTTTTTCTTCAATCATTTTTTGAATTTTCAAATAAATAGATTTAGCAAGTGCTTTCATTTCATTTCCTGGAGTGAAATTATTTCTAGATACATGTATTTTAAGTATATTTACTTCTAAAAAGTCCCAAATTTCACAAAAACCTATTTTTAATTTTTCATTTTCTCTTTGTAATTTTTCATTTTCTTGTTGTAATTTTTCATTTTCTTGTTGTAATTCAAATAATAGTTCTTGTGAAGTTTCATATTGCTCATCCATTAAAAATCACTCCTTCCAACTCCGTAAAACTCATAAGGATCATCCATTGGTTCTACTTTGCAATACTCAAGTTCTTCTTCTAAACTCATCACCTTACATTCCAACTCCATATTTTCTTCCTGCAAAGCACTTATCTCTTTATCTTTATCAGCTAGTAATTTAGCTATTGGTAAAGGTATATACACTAGATTTTTAGGCATTAGCTACCTCTTTCAATCTTTTTAAACGAATACTAACACTAGCTTGAGTCATTCCAACTTTTTCAGCCATTTCTCTTTGAGTTTTTCCTTCTGACTTCATCTTCAATAAAATCTGATCAAGTTCTTTACTAGATTCTTTTCTTTGACGTTTTGCTTTTGTAATTTCTTGTTTTTTTTCTTCTGCAGTTATAGCTTCCACTTTTGCAATCATTTTTTCGTCAATTATTCTATTCTGGTATGGTTGATTCAAATTCTTCATTGTTTTTTGAATTTCTGAAATTATAAATTGACGATTATCTTTGCTCATCATTCGATTACTTAGTTCTTTGTATCTCTTAATCAATTCATATTCATTTCTTAAAGATGCTCTTTCTAATCTTAAGTTTCCTATTTTTTCAGCAACATTTGCCAAAGATGCTCTGCTAAAAACCTCAAAATTATTTTGTAAATGATGTAACCAATCACTTAATTCCAAATCAATGTTGCTTTGCCGTTCTCCATTTGTATTAACTAACTCATCTAATTCATCTAATCCAATTATGCAATCCTGTAGTTTTTTTAAAAATATTTTTTCATATTGTTCATTCATAGTACACCTCTAAAATGGCAAATCCCAATTAAATTCATCATTGTGCATTTCAATAAATTCTTTGTCAAACTCTTTAAATGGATCTGTTTCATTTATTGCACTATTCAATGCTTCTTGATTAGAACTGAATTGTGATTCTTGTTGTCTACCACCCAAAAATGTTATTTTATCTGCAACAACTTCTGTCACATATCTTCTGTCACCGTTTTGCTCTTCATAAGAGTAATTGCATATGAATCCTTCTAACACAATTTTACTTCCTTTTTGACAATATTTAGCTAGATTTTCTGCTCGTTTTCTCCAAGCTGCACAATTTATAAAATCTGCTCCTCTATCATTTCCATTTTGGTCTTTACCACGATTGACTGCTAAAGTAAATTTTGATACTGATGTTCCACTTGCTGTCGTTCTAAGTTCTGGATCTTTAGCTAGTCTGCCGATTAGAATCACTTTATTCATCTGACTTATTCTCCTTGTTAAGTTCTTTAAAAATAGCCTCTTCAAACATCTTACGTATTTTTTGGTTGATTGGATGAGCTATATCTCTATAATCACCAGTAGCAGTCTTTCTGCTAGGCATTGCTAAAAACAAGTCATTATTTCCTTTAATAATTCGAATATCATGAATTACAAAGGATTCATCAATTACAACATTTGCTAATCCTTTTATTCTTTCATCTTGGCTTTTTATTTTTTTTACTTCTACATTGGTTATTTTCATAATCATTTATCTCCTTTTTTAATTTTCTAATAACTCTTCTGTATCTTTTATTTTTGTTTTTTAAGTTTTTATATCGTTTATATAATTTAAGATAAACTTTCATATCTCTCCATTTCTTTTAACATTGCTTCTATTTCTTTATCTTCTTTGGTTTCTATTCCCAAATTTCTTGCTTCTTGAATCAATCCATCAATAAATATACTCATTTCTCTTGAATTATAGTTTCTTGTTGGTTTATATATCATGTAACTTTTAAAAGTGTTATTTCTATGCTTGAATGTACCTTGTTCTTCAAAGTAAGGAAAGTAAGGATGAGGGTCAATATTAGCAAGTAAACTAACATAATCCCTCTGTCCATACGACTTCAACATATTAAAATGAACTTCTTCTTTTGATATACGTAATACATTACTTATTTCATTTTGAAGAACCCATGAATAAGCATTCGCATCCAAACTTCTTTTTCTTTTGTGTTTATCAATCTTGATATCATACTTTGTATCTTTATCTAATTTGAATATATATTGTTGTATTTCTGATTTTGTTCCTGTAAATGTCATTCAAAGCACCTTAAAATTAATTGAATGATATTCAGAATTTGAATAATTACACAACTTAGCAAACTTTTATCTAATTTTTCTCTAATCGAATAATAAATTTGTAAAATAAGAAATACTAGCATTGCTACAACGATGATTAATCTTAGAATTGTTATCATTATTCAGCCTCCCAGTCACATGCATTGCAATAGTTGTAATTGTCATTGGGGCTATGATCTTCCATCACTATCACATCATTTTCACTGCAAATGTAATCTCCTTCACCTAAATAAATGCAATTCCCACAATTATCACAACATTTTGGAATTGGTATTTTAGAATCATTTATATCATTTGCTATTATCATTTTCTTGCCTCATTTTTATATGTTAAAAAATCCAATACTAAAATTACTATTCCAACTACTCGTGTTTTCCAGTTCCCAGCAAAAGTTACACACAAGACACCAAATGCTGGAGCTAATACATCACATACATAATTTTCTATTCTATCAATTAATTTATCTATTATTTTCATTCTTCTACCTCATCAGGTTCACTAATTTCAACTCTTTTATATTGTTCAATTAATTCTTTAATTTTTGGTTCCTGTGCTTTTAGTTCATTAACTTTTTGTTCAATACTACTTAGGTCTGTCATTTTATCTCTTAGTTTTCTTCTATAATACTCAAAACTCTCTTCGTAATCATTTATGATGTACCTGATGTCATAATAATCCTCTCCATTAACTATAACAAAAGGATCATATTTTCTAGTTCTACCATGTTTAATAGCTAGTTTAGTACTCCAACTATTTTTAGGTTCATTGCTATAATCTTCAAAAAACATTTTTTCATCAACTAAAACGTACTTTCCATATTCTGGCTTTTTGAATAACATTTTATTTGCAATATATCCTAGTATTTCCTCAACAACATCTATTTCTTTATTTATTTTTTCTTCTGTTCTTTTTTGTTCTTCTTCTAGTTTTTTATTAACATTTTCGTAAGCTTGTTCTTTTATTTTAGAAATAATATCTTCTTTTTTCATTCTATTACCTCTTCTATAACTTCGATAGGTGCAGAATGACACTTACTTGTAGAATAAAGTCCTATTCTTTCTCCATAACTGATTTTTACTTTCTTACCAATCATTTCTTTTGATTTTTCAACAATGTCATTGCTTTCAATGCAGTATTTCTCTTGCGTTGTTTCACTCGTTTTTATATAAACACTTGTTGTTCCAAAGAAATTTTTATCTACACTTGTTATAGTTCCAATAGTAGAACCGCTTCCCTTATCTAAAACTACAAATGGTAAGAAAAATGTAAGTACCATTACAAATGCGATTAGTATTAACATTAATAATCCAAAGTTTAATCCTTCTACAAAATCAAATGCATCTTTTACTACCCAGACAAATAGACCTATACCCCCAATTACTACAAAAATATTAATTACAATTAAAATTACATCTAATATATTCATTCTGTTACCTCTTTTCTACTTTCTTTAAATTCCTTTAAAACATTTAATAATTCACTAATAGATTTTCTTTCGATTTTTTCTAGCTCACCATATTCTCTTTTTGGAAGCCATATAGCATATAACTTTTCAAACTTAGGTGTTCCATACATTGTCATGTGTGCTAGTTCATAAAAGCTTAATTGCCATGATAAATATTCTTTATCAAGTTGTGCTGTCGTCTTGATATCACATAAACTAAGTTCATCATTTACTTTGGCTATCATGTCAAATCGTCCTGCATAGTCGCTTTTGTAATTGATCATCTGCTCTTGTTCTAAAACTTCAATGTTATATTTGGCTTTTAGTCTTTTCCATTGATTTATACTAAACCATTGAGTAGAATCTAGTTCTGGCATGATACAAGTATATTTTGTTTCTAAACGTTCAATTGCTTCATGAATTGTACTGCCCCATTTTGCTTTTTTATTTAATACTTCTTGATCTATATTCTTATATTTATCTGGGAAGATGAAATGTAAAATTTCTGATACACTAGGCAATAACACTCCATCTTTCAGATATAAGTGACCTTCTTCGATAAATTCGATCATATTAATCTGCCACAGTTAGGGTGATTGAACTTGCAACATCACTTGTTTTTGAATATTCTTCATAAATATCTGGAAGCTCTTCTTTTAACTTTTTACTATCTAATGTTGTTCTAGTAGTAGCATTTTTAATAGTTGCACATAATCCATTTGCTATGAATTTTTTTATTCCTAAAGATTCCATTTTGTCTTTTAATTGTTGTTTCAAATCTTTTTGCATTAAATCCATTTCAGCTTTGACTTTCTCAAAATTTTTAATTTTTTCTATTGTTTCATTTGCAATAACTATCTCATTATTTTCTATTTTTACTAATTCATTCATAATTATTTTTCTTCCTTCTTTTCACTTATTTTTTTTATTAATTCACTTGCTTTTTGAACATTTAAATCTTCAAGCCTTGTTATTCCATTGGCATTTAATAACTTTGCTAAATTATCTTCTTTGTAAACTTTTGCAAGTATTTCAATTTGTTTTTGGGTTGCTTTTGTAATTTTTTTACTTTTATCCACACCTTTTAAATCTCCACTAGGTTCTTTATCTGGATCTTCTCCAGTTTGAATTTTATAAGCCTTCATTAACGCATATTTATCAGCATATGTCATTGCTTTCCCTGGTGCTTTATCTTGACTATCAACTCCATCACCATAAGTTGTGATATCGACATATTCTTCAGGTTTATCTACATTTACAAATCGGTATTTAACTTCTAATCTCATAAAAAGCTGCTTTGATTCAGTTCGTTGTCCATTATATTCTCTAACAGTTTCTAGTACCTCTGTTTCAATAACATTTCTTTCAAATGGATAACTATAAATTCCAAATTCAGTCTCAATCGGCTTAACCGCTTCTAAAATATCAGATTCACTAACTGCCTTATAACTCATCGTCTTGCTAATGTCTACTTTCAAATTTTTTGCTACTGTATTTATTTTTTCAGTTGCTTTTAACATTTTTTGAAAAATGTTTAGTTCTTTTATATTTAATTTCTCTTCCACTTCTATTTCCTCCTAATTTTCTTTGATAATTTTTACTTCGTAGCCTAACTTTTCGCAGACTTCTTTTAATGTCATCTCTTTTGGTTCTTCTTTTCTTTCAAATACTGTTTCAAGTTTTGTTGGACGTTCTACTTTTACAATATCGCAATTTTTATCACCATCTTTACTAGTTAGATCTTCTTCATAACCATCTAAATCGTATCCACAAAAATCACCTTCCATAAAAGCTTCTTTGTCTCCATTTCTTAAAGTGCATATATCTCCTTCTTTTAAATCAGATTTTGTGAATGTTGCTAATCCTTCAAACATTTCTTCTGACCAATTCCGTATTTCTTCATCTTCTTTGACTTTATAACGTTCTGAATGCTCATTCACTCTACTAATTGTTACTATTTTTCCTGCAAATTTTTCCATTTCTGCTGTAGCTCTACAACCACCATAAAAATTATTTTCTTTCAAATCTTCTCTAACTCTAACTTGATCGTTTACTTTATATTTCACTTTTATCTCTCCTTCATTTTTTGTTTCAGTTTTTCTCTAAATTCAGCATTCTTATCTCGAGATACTTTTCGTCCACAAATTTCACAGATTTTATAATCTTGATTATGTTTCATGAAATGTATTCGATTGCTGCATCTACAAATTTTAGTTACTCTATGCACTTCATTTGCTTGTTTTTTTGATTTTTCAAATCCCATCTTTCCATCCTCTTCTATTAAGTAATAAATCCCAATCCTTTTTGCTATATATCTTTTTTCATCCTCTTTTAAATGAATATTTTTAACTAAGTTAAGCATTATCTCTGATAGAGCTTTTTTGTTATCTTCCAATTTAGCCTCTATCACTTGATGTTTGTAAATTGGTAGCCAGAACTCGCAGAAGTGTTCAAAATAATTCTTGTTGTTTGTATCTGAACTCAGCAATAGTTCTATCTTTTTCTTTGATAATCTCATTTAACTCTTTCAACTCTTTTTCGTGATCTTTCTTTAGTTTTTTTATCTGTTCTAGAAGCATTCTGTTGTTTCCGTCCAGTTCTACGTTTTTGGCTTTTAGTCTTTCTAATTCTTGTTCCATTTAATTCCTCCAACTTGTTCATACAATCACTTTTTGTTCCCGACATCACACGATGTGATCCGACTCCATGTTCTGTTTCAACATTTTTCCAAAGAACATATTCTATTCCGTGTTTCAAAACTTCATAAGATATTTTCATTTCAATTTTGCCTTTGTTTCATCAGTTATGTTATTTCTTGTATAAGCAGCTGCACTAATCTTTTTTGTCAAACCTTCCTTTTGAATATTTGTTGCAATTGTGGCAACTGTCTTTAAGTATTCTTTGATATCTTCTTTGAACTTCTTATCATCTTCGATAATCTTTGTAAGTCTTTGAATTTCTAATTCTTGACCATTAACAATTGCATTTAGTGTTATATTAGAACCTCTTTCGCTTTCAAGTTCTTTTGTAAGTTCAATATTACTTCTTTCATAACTTCTCATTAAAAATTCAGTTGCTTTTGTATGTTTTCTTTCGTTGTTATTGAAGTCAATTAATAAGTCATATATGTTATCTAGTTTTTGTTTTAGTTTAAACATTGTTATGATCCTTTCTAATTACAACCCAAACCCTCTTTTTGATTTAAATATCTTTTTGCAACTTCTGCACGAGGTGGATTGAATATAAATTCAATTCTCGCTTTCTCACGTACATCAGTAGTATTTTTTTGTATCCATTTGAGTAATTCTTCGTATTTTTTATCAAATTCTTCTTGATTCATCTCATACAAATCTCTTTTGCTAAGTTGTTTACTAATATTGAAACGTTTATATTGTCGAAGTATATATCTTACACTTAAGCATCTATCTATATGCTTTTTTAATTGTTCATCATCATTAAACGGTCTTTTACATAAATGGCAATAAACCACTTGTTTTGTATAATCAACTTTCTCACATATCTTTCTTAAATTTCTAACCAAGTAATATACTGTTGGTGGTTGGTATTGAAATTGATCTTCTGCCATACATCTTTTCAATTCTTCTCTAACTTCCTCATTATCATATTGACACAATACCTCTTCCCATGTTTTTAAAAGACTATTTGTGTCTTTAATAAAGCTTTTGTAACTGACATCTATTGTTCCTAACAAATCAAGAACTTCTTCTCTGCTCATTTTTTTTTCGTTCCTCTTCTAACATTTCTTGAATAGATTTTTGATTTTCCTTTTTTTCTTCTTTATTTCTTCGATTCCAATTTCTTAAAGTAGCTTTCCAATCTTTCATTTTATTTTTTCCAACAAGCCATCCGTTACTTTCGTAATAATCATAGAAATATTGACAATCTACACTTAAGCTCGATTCCGTACAATATTCTTTTAACTCTTCTAAAGTTGGTTTAATAAATTTTTTTGCCGCACTTTTACGCTCTATATTTAATTCAGTATTTATTTCTTTAGTATTTATTATATTAGTATTTATATATGTATCACTTAGAGATACATTTCTAGATGATACATCTCTCAAAGATACATCATTTACTGATACATTTTTTTCTTTTAACACATAAATAAAGTCAGTATTATTTTCTCTTGTCCTAATCACATCTAAATATCCAGCTTGTTTTATGCGACTTATTTTTTTATTTATATTTACACGACTGCAATTCATTTTCTGCCCTAGGTATCCTTGATTTATTTTCCAACCATCAGGTAATGAATAAAGATAAATCAGCAATCTATAATCTCCATCGCTTATATCTTCTGCTTGAACTACTGAATTAGGAATTGTAGTAAATTTATTTCTTATTTCACTTTTTAAAATTGCCATTCAAAATTTTGTTATCCTTTCTTATATTTTTTAGTTCAACCAAAACCCCTTATTTTAAATTCCTAAAGCTTTTAAAATAAATATGTACATTGCTAGTCCAAAATAGATTCCAAGTAATAGATCTTTTACACAATCTTTTAGTTTTAATCTTTTTTTCATAGCTAAAACTCGCTCACAATCTGCATGATGAGAGGTTTTACCTTTTCTAAGCCTTCTTCACTAATCTTGCTTACTTGAGACTTTTTACAATATGTTCTAGCGATTGTATTAAGTGCTGTTAACATATTCCACATTTCTTTTTTAGTACCTAATTTTTCTTCTAAAATAGGTCTTATTTCTTGCTTTGTATAAACTTGCCATACGTTATGCTTTTTATTCTCTTCTAAGAGACTTAACATCTCTTCTCGTACTTCTTCTCTAATCTGTTGTTTTAATTGTTCTAATTCTTCTTTTCTCATATAAAAACCCTTTCCTAGTAGACGTCTTCCACTAAAAAAGGGTTTCCTTTTAATCATATTTTGGGTATAATTAAGAAGATCACTTTATTAGTGGTCAGACTCTGGATAGATTTGTGTTTCTTGTCCGTTAAACTAAGACACATTTCTATCTTTTTTTATTTTATTTTTTTGTTATTTTCTTTTACTAAATATAGTAAATATTCTGACATATTCATGTTGTTTTTTTTGGCATCATCTAAAATCATTTTGTATTCTTCTTCGGTTGTTCTTAAATAAATACGTTTTACTTTGCCATTTTCTTTTTTACTACCTTTTATCATATCACCTTCCTATCTTGTCCGTACATAAATGATATCATGTACGTTCAAGATAATCAACCCCCTTTCATAACTTTTTTATCTTTTTACACTCTCTTGCTATAATATTGGCAAGGAGGTGAAAAGATGAGTAATAAAGATTTAATTACAGCGACAAAAGATATTGTTATTGCAATGTTAAATTCAAATCATATTGAAAAAGATGAGAACTCAACTCGCACAACATCAGATGCTGTTTGTAATGCAATTGATACTATTTATCAAAAACTAGCAGGACTTAATTCAAAGTCTGTTGAAGTTGGTAAAAACATTCGTACTGTAACTGTAGATTAATACTTAATACTAGATACTCGCAATATCTAGTATTTTTCATTTTCTAATAATGCTTTGATAACTTCCACTTCTGACATTTCATAGTATTCATTTTTCATAAGCATTTCAATCAAATGTTGCTTTAAATTTTCTATCGTGTAGTTTTCTTTTTTTATTGGTTTCATAGTTATAGAATTTTTTTCTACATTCATTTCTACAAAGTCATTTTTTACTTCTAATTGGTCCATTTTTCCTCCATAAAGATAGAAAATAATTTGTACTTAGTTTGACAATTACACATATCTATAAGTTTTCAAAGATCAATATCCAAATTTGACAACTCAACTTATTTTTGCTAGAATTGAGCCGTAAATTTAGATTTACATTTGATTTTTATTTCGGCTGATTTGTGTACCAGACATCTCAGTCTTTTTTTGCATCTCTATTACTTCTTTTGCTTTAGGCTTCAACTTTATTCTGAATTTCACTTTCTTCAACTCCTTTTTATTCATTTAATAATGTTTTTAAATATGTTTTATTTTCATTAATCCAGTCTTGCAAAGATTTTCCTTCTTTCCAGTTAATCAATGCTCCTGGACTAATTTGATAACTCCAATGTCCATCTTCTTTTCCAGATGTTTGAACTGCACTTCCAAATGGAAGTCTATTATGTCTTAAACCCATTCTTATATACATTGGAGCTACATCTAAATATTTAGAAGCCACAATAACTGGAACGTTATCATATTTTAAAATTTCTTCTTTGCTCAAAGTCTTTTCTCCTCTCTTTTATAGTTTTTGAACGTGTGTGGTTTATTCGAACCTTTTTATTTTCTCTCTTTCTTGATTTATAATAGATAACCAGGAATTAAAGGAAGATTAATCTTTCTTTTTTTCAATTGTTAGTCCGTTTTCGTCAAAAATATAAATGGTGTTTTCAATTACTATTTTTTCTTTCATTCTTATCCTCCTAACTTGATTCTTGAGTTTGAATATCACCATTTTGGTGATATGATGGTAAAAAAATATCAGTAATCTTTAGATTGAAATAATCTGCTATTTTAAACATTTCATCACCATTAAATTTAGATCTTCCATTTTCTTTGTAACTGTATTGTTTTACGGAAATTCCTAATAATTTTGCTAATGTTTCTTGTTTAACTTTTCTCTCTTTTCTTAAAATTATCAATCGTATTTGCATTTGTTCACCTCCTTAGTACATCCTCATATTATCTCCATTTTGGTGAATTGTCAACACTTTTTTGTTATAAATTTGACATTTTGGTGATTATTTGTTAATATGTATGTCAGAAAGGGGATTTTACAGTGGATATAAATAAATATATCGGTGCTAAAATAAGAACATTAAGACAATCTAAAAATATTAATCAAGAAGAATTGGCTGAATATTTAGATGTAACAACTCAAGCAGTTTCTAGATATGAACTAGGCGACAGAAAAACAGATAATGACATTTTATTTAAATTAGCAGATTACTTTAATGTTTCTGTCAACGACTTTTTTCCTCCATTGAATTTCGATAATGCTAAACCTATTGAAGTTGATTCCAATGTAGTATACATACCTGTATTAGGAACAATAAAAGCTGGAATACCAATTGAAGCTCAAGAGAATGTTCTTGAATACGTTGATATTCCAAAATCTTGGCTTAAAGGAGAAAAGGAATTTTATGGATTATTTATTAGTGGTGATTCAATGTATCCAAAATATGAAAGCAAAGATATAGTTATATTTGAAAAAAATGAAGATTATCAATTAGCAAATGGAAAAGATTGTGCTGTAATGGTTAACGGAGACGATGCTACATTCAAAAAGGTATTTATTGATGATGAAGGCATTACTCTACAACCTTATAACAACAACTACCCTGCTATGAGATTTAGCAAAGAGCAAATCGAAAACAAACCAGTAACTATAATTGGTATTGCTAGAGAAAAAAGAACGAGGTTGTAAAATGAATTTATTATCTTCAATATCCAACTTAAGCAAAGATAAAAGAAAAAATTAAGAAAGAAGTGTGAGAAATATGGTTTGTCCAAAATGTAAAAGCGAAAATGTTTCAATACAATTAGTCAATATTCAAAAGAAAAAAAATTTTATTATCAGGTTAATACTTTTTATTCCAAAATTAATTATATTTTGTGTTTCTATTCTTGTTTGGATATTTGTTATGTTGCTATCTTTGGTTTTCCCTTTTTTAAAATCCAAAAAGAATGTTATTAGAAAATTTGCAGTTTGCCAAAATTGCGGATATTCATGGAAAACAAAGCAAAAAGATTTAAAAGCATGAGTTTGAAATTTAAAAAATATCAGAAGAAATAAAGAAAGAAGTGTGGGATTATGTTAAAGAAACTGATTTTTGGAGTCTTAATCTTAATAATTTTTTCAATTGGATTGATAGCTACAAAATACAACATAGATACTTCAAAAATAAAAGGTAATAAAAACATTATAAAAATACAGGCTCAAAATTTTGCTAATGATGCAAAAAAAGAATTGGTTAGAAAAAGAATGACTAATGAAAATATTAATGAAATATGTTATTCAATTAATAAGGATGGATATATAGGATCTGTTTACTACGAATATCCATCAGGAAAACACGAAATATGGATTTCAAATGGAGAATTATATGCATATGGAGATAGTAGCAACTTAAGTGTAATTGAATCTGCAAATATTGCTACTACTTCATGTAATAATTAGACTATTTTAAAAAAATATGAAAAGAAGTGAGACATGAATACAGAAATTGAAGAAAAGAAACTGCACGAAAAAATTAGATTAGATAAATCTTACAATAATTATCATAAAATAATAGATAAGAATTTGCCTTATAAATTTTCATATCTTGATGAATGGCTTTTAAAAAAGTCAAAATTATTAGAAAAAGAGGCGAACATCTTAGCCATACAAATGGAAGAACCCGAAAACCTAAAACGACAGCGTTTTAGAACGTATCAAAGAGGAACAATAATCAAAACTGACTTTGGTATTGGTATAGGATCAGAAATGTCACAGATACATTTTGCAATTGTGTTAAATAATTATGATAATCCAATGAATAATGTTTTGACTGTAGTTCCTTTAACATCTAAGTCAAATAAACTGAACTTATACCTTGGAACTTTGGTTATTGATATATTAATCAATAAAGTAAAAAAGGAATTTCAACCTATTGAGGAAAAATTAAATAAAAATCAAGATTTAACTATAGAAGAAAAAACTAAATTGAACAAACTTACTAACCTATTATCTTATTATCAAAGTAGCGTAAAAGGAACTCATGCTTGCTGTAGTTTAATTACAACTATATCAAAAGAACGAATATTTTTACCAATTAATGAATATGATATAATAGGAAGAGCCAGATGTTCAAATGAAATCATGAACATGATCGATGAAGAAATAAAAAAGCGATTTACCTTCAATTTGACTTCAGACTCTGATTAGTGTATAATACGACTAACAAAGGCAATTTTTTGTCCATTTGTTAATCAAAGGTCTATACGACCCAGTTAGGATAGTTCTTCTAAAAGATCTATCCTTTTTTAATCAAAAAAAGACTCATGCGGTAACATGAGTCACGGAGCATAGAATACTCCTAAGAAAAACACACACGTTCAAATGAGGCTTTTCTATGCTCTCATTATAAAATAAAAACAAAATATTGTAAAGAATGAGAGGAAAATATTATGGGAAAAAGTTTTAGACTTCCTAATGGTTATGGAAGTATCTATAAACTTTCTGGTAATCGTCGTCGACCTTACGCAGTAGCCAAAACTTTTGGTTGGGACGAAAAAGGAAAACAATTAAAAAAAATAATTGGTTATGCTACAACTAAAAAAGAAGGATTAGAAATGCTTTTGGAGTATAACAAAGATCCATATGACATAGACCACAAAAAAATTACGGTTGATTACGTCTATAATTTGACTATCGAAAAAATACAAAAAATGGTTGATGATGAAAAGATGTCTAAAAGCAATTGCAATAGATTTAAGTCAGTATATAAAAATCATTGTCAAACTGTTGCAAAGAGGAATATTATGGATTTAACGTATAAGGAAATGCAAGACACTTTGGATAATTGTCCTTTTGCTCAAACAACAAAAGGTTATATAAAAACTCTTTATATAAAAATGTTTGAATATGCAAAACTTGAATTAGGGATTAAATTAGACTTAGATTTTCCTAATAAGCTAGAAACTGGAAAAAGAACAAAATCTGATATGCATAAATCGTTTTCTGAAAGTGATTTTGATAAAGTATGGAATTTGTATCAATCCATGCCAGAAAATGATTTAGAAGTTGTTTTAATCATGTTATATACTGGATTACGTCCCCAAGAATTAATAGATATTGAAACTTCTAATATAAACATATCAGAAGACTATATGATTGGCGGTTGTAAAACAGAAGCTGGTAAAAATAGAATTATTCCTGTTCATCGTAAAATTAAATCTTTTATACAAAAAAGAATGAATCAAAAATATTTAATTATGATAAATGATCGAAAAGCCACTTATGATGATATTAGTCAATTATGGAAAAAGATTATGAATAAACTCGAATTTGATTATTTGCCATATGATGCAAGGCATACTATGGCTACTCGATTAGATGATTATAAAATTACACACCCAAATAGTTTGATTGATGATTTAACAATTAAACTTATCATGGGTCATGCTATCACAGATATTACTCAAAAAGTTTATACACATAGGCAAGCTAAATATTTGGTTGAAGCTATTAATTTATTATATTAGAAAGGAGAAAATTTTTGTTAGTTGTGTGTTAGTTGTAGATTGTATTTTTAGAAGTTCTACAACAAACAAAAATAAAACAAACCCCGATAAATAAAGGATTTGTATAATACAATTTGGTGCAGGCGAAGGGACTTGAACCCCCATGGATCACTCCGCTAGATCCTAAGTCTAGTGCGTCTACCAATTTCGCCACGCCTGCATTTAAAAATAAATGGTGGACCTTGTAGGACTCGAACCTACGACCGACCGGTTATGAGCCGGTTGCTCTAACCAACTGAGCTAAAGGTCCGCTACTTCTTAAGTTTAGCACAAAGTTTGGTTGTATGCAACAAAAAAAGATAAGAAATTACTTATCTTGTAGCATATTTAATAAATCTATTTTAAAAATGTCCTTAGAAGCATTCGCTTTAGAAATCATAATTCCTTTATAAGTAGTTAATTCAGATTTATGACCTTCTAATAAAATGTCTGTTGGAGTAATTTTATCAAGCATAATAGTTTCATCTTTTTTGTATACTGTATAAATTAGTTTTACTTCTCCATGTACTTGAGCAAACATTTTGTCACTTGGCAATTTTAGCTCATATGTTTCTGTTCCAGCTTTTTTATTTTGTGATATTAATTCTCCTACAAAATTTCCATTTCTAAGAGCTGGATAGTATTCAAAATTTAATTTTTTGAATGCGAGCATATTATATTTCTTTAAAGCTCTTTCTAATTTACGAAATTCATTTTCATCAATATAATCTAAAACATAACCTTTCATTTTTAAACCCCCTCAAATTTCTTTGATATGCTAATTATAGCACAAAAGAAACAAAATGTCAAATTTATGTCTATATATACTTTTCCCTATTGCTTTTTTATTATAACACCTTTATAATGATTCGTCAAATTTAGACTTTATTTTTAATATTACTTCTGTGGCCCCAAGGTTCATTCCATCAAGGTGAAATTCTTCTACTAAAGGGGATTTTTTTAAGATTTCATGAACTGCTTTTCGTAAAATTCCTTCTCCCTTCCCATGTATGATTACTACATTTCTTTTGTTCATAATGACATTATCTTTTAAAAATTGGTTGATGAGGTAGATCACTGTATCTCTTGTTTCTCCATGGACATCAATGCTAGGGTAACTTTTTAACATCATGCTGGATTTGTGGGATTCGTTGGATTTACTGAATTTACTGGACTTTGTGGTTGTTGCGGAACCATATTTTGCATTTGTTGGACTCCAGTATTATTCATAACTGGTTCATTTTGTGGTATTTGTGGGGACTCTTGCGGCTCAATTGGTCCAAATTTATTTTCGTAATAGCTGATTACTTCACTAAGCATAGGAATTGAAGCACTACCACCTATTTTTGTTGTTGATATTCCTGCTGCAATATTCGCTACACGTACCGCCTTTTCTAAATCATAATTTTTTCCTAGTGCATAGGCAAAAGCTCCACGAAAAATATCTCCAGCTCCTGTTCGATCTATTTCTCCTACTGTGATTGTAGGCATTACTTTTACTTCATTATTTACACAATATAAGGCTCCTTGGGCTCCTAATGTAATTATAATTTCATTGTTTAAATATTTTTCTTTCACTCTTTTATAAATGCTTAGTAAAGATACAGGATTATTAAAATCTACTTTCATGCCAGCCACAGCCTCAACAAATTCTATACTACAGACGATATATTTTGCTTCTCTTGCTAAAGTCATTAGTTCCTTATCAGGAGTTGATGCGTTAATTATTGTTATGGCATCACGGTATTTATTCATTGCTGCTTTACTTGCAGCATATTCATATCCATCCATGACAATTACATCTGGATTTATATCATACTCATATTTTTTTAGATGAAATTCTTCTGGTTCTATATTAAATATTGTTCTAGTATGATTCGTATTGTTAATTAAAATGAATGAGGTTGAAGTTTTTTTATCAAAACTTGTTTCAAAAAAAGAAGTGCGGATGCCTGATTTTTCAGCTTCTTTTTTGATGAACGTTCCAAAATCATCATAACCTACTACTCCAGAAAAATATGTTTCTATATTCCATTTTCCAAAAACATAAGCTGCATTTAAAGCAGACCCTCCCGCACTTTCTAATTTTTCTTTTAAATGGTATTTTTCATTTTCTATAGGATAGGTATCTAGTGGAACACTTATGTCATAGGTTGCATGTCCAATACATAATGCAATCATATTTTTCACCTTTAATCAATCATCTTGCCACTGATTGATTCCTTTCTTATTTTTTTGATATATTATATACTATTTTTACTTTTGATTAAACTATTTATTTTTTAATTTTGCTTGTGCTGCAGCCAGTTTTGCAACTGGAATACGATAAGGGCTGCAAGATACATAATCTAACCCAATTTGATAGCAAAATTCTACACTATCGGCATCTGCTGCGTGTTCTCCGCATACACCGAGTGAAATGTTTGGTCTTTGTTTTTTAGCAATATCAATTGCAACTTTCATTAATGACCCAATTCCTTCTTGATCTATTTTAACAAATGGATCATTTTCTAAGACATTGTTCTGGTAATATTTAGGTAAGAATTTGTTGGCATCATCTCTACTAAAGCCAAAAGTTAACTGTGTTAAATCATTAGTTCCAAAACTAAAGAATTCAGCACTCTCTGCAATTTTATCTGCTACTACACATGCTCTTGGAGTTTCAATCATGGTTCCCACTTTGTATGCAATTGTCACTCCATTGTCTTGCATTACTTTTCTTGCTGTATCATCAATTATTTTTTTTACGTATTCAAATTCTTTTTGATTAGTTGTTAATGGCACCATGATTTCAGGGGCGATTGTTTTTTTGTCTTGCATTAATATTATTACGGCTTCCATAATGGCTTTTGTTTGCATTATCGCAATCTCAGGATATGTGATCATTAATCGACAACCACGATGTCCCATCATAGGATTGAACTCTTTTAAGTTATTAATTCGTTCATTTATTTGTTCTGGTGTCACATTTAAAGAGTTTGCTAATGTTGTTATTTCTTCTTTTGTTTTTGGAAGAAACTCATGAAGAGGTGGATCCAAGTAGCGAATTACAACAGGATTTGGAGTCATCGTTTTAAATAATTTATAGAAATCAATTCGCTGGTATGGCAAAATTTCATTTAAGGCTTTTACTCGCTCATTTTGAGAATCTGCTAATATCATTTTGCGGAAAGAGAAAATACGATCTTCATGAAAAAACATATGTTCTGTACGACATAGCCCAATTCCCGTAGCACCCATTTTTTTGGCCACTATGGCATCTTTTTCTGTATCAGCATTTGCCCTTACTTTGATTGAATTCACATCATCTGCCCAAGATAAGAACGTTTTTAAATATTCATTCTCATTTGTATCCTTTAATGGTATTGCTCCTCTATAAACAGATCCAGTAGCACCATCAAGTGAAATGATATCATTTTCATTTAAGGTACTGCCATCTTTCAAACATAGTTCTTTTTTTGTTTCATCGATCCACAATTCTTCGCAACCACTTACACAGCAAACGCCCATTCCTCTTGCTACTACTGCTGCATGAGAAGTCATACCACCACGAATGGTTAATATTCCTTCTGCAAGATTCATTCCCTCAATGTCTTCAGGGCTTGTCTCTGTTCTTACTAATATCGTTTTGATTCCTTGTTCTTTTTTTACTTTTACTTCTTTTGAAGAAAAACATATATTCCCAACTGCTGCTCCAGGACTTGCTGCAAGTCCCTTAGCTAGCGGTTGAATGTTTTCAAGAGTATTTTCATCAAATGTTTTATGTAAAATGTTTTCTAGTTGTTTTGGTTCAATTCTCATTAAGGCTTCTTCTTTTGTAATTTGGTTTGATGATACCATTTCTACCACTATTCTTAGAGCTGCTGCTGCAGTTCTTTTTCCGGATCTCGTTTGAAGCATGAAAAGTCTTCCATTTTCGATCGTAAATTCCATGTCTTGCATATCATGATAATGATTTTCTAAAATCTCTGCATAATGAACAAACTCTTGATAAATATTAGGCATTTGCATTTTTAATTCATCCATATGTGATGGAGTTCGTATGCCTGCTACTACATCCTCCCCTTGGGCATTCATTAAGTATTCTCCATAAAGAATATTTTCCCCAGTTGATGGATTTCTAGTAAATGCTACACCAGAGCCTGATGTACTTCCAATGTTTCCAAAAACCATTTCTTGCACGTTTACTGCTGTGCCAAGATCATCAGAAATTTGATTTAGTTTTCGATAATACTTTGCTCTTTCGTTATTCCAACTTCTAAAAACAGCTGATACTGCTTCTAGAATTTGACGATTTGGATCTTCTGGAAACTTTTTACCTTGAAATGATTCATATATTCTTTTATAGTCTTCTGTTAAATTTTTTAAATCTGCAGTATCTAAGTCAAGATCTCTAGTTACCTTTTTTGCTCTTTTGTAATCCTCTAACCGTTTTTCAAATTGTTCTTTGGGATATCCTTTTACTACGTCCGCATACATCATAATAAATCGACGATACGAATCATATACAAAGCGTGGATTTTCTGTCAATTGAATCATTTGATTGGCAACTTCGTCATTCATTCCAAGATTTAATATAGTATCCATCATTCCTGGCATGCTCAATGGTGCCCCAGAACGAATGCTTACTAATAACGGTTTTTGCCCACCACCAAATGTTTTTCCTGTTGTTCTTTCGAGATTTTTAATATTACTATGAATTTCACTAACAATTTCTGATAAAATTTTCCCGTTGTTTTTATAATAGCTTTTACAAGCTTCAGTGGTTATCGTAAATCCTTTTGGAACAGGTAATCCTAGTTTTGTCATTTCTGCTAAGTTTGCACCTTTTCCTCCCAAGAGATTTTTCATTTCTTTATTGCCTTCAAAAAAAGTATATATGTATTTCAATTCATCCACCTCTTTTATTCTTTCCCTATTCTTATTTTCTATTATATCACATATTTTATTTTCGTGGCATATTATCTCGATAACTTTTTCTTAATTGTTCGTTTGTGATGTGTGTATATATTTGTGTTGTGCTTAAATTTTCATGCCCCAATAATTCTTGAACACTTCTGATATCTGCACCACTGTTTAAGAGTGAAGTAGCAAAGGTATGTCTTAGTGTATGGGGGGAAATATGGTGCTTTAAACCGATCTTTTTTACTTCCTCTTCTAGAATTTCACCGATTCGATTTCTAGTGAGTTGAATACTATTTTTACCAACCAGTAGATACTCGCTTTTTCTTTGTTCTAATAATTCTTTTCGTGACGTGTTTAGATATACTTCTAAGATTTCTTCAGCATATTCTCCATAATAAACTATTCTTTCTTTTGCACCCTTTCCTAATGTGCGAATGCTTCTTTCACTTTGAGTGATATCGTTTATTTTAATGTTTATTAATTCCGATACACGAAGTCCAGTGGCAAATAATAATTCTAAAATTAAACGATTCCTTATTTCATATGGCGTTTCTAAATCTCTGTTTTCAAAAATAGCTTCTAATTCTAATGTTGTTAGAAAGTTAGGAATCTTTCTTTTTACTTTTGGATTTTTAATGTTATTCCAAATGTTACTAGTTAGTTTTTCCTTTTGCACTAAATAGTTATAAAATGTTCTTATGGCGCTAACATTTCTAGAAATAGAAGAATTTTTAAATTTTAAATCGTCAAGGTATTTTAAGTAGCTTCTAATTTCATCCTTAGTTATTATTTGATAATTAATCTTTTTTTCTTTTAGGTAGTTTAGATATTTTTTTAGTTCTTGATTATAATTTATGATTGTATTTTCTGAATAATTTCTTTCATATGTTAAATAGTTTATAAACTGTTTTATTTCTTTTTCCATAACTTTATCCTTTTCTTTAAGTTTAGCAAAAACATGTTTATTTGTAAAATTTAAAAAAGGAGAAAAATCTCCTAATTCATAAAACGTTTTTTCTTCTTAATTTCTGGCTTGATTGTTAAATATGGATAAAGAATTCTTTCCAATTCTTCTAAACGTTCTTGTTCTGTTTTTTCAGCCCATGCAATTATATAATGTCTGTTTTGATTTTCAGTAAGATATCTTTGAAAGTCTTTTCTAAATGGAAATGCTTGATTTATTTTTGCTACAATTGATTCTATTTTTAATTTTATTTCTTCATTTTCTGGATATTGTTTCAGTCTTTGCCCCCAATTTAATAGTAGATAATATAAAACTATTGCTAATATCATTTCTCTTGTTTCTGAATCTATTTGTTTTAAAGCAAACTCATCCAGTAACGGGAGAGATGAAGCATATTCATAGATCGCTGTTTGAGGCACTTCTAGAAGTTCTACTATAACAAGATCTTTTTCTTGTTTATTTCTTTTTAGTTCTTGCAAACGGGTTTGTATTTTCTTGTATAGTACTGCATTTATTATCATTTCTGATGTATACTCATAACCAAATTGCTTATAATCATTTTTGACTTTCATAAAAATTGTATAAAGTTGATCATCCTTTTTTTTCATATAGTCTTTTTCTTTGATTGAATTGGTTCTCTTCATTTTTGTTTGCATGGCAATAATTGATCGAATAATTTGTTTTTTTTCTTCTATAGACATTTTTCACACTTCCTTTAATAATTGTTTATTTTAACACTAAAAAAGATAATGTGCAATTAAGCTGCATTATCTTTTCTTGTTCTTTTTAAAATTAATTCTTCTTTCTTATTTTCTAACAGTTCTGGTGCTCGAATGATGTTAAAAAATATCGTCTTTCTAATTTCCCTTTGCTCAAAATATGGAATATTTTTAAATTCTTGATTTATTTTTATTGAGGACATTTGTCTAAATTTTTTAATCCATTCTTTTGTTTTTGTGCCAATTTTAGGATTAGTTAAATATCCTCCTAATTTATTATAAATTATTTTTTTATTCCAGTCATTTAAGTCATTTAGGAAAAACTCTTCGATATTAAATCGTAGGCATTCTTGGGTTAAAGGAATTATAGAACGCTCTTTTCCATTTTGATGATAACGAATGGATATCTCTAAATCTTTTTCTTCTGTATTTTCATTCAGGAAGTAATATATATTATCTCTCTTCAATTGGTTTAGTATCTCTTTTTTTGAATGCACTTTTAAAAATGCTTCAATTTCTTGTAAAGTGTATAATGATATATTTTCATATTTTAAATTTCCTTCTTGATCAAATGATAGATAGCACTTCCCATATTGATTTATTAGTGTATTCTTATACTCTATACAAAGGTAATTTATTGGTTCATCCATTGTTCATCATCCTTTCTCAAAAATAGATATTATCGTATCATATTAGACCTTAATTCGTCAAGGATCAAAAAAAGCAGCAATCTGCTACTTTTCAATTTTATGATTACAATTTAAACATTCTAAACAATCTTTTTTTTCAACTAGCACCCCTTCACATTCTGGGCACTTTTCTTCTACAGGTTTATACCATGATGCAAAGTCGCAGGCTGGATATCCAGTACAACCATAAAATATTTTTCCTCGTTTCGTTTTTTTCTCAATAATTTTCTTGCCACATTTTGGACAATCAATTATCGCTTTTTGTTCTTTCTCTTCTTTTTTAATGTATTTACATGTTGGATAGTTTGAACATGCTGTGAATTTGCCATAACGACCCTGGCGAATGACTAAGTCACTACCAAATTCAGGACAACTTTCTCCTGTTTTTTCAGCTTCTTTCTTTTCCATGTCTTTGAATGCTTTTTCAACAAGCGGTTCAAATTCATCATAAAAATTATGTAATACTTGAATGTTATTTTGTTTGTCTTCTGCTATTTCATCCAGTTCAGATTCCATGTTAGCAGTGTATTTTACATTAACAATGCCACTAAAGAATTCTTGTAATTTATCTGTTGTTTCCATACCTATTTCTGTTGGTACAAATCTTTTTTCTTCTAAAGTGACATATCCACGATCTTTAATTGTTTGGACAATTGTAGCATAAGTGCTTGGGCGTCCAATTCCTAAACTCTCCAATTCTTTAATTAAAGAGCTTTCTGAGAATCTTGGTAGTGGTTTGGTAAAGTGCTGTAGTTTATTTATTTCTTCTGCAATAATTACTCCACTTTGATAATTTGCGAAATCTGGTAAAATCACATCTTTTGTTTCTTCATATGGTGAATAGATCTTTAAATAACCTTCAAACTTCAAAATACTTCCAGTCGTTTTAAAGGTATAGCCATTATTTTCTAATATGACAGTAGTTGATTGGGATGTTGCACTTGCCATTAAACTCGCTAATGCTCTATCATAAATTAATTTATATAATTTGTATTCTTCGTTTGATAAATAACTCTTTATTGATTCTGGAGTTCTTTCAATACTTGTAGGTCGAATTGCTTCATGAGCATCTTGAGTATTTTTCTTTCCTTTTGGAATTTTTACCGTTCCAATATATTCACTACCATATTTTTTCTTAATGAAATTATGTGTCTCTTCTATGAATGTAGGAGATAAACGTTCTGAATCTGTTCTCATGTAGGTTATTAAACCTACTGTTTCTTTCTCCAATTCTACACCTTCATATAATTTCTGCGCTATTCGCATGGTTTTGGATGGAGCAAAGTTTATACTAGTAGCAGCCATTCGTTGTAAGGTTGATGTGATAAATGCTGGTTTACTTGATTTTTTAGTGTCTTTTGTATCTACACTTTCTAATTTAAACGATTTACTTAAAGATTCTACAATATCATTTGCTTCTTTTTCCCCATGTATTTCTATTTTTTTACCATGATATTTCTCTAGTGTAGCTATAAATTCATTAAAGTTTGCTTCGATTGTCCAATATTCTTCGGGAATGAAACTATTTATTTCTCTTTCTCGATCAACTATTAATTTTAAGGCAACACTTTGTACACGACCTGCACTTTTTCCACCTGTTTTAGATTGCATAAGTTTACTTAAACGAAAGCCTATAATACGATCTAGAATTCTTCTTGTTTCTTGACTTTTTACTAAACTGTCATCAATTTTCCTTGGAGAATTAAAAGCATTTTGAACTACATCTTTGGTAATTTCATTAAATGTTACACGTTCATATTTATCTTCTTCAATATCTAGTGCTTCTTTTAAATGCCAACTGATAGCTTCTCCTTCACGGTCTGGGTCAGTTGCAAGATATACAAAACTTGAGTCTTTTACATCTTTTTTTAAATTAGTTATATCTTTCTTTTTCCCTTTTATTGGTATATAGTTTGGAGCAAAATCATTTTCTACGTCTACTCCTAACCCAAATTTGCCTGAAGTTGCTAAATCTCTAATATGTCCTTTGCTTGATACAACTTTATAATCTGAACCAAGATAGGCACCAATTGGTTTACACTTGTGTGGTGATTCTACTATTACTAATTTTTTCAAATTAATCCTCCTCTTTTTTTGGTAACTCATTATTCATTAAAGCATGAACTGGTTTATATGTAAATCTATATTCTTCCATTGGGCCAAATTTTTTTAATAATTCTAGGTGTCTTTTGGTGGGATATCCTTTGTGTTTTTCGAACTCGTATTGCGGATATTTTTGAGCCATTTCTTGCATGATATGATCTCTTGTCACTTTGGCTATGACGCTTCCTGCTGCGATACTTATTGATAAGGCATCTCCATGAATAATCGATTCACTCGGAACTGCTAAGTGAAGAGGCATGGCATCTGATAGAATATAATCAGGATTTATATCTAAATTTTCTAATGCTTTTGTCATAGCTAACCGACTAGCCTCATAAATATTTATTTCATCAATTGTTTTGGCATCAACAATTCCTACTCCAATAGCTACAGCATCTTTTTTTAATATTTCATAAAATTTTTCACGTTTTTTTTCACTTAGTTTTTTGGAATCTGTTAATCCTTCTAGATCATAATTTATAGGAAGAATTACTGCACCCGCAACGACTGGTCCTGCCAATGGTCCACGACCTGCTTCATCTGTCCCTGCAATATATTTATAACCTTCTGTCCAAAGTCTTTTTTCAAAACTTCGTAAATCTATTTTTTCTTCCGTTTTCACCGATCAAATGTTACTCCTTTAATATGTTCTTGTTTTAAATCATTTACGATTCTAAAGCTAATTCTTTCATAATCAGGCTCTCCATTTTTTATGGCTCCGATTTTTTTCCCAATCGTTTCATATACATCTTCTATATCTTCAATATTTGAAACATTGTATCGTTCCTTTAAAATTTTGGGATATAAGCGAAACAATTTTTCGACGATATGAACTGCTACTTCATCGATTGGCAATATTTCTTGTTTAATGGCTGAGAATGAAGCTAAATTTAAAGCAATTTCCTGATTGTCTAGTTTAGGCCATAAAATCCCTGGTGTATCTAGTAGCAAAATATCGCTTCTTGTTCTTAGCCATGAAAGATTTTGAGTAACTCCTGGATTATTACCTACATTGGCAACTTTTCTTCCACACATACGATTAATTAATGTACTTTTTCCAACATTTGGTATTCCAATTACTAAGGCTTTAATTTCTTTTTCTTTCATACCTTTTTTCATGCGAGTTTCTTGCTTTTCTTTCATTAATTCGTGTGTCAAGTCAATTATTTTTTTGTAATCATCTGGAGAATTTAAATCTACCAAAATGACATTATTTCCTAAATTTTCATAGTATTTTACCCAATAATTGGTCGCATGGATGTCACATAAATCCTTTTTAGTCATTATGATAATCTTTGGTTTCTTCCCAATTATATTATAAACATCTTTTATTTTTGATGAAATTGGTATTCTTGCATCAATCACTTCATATACAATATCTATTAAATCATATTTTTCACCTATTAATCTTCTGGTTTTAGCCATGTGACCTGGGTACCAGTTGATTGTCGAATTTTGTCGATTGTCCATTATTATCACTTCTTTCTAAATATATTACTACATCAATTAAAATCTATATACAATTGAATTTTCTTGAACATCTTTATAGTTTATATTAACTTTAACTTCAACAGAATTCAATTCAATATCAAAACAATTTCTTTTATTCATATAACATGCATCTGAAAAATCATCAAATTTAAAATAAAAAATTATAGAATCTTTTGTAGTTTTTTCAATATAAACATCAGTTGGCAAAATCAAAGCAGATTCATTGTTTTCACCTAAACAATATTCATTGAATTCAATATTTTGTCTTTTCCCTATTTCTGCACTATTAATCTCTTTCCAATTATATATATGTACACATAAACTATATTTACCCATTTCATCTACAATATATAATTCTCCTTTGCTTAGTTCTATTTTACTTATTCCGATATCATTACCATTTAGAATCATCATATTTTGATTATTTGTCATGATTTTCACCTACTTATATAGACTTTTTATAACTCTATTAATGCAATCTTTGGCACTCCTATTATTATTCGAAAAGCTTATTTTTACTAATGTTCCATTTACTTTAAAAGCATATGGATTCTTTGTAGTAGCAATAAAATCCAATATTCTTTCTTCTCTACATTTCTTTCTACTTATTTTTATATCTTCTATATTATCTACATCATCAGGATTGATTTCTTTAATAGGAATGTTCTTACATCTTTCTAATTTTTCTTTTAATTCTTCTAAATTATACTTATTCATTATTATCCTTCTTACACTCATTTAAATACTTATTATAAAACTCATCCATAGATGAAATATACTTTTGATCTTGAATTATTCTATATTTTTCATATTCACTTTCAGCTTTTTCTACTGCTTCTTTATGACTTATATTTCCTGAATGTTTTAAAACACTTTTTCTTCTAAATTTTAATAAATCATCAGTTGCATTAATCCAATCTTGCATT
>CAJUGF010000003.1:57475-62062 GCA_910585915.1 uncultured Bacilli bacterium | reverse complement strand
CAAACAAAAAGCGATATACTCTTTTTCAATATATCACTTTGTCAACAATCTGAAAGATATTCTTTTGAATATCTTTAAACTAATTCTAATTTTACTTGTAAAGCGTCGTCGCCGATTCTTTCCTTAATTTTAATGATTCGAGTGTATCCACCATTTCTGGTTTCATATTTTTTCGCTAATTCATTAAAAACTTTGTCAACAACTGCTTTGTCATTGTGAACAAATGCAAGTGCTTTTCTTCTTGAAACTAAAGTTCCTTTTTTTCCGTAGGTAATTAGTTTATCAACAAATTTACGAACTTCTTTTGCTCTTGCTTCTGTTGTTACTACAGAACCATTTAAAATTACTGTTTTTGTTAGTCCTGCTAAGATACTTCTTCTTTGACGAGTTTCTCTATTTAATTTTCTGTACATATTCTTACCTCCTTAGTCGCGGAACTTAAGTCCCATTTCTGCAACTTTATCTAAAACTTCTTTTAATGATTTTTTACCTAAGTTGCGAATTTTTGTTACTTCAACTTCTCTTCTTGAGATTAGATCTTGAACGGTATGGATACCAGCTCTTTTCAAACAGTTATAAGCTCTTACTGAGAATTCTATTTCTTCAATTGGAGTTTCTAATGTTTTAGTGATGGTATCAACTTTCTTTTCTGCCATTAATCCAGAAACATCACTAATTGAATTTAAATCAGCTACAATGTTAAAATGTTCAATTAAGATTTTAGCAGATAATGCCATAGCTTCTTCTGGCGTAATTGATCCATTTGTTGAAATCTCCATAATTAATTTATCATAGTTTTCATTGTGCCCAACACGAGCATTTTCAACTTCATAGTTTACTCTATCAATTGGAGCATATAGAGAATCGATTGCGATAACTCCGACTTTCTTTTCTCCCATAAGTTTTTGATTTTCTTTTGAATCAACATATCCACTACCATTATTGACAGTCATTTCCATGTCGATTTTTCCACCTTCAACAAGTGTACAAATTACTAAGTCTGGATTCATAATTTCAATATCTGGATCATGTTCAATATCTCCAGCTTTTACTTCTCCTGGTGTGGATGCTGAAATGCGAATTACTTTTGGCTCTTCTGAATGATTTTTAATGACTACATTTTTAAGATTTAAAATAATCATTGTAACGTCTTCATATACACCATCAATTTTTTGGAATTCATGTAATACGCCATCAATTTTTACGCTAGTAATTGCAGAACCTGGAAGACTTGATAGCATTACACGACGTAATGCATTACCGATAGTAGTACCAAATCCTCTTTCTAATGGTTCTAATTCAAATTTTCCATAGTTATTACTTTCTTGGTATTCTGTAATTTTATATTCTGGTTTTTCAAATTTAATCATTTAACAAATCCCCTTCCTCATTAATTTCTTGGTCTTTTTGGTGGACGACATCCATTATGTGGAATAGGTGTTTCATCATTAATACTTGTTACTTCTAGTCCAGCAGCAGTTAGAGAACGAATAGCGTTTTCACGTCCGTTTCCTAATCCTTTTACGAATACTTCAACTTTTTTTACTCCACAGTCGACAGCAGCTTTAGCAGCAGCTTCTGCACTCATTCCTGCAGCATATGGAGTTTTCTTTTTTGATCCTTTGTAACCAATAGTTCCAGCAGATGCCCAACTAATTACATTTCCTTCTTTGTCTGAAATTGTAACAATTGTATTGTTGTATGTTGAATGAATGTGTGCAACTGCTTCTGGAATATTCTTCTTAACTTTTCTTTTTCTTCTATTATATGCCATAATCTAACCTCCTATTTACCTACTTTTTTCTTATTTGCAACTACTTTACCTTTACCTTTTCTGGTACGGGCATTTCTACTAGTTCTTTGTCCTCTAACAGGAAGGCCTTTTTTGTGTCTTACTCCTTGATAGCAGTTGATTTCCATTTTATTTTTAATACTCATTTGAGTTTCACGACGTAGATCTCCTTCTACTTCGTATTTATCAATCTCTTTTCTTAGTGCAGCAATTTCTTCATCTGTTAAATCTTTGATTTTTTTTGTACGATCAACTTTCGCATCATCACAAATGGTATTGGCTAGGCTTCTTCCAATTCCATAAATTGCTGTTAAGCCGATACAAGTATGTTTTTCATTTGGTAATTCAATATTTTTAATTCTTGCCATAAAATCCTCCTATTTACCTTGGGTTTGTTTGTGTTTTGGGTTTTCACAAATAACCATTACTTTTCCTTTTCTTCTAATTGTTTTACATTTTTTACAAATTGGTTTTACTGATGGTCTCTTTTTCATAATTTACCTCCATTATCTTTTATTCCATGTTATACGCCCACGTGTTAGGTCATAAGGCGAAAGTTCGATTGTTACTGTATCACCTGGTAAGATACGAATCATATTAACGCGCATTTTACCAGAAACGTAGGCTTCTACAGTATGACCATTTGGAAGTTCTACTAAGTAGTCTCCGCCTTTCATAACATCTACTACTTTTCCTTCCACTTCAATTTTATCTTCTCTTGCTCCTGAAGATACTTTTTTTGCTTCTCTATTACGAATATCTTTTTTCACATTATTTTTTTTCGCCATTTTTTATTCTCCTGTCAATATTCTATATCCGTCTTTTGTTACTGCGACGGTATGTTCAAAATGAGCAGATGGACTTTCATCTTGTGTTACGATCGTCCAATCGTCATCTAACATGCAAACTTCTTTACTGCCAAGGTTTAGCATTGGTTCTATTGCTAAAACCATTCCTTCCTTTAAGACTAGCCCTGTTCCTTTTTTTCCAAAATTTGGAATGTCTGGAGATTCATGCATATCAGTACCGATTCCATGTCCTACTAATTCTTCGACTACAGATAAACCATGAGCATGGGCATAAGTTTCAATTGCGTTACTAATATCACCAATTCTTGCACCTGGTTTTACTTCTTTAATTCCTTCATATAACGCTGCTTCAGTATTCTTTACTAAGTCTTTTATTTCTTTTGTAGCATTACCTATAATGTATGTTCTTGCTGCGTCTGATTCATAACCATTTAATCTAACGGTAAAATCAATGGATACAATATCACCATCTTTTAGCTTGCGATTTTTAGGTATTCCATGTACTACTTCATCATTAATAGAAATACATATACTTTTTGGAAAACCATCGTATCCTAAACAAGAGGGAACCCCACCATTTTTTGTAATATAGTCATATGCAATCTTATCGATTTTCTCAGTTGTAATTCCTGGACACAAATGTTTTTTTACTTCTTCATGTGTTAAGTAATTTAAATGACCAGCACGCTTCATAAGTTCGATTTCTCTTTCACTTTTTATATTAATCAATAAGAGCACCCACAATTCTTTCTAGCTCTTTTAATGATTCACTATGGTCTTCGTTTGTATTATCAATTTCATATAAACGATTTTGATTTTTGTAATAGTTTAAAATTGGTTCACTATTTGTTTCAAAAATTTCATATCGAATCTTAAAAGCTTTTTCTTGATCATCTTCTCTTGAATCAAGAGGACTTTTGCATTTATCACAAGTTGATTCCTTGTGAGGTTTAAACTTTTCAAAATAGATATTGTATGTACTTTGACAATTCTGGCATGTCCTTCTACCAGTCATTCTTTTTCTTAGAATATCTTCTGCTACTCGAATATAAATTACAACATACTCTGAAAAACCTAAATCTCGTAGTATTATATCAAGATTATATGCTTGTTGCAAGGTTCTGGGTACACCATCTAAAACGAAATTTGCACTATTTTTAATTGTTTCTAACTTATTATTTAATAATTTGAATAGTCGATTGTCATCTACTAGTTGTCCTGATTTCAAAATGTGTTCTAACGCTTTTCCCTCTTCATCTTGCATTTTTATTTTTTCTCTAAATAAATCCCCAGTTGAAATGTGTTCATAACTGTAATTTTCTTCTAGATAGCTACTAAAAGTTCCCTTGCCAGCAGCAGGGGGAGCAATGAAGATTACACTCTTCATTACCTTTTTGCCCTTCTCTTTTGATAGCTTCTGCTGACCAAACCACTTTCGATTTGTTTATAAGTTTCGATTGCTACCCCAACTACAATTAATACACCTGTTCCTCCTATAGATACAGAACTTGGTAAATTAGTGAACATAGACATTAAAACTGGCATTCCTGCAAGGATACAAAGAAATAGAGATCCTACAGCAGTAAGGCGTCCAATGGATTTACTGATATACTTTGAAGTTTCAGTTCCTGGTCTTACTCCTGGAATGTAGGCTCCTCTTTGATTTAAATCTTTACTCATATCTTCTGGGTTCATAACCATGAAGGTGTAAAAATATCCAAAGAAGAAGATTAATAAAATATATAAAGCAAAACCAGTTGGTGTTGTATATAAAATATATTTATTAATAAAGTTTATAACATTTTCATTTTGAATCAATGATGCAATTACAGATGGAATGGTTAAAAACATAGATGCGAATATTACAGGTATTACTCCAGCTGAATTGATTTTAATTGGTAAATAACTTTGAGCAGCTCCATAAGCACTTGATGTACGATTTGAGTATTGGATAGGAATTCTTCTCTCTGCTAAAGTTATCCAGAT
>CAJUGF010000003.1:0-57465 GCA_910585915.1 uncultured Bacilli bacterium | reverse complement strand
AGATTATTCCAACAATAACTAGGATATATACTAAAATGAATAGGATAAATAAGCTAATTCCTAAAGGTAAGGCAAAAGCGCCATTAATGAAAGCTGTATAAGCTCCAGTAAAAATTCCAGGTAAACTTAATAAGATTCCAGCCATTATTAGTAAGCTTTGTCCATTTCCTATTCCTTTGTTTGTCATCTGATCTCCAAGCCATAATAGGAATGCTGTTCCTGCAGTCATTACAAGAGAGATCTTCATAATTGTTGCAGCATCTGATACATTTAAATAGAATACAGTAATCGCATATCCTTGAATAAATGCTAAGATAATTCCTAAATATCTTGTAATACGATTAATTTTTTGACGACCAACATATCCTTGATCTTTTAATTCTTTGAAATATGGAATAATATCCATTTGTAAAAGCTGTGTAATAATAGAGGCCGTTATGTAAGGGCTTACACCAAGAGCGAATATAGAAAAACTTCTTAATCCTCCTCCACTCATTAAGTTAAAGATTTCTAGAAAACCTAGTTCTTGATACATAGTATCTACCCAAGGAACTGCCCAAGAAATTGTTACACTTGTTCCTAAGCAAAATATTCCAAGAGCAAATAGTGTGAAATAGATCCGCTTTCTTAAATCTTTATTTTCTTTGGTGAAAAGTTTTTTGATCCCCTTAATCATACTTAGATCACCTCAGTTTTACCACCAGCAGCTTCAATTTTAGTAACAGCTGTACTAGAGAATCTTTGTGCTTTTACTGTTAGTTTTTTCTCTAATTCTCCTTGTGCTAAGACTTTAATTCCACTTAGTTCTTTTTTAATAATTCCTCTTTCTTTTAAAATTTCAGGAGTTACTACATCTCCATCGTTAAAGAAATTATTCAAATCACTTAAATTGATGGTTGCATATTTTGTTTCAAAGCGTTTGTTATTAAATCCTCTTTTTGGAATTCTTCTATATAGAGGAGATTGTCCACCTTGGAACCATGCACTAATACTTGCACCACTTCTAGCTTTTTGACCTTTTTCTCCGCGAGTAGATGTCTTACCCATTCCAGATCCAGGTCCACGACCAACAATTTTCTTTCTTTTTTGTTCTTTTGTCTTTGGTAAACTTTCTAATTTCATAATTATAACTCCTCTACTTTCAAGCCACGTAAAGCAGCAATTTTAGCAGGTGTTCTGACAGATTTTAATGCTTCTAATGTAGCTTTTGCAACATTAACTTGTGTATTAGATCCAAGAGATTTTGATACGATATCTTTTACTCCAGCAAGTTCTAATACAGCACGAGCAGCTCCACCAGCAATTACTCCAGTACCTGCTTTGGCAGGTTTTACAAGTACTACTGCGCGACCAACTTTACCAGTTGCTTCATGAGGAATCGTACGATTGTCAATTAATGATACACGTACAACATTTTTGTTTGCTGCTTGTGTTGCTTTAGCGATTGCTTCTTGTACTTCATTTGCTTTACCATTACCAAGCCCAACTAATCCACGACGATTTCCTACGACAACAGTTGCTGAGAAACGAAAATGTCTTCCACCTTTGGTTACTTTGGTAACACGGCTTACAGAAATAACTTTTTCTTCTAGTAACTTCTTTTTTGCATCTGTATATTGTTTTGGCATAACTTTCCTCCTTAAAACTCTAGTCCGTTTTCACGTGCAGCGTTTGCTAGTGCTTCTACACGTCCATGATATAGGTATCCACCTCTATCGAAAACGACTTTTGTGATTTTCAATTTTTTACATTTTTCAGCAATGTCTTTGCCGACTAATTTTGCACCTTCTTGGTTGCCACCATTTTTAAGTTTAAGGGCAACACTTGAAGAACTTGCTAAAGTTTTGCCAATCTCATCATCAATTACTTGAACATAGATTTCTTTGTTTGAACGAAAAACATTAAGTCTAGGCATTTCACTTGTACCAGAAATAGACTTTCTAATACGAGCATGACGTCTAAGTCTTAAATCGTTACTTGATTCTTTCTTTATCATATTTACCCTCCTACTTTGCAGCTTTCTTTCCTTCTTTACGTCTAATATGTTCACCTTTATAGCGAATTCCTTTTCCTTTATAAGGCTCTGGACTTCTTATTTCGCGAATTTTAGCCGCAAATTCAGATACTTTTTGTTTATCTATTCCTGTTAATGAAATTTCATTTGCATTAACTAATGTAACAGAAATTCCTTCAGGACAGGTTCTTTCCATTGGATGTGAGAAACCAGCATTGATAGATATTTTATTTCCCTGAACATTGAAACGATATCCAACTCCGATGATTTCAAGATTTTTTGTATATCCTTCACTTACTCCAACAATCATATTTTTTAGTAAAGCATTCATTGTTCCAACTACAACATTTGCTCTTTTAATGTCTTTTACTACATCTGTAGTAAGAGTATTATCTTCAATCACAACTTTTACAAGTGGATCAATTTTTAAGTCAAGAGTTCCCTTTGGTCCTTTTACAGTTGCTGTGTCTCCATTCATTTCAACTGTAACACCTGTAGGAATAGTAAGTTTTCTTCTACCGATTCTACTCATAGATTTTCCTTACCAAATGTAGGCAAGTACTTCGCCTCCTAACTTTTGTGCTCTCGCTTCTTTATCAGTCATTAAACCTTTTGAAGTAGAGATGATTGCAATTCCTAGTCCATTTAAAACACGAGGAATTTCATCACATGATGCATAAACACGTAATCCTGATTTACTAATTCTTTTTAAACCAGTAATAACACGTTCCTTCTTTTCTCCATATTTTAAAGTTAATGTAAGCTTATCTCCTTTAGGACTTTTTTCATATGAATATTCGCTAATATATCCTTCTTTTTTTAGAATTTCAGCAATTCCCAAAGTCATCTTTGTTCCAATAACTTCAACTGTATCATATTTTAATTGATTTGCATTACGAATTCTTGTAAGCATATCGGCAATTTTATCTGCTACCATAATATCAAATTCCTCCTTTCCTACCAACTAGCTTTTTTCATGCCTGGGATTTGTCCTTTATTTGCTAATTCTCTGAAGCAAATACGGCATAATTTATATTTACGAAGGACACCATGGGGTCTTCCGCATCTTTCACAGCGAGTATAAGCGCGTGATTTAAATTTTGGTGCTCTTTGTTGTTTTACTTTTAAACTTGTTCTTGCCATAGTTTTTGTCCTCCTAATTTCTAAAAGGCATTTTGAATGCTTTTAATAAGCTTTCTGCCTCTGCATTGGTATTTGCAGTTGTAACAAATACAATGTCCATTCCTCTAATTTTTAATACGTTATCGTATTCGATTTCTGGGAAAATTAATTGCTCTTTGATTCCTAGTGTGTAGTTTCCATGTCCATCAAATGAACTTTTTGAAATACCACGGAAATCTCTTACACGTGGAAGTGCAACTTTGATTAATTTTTCCATGAAGTAATACATCTTTTCATCACGAAGGGTAACTTTTACACCAATTGTTTGTCCTTCTCTTAATTTAAATCCAGCAATTGATTTACGAGCTTTGGTAACAACAGCTTTTTGACCTGTAATTGTTTCTAAGTCAGAAAGCGCTGCTTCAATAAATTTTTCGTCTCTAGCTCCTTCACCAATACCCATATTAATGACAATTTTCTCTAGTTTTGGGACTTGCATTACACTTTTATAGTTGAACTCTTTCATTAAATCTTTAACGATTGTTTCTTTATATAATGTTTTTAAATTACTCATATTTTTTCACCCACTAACTAATCTTTCTTTTCTTTCTTAGTTTTTGCTTTAGAAGTTTCTTCAATTTTCTTTACGTTAGATACATGGATTGGTGCGTTCATTTCAATGATTCCACCATTTTGATTCATTTGGTTTGGTTTCATATGTTTTTTGACAACATTGATTCCATCAACAATAACACGATCTTGCTTTTTTAAGGTTTTGGTAACCATTCCAGTTTTTCCTCTATCTTTTCCAGCTAAGATTTTAACATTATCTCCAACTTTAATCTTCATAAGTTACCTCCTATAGAACTTCTGATGCTAAAGAGACAATTTTCATGAATTCTTTTTCACGTAATTCTCTTGCAACAGGTCCTAGTACTCTTGTTCCTATTGGAGTTTTATCATCTTTGATTAATACACATGCATTGTCATCAAATTTGATATAACTTCCATCTTTTCTTCTAACGCCTTCTACACTTCTAACGATAACTGCTTTTACAACTTTACCCTTTTTCATGTTACTATTTGGGATTGCTTTTTTGACAGTACATACTACGATGTCGCCAATATTTGCAGTTTTTCTATAACTTCCACCTAAACATCTAATTACTAAAACTTCTCTAGCTCCTGTATTATCAGCAACTTTAAGTCTTGATTCTTGCATTACCATAAGATTACCTCCTATAGAATAACAGCTTCAATTAGAACTTCTACAAGCTCATATCTTTTGGTTTTTGATAATGGTCTTGTACTTCTAATTTTTACTGTATCTCCTTGTTTTGCAACATTTTTTTCATCATGAGCAGTATATTTTTTAGAATATTTTACTCTTTTTCCGTATAGGGGATGTTTTTTGTGGGTTTCAACTAAAACGGTAATGGTTTTATCATTTTTGGCACTAACAACTTTACCAATTAATTCTGATCTTTTTGATTCCATTATTTGTTCCCTCCCTCAACTTCTCTTTTCATTTCGTTTAAAACTGTCATCATACGAGCTACGTCTTTTTTGATTACATCAATTTTTGATGGATTTTCTAAAGTTCCTGTAGCTGATTTCATTCTTAAATCTAATAATTCACTTTTTGAATCTCTAATTTTTTTCTCGATTTCTTCTCTCGATAACTTTCTAATTTCACTAGCAGTCAAGAGAATCACCACCATTCATGTCTTCTTTTTTCACGAATTTACATTTTACTGGAAGTTTATGTGATGCAAGTCTTAATGCTTCTCTTGCGATTGTTTCATTAACACCTGAAATTTCAAACATAATCTTTCCTTCTTTTACTACAGCTACCCATTCTTCTACTGAACCTTTACCTTTTCCTTGACGAGTTTCTAAAGGTTTCTTCGTTCTAGCTAAATGTGGGAAAATATTGATATATACTTTTCCACCACGTTTCATGTAACGTGTCATAGCAATACGAGCCGCTTCGATTTGACGAGCTGTAATATAGTTTCCTTCTTTAGCCATTAAACCATATTCACCAAAATGTAATTCAGTATTTCCTCTTGCATGTCCATCATAAGTTAAGCGATGAGGTTTTCTATATTTAGTTCTTTTTGGCATTAACATGCTCATCACTTCCCTTCACTTGTTTTTTAGAAGGTAGAATTTCACCTTTGTAGATCCATACTTTTACTCCAATTTTTCCGTAAGTAGTGTTTGCTTCTGCAGTTGCATAATCAATATCTGCACGGATTGTGTGTAAAGGTACAGTTCCTTCAGTATATCCTTCTGTACGAGCCATTTCTGCTCCACCAAGTCTTCCTGAAACAGCAGTTTTAATTCCTTTTGCTCCAGCTTTCATGGTATTTCTAATAGCTCTTTTTTGCGCGCTTCTAAATGGAGCACGATTTTCAATTTGTGCAGCAATATTTTTTGCTACTAATTGTGCGTTTAGGTCTGGATTCTTTATTTCAATAATTGAAACATAAACATCTGAACCTGAAACTTTTTTTAATTTAGTACGTAGTTTTTCAATATCTTCTCCACCACGTCCAATAATAACACCAGGTTTTGCAGTATAGATATTTACTTCAGTACGTTCTTTTTTTCTTTCAATAGTTACAGAGGCAATTCCTGCATCTTTTAAATTTTTATCTAGGTATTCACGAATTTTAATATCTTGAATTAGCTTATCACCAAATTCTCTCTTGTTCGCATACCAATTGGAATCCCAATTTTTATTAACGCCAAGTCTATATCCGATAGGATTTACTTTTTGTCCCATTATTTGTCGCCTCCTTCACTTTTTCCATCACTTACTTCAACGTAAATATGACTTGTTCTTTTATCTCTTCTATCAACATTTCCACGACTTGCAAATTTAATTCTTTTGTAAACAGGTCCTGGATTAATGAAGCAAGTAGAAATAGATAATTCTGTTTCGTTAGCACCATTGTTATTTACAGCATTGGCAACAGCACTATTTAATACTTTTTTTATTAAGCGACTTGCTTTTGTATTTGTTGTATCTAAGATAGCTCTTGCGGTTTCAATATCTTTTCCACGTATTAGGTCAAGAGTCATTCTAGCTTTTCTTGGAGCTATCATAGCACTTTTATGAATTGCATAAGTTTTCATTTAAATACCTCCTACTTTTGACCTGCGTGTCCGCCAAATTTACGAGTTTGAGCAAACTCTCCTAATTTGTGTCCAACCATTTCTTCTGTTACATAAACTGGAATAAATTCTTTTCCATTATGAACTGCAAATGTGTGTCCAACAAAATCAGGATAAATTGTAGAGCGACGTGACCAAGTCTTAATAACTTCTTTCTTATTATTTTTATTTAATTCTTGAACTCTTTTTAATAGTCTTTCAAATACATAAGGTCCTTTTTTTAAACTTCTAGCCATGTTCTAAACCCTCCTATTTCTTTCTCTTACTAACAATTAGTTTGTCAGAAGCTTTCTTATTTTTTCTTGTTTTATATCCAAGTGCAGGTTTACCCCAAGGAGTCATTGGACTCTTACGTCCGACTGGTGTACGTCCTTCACCACCACCATGTGGATGGTCGTTTGGATTCATTACAGATCCACGGTTTGTAGGTCTAATTCCCATGTGTCTAGTACGTCCTGCTTTTCCAATATTTACTAGTTCATAGTCTTCGTTTCCTACTACACCAATTGTAGCGATACAAGTTCCAAGAATTTTTCTTGTTTCTCCAGATTGAAGTCTTACAAGAACATATTTATCTTCGCGTCCAAGTATTTGTGCAGAAGATCCTGCAGAACGGCAAAGTTGTGCTCCCTTTCCAGGTTTCATTTCGATACAATGAATTACTGTACCAACTGGAATGTTCATTAATGGTAGTGCATTACCAACTTTGATATCAGCATCTGCACCGTTTTCAATGATAGCACCAACTAATAGTCCTTTTGGAGCAATGATATATCTTTTTTCTCCATCTCTATAGTTAATTAAAGCAATGTTTGCATTACGATTTGGATCGTATTCAATACTAGCAACACGTCCAGTAACACCAACTTTATTTCTTTTAAAATCGATAACACGATATTTTCTTTTCGCTCCACCACCAATGTGACGAACTGTCATTTTACCTTGGTTGTTACGTCCTCCTGTTTTACTAGCTTTCTTTAATAAACTTTTTGTAGGAGTAGTATTTTTTGTTAATTCTTCATTTGTAAGTGTGCTCATTCCACGACGTCCATTGGTCGTAGGTTTATACTTTTTAATTGCCATGAGTACCCTCCTATAATTCGATCGTAGAACCTTCACTCAAGGTTACGATTGCTTTCTTATATGTTTTTGTTTTTCCTGTGTACTTTCCTACACGACGATCTTTTGATTTTGTGTTTAAAGTATTGATTTTGGTTACTTTTACTCCAAAATGATTTTCAATTTCGCTTTTGATTTGAGTTTTTGTAGCACTCTTTGCTACTTTGAATGTATATACTCCATTTTCTTTTTCTGTCATGCTTTTTTCAGTAATAACAGGTCCTAAAATAATATCTGGATTATGCATTCTTTAGCACCTCCTCTAACTTATTTAGAGCTCCTTCATCAAGCACTAAAGTATCAGCGTTTACGATATCGTATACGTTAATATCTTCAATATATAGTACATAAGTGTAACCAAGGTTACGAGAAGCCATATATAAGTTTTCATTGTCGCTTGCTGTTACAAATAATACTTTGCCTTCTAGTTTGTTTGTTTCAATCATATTTTTTAGTTCTTTGGTTTTTAAACTTGGTAATTCCAAACTGTCAAACACAACTAAAGATTTTGCAGCAAGTTTATCTGCTAGAGCACTTTTAAGAGCAAGCACTCTTTCTTTTTTATTAATTTTGAATGTGTAATCACGAGGTTGTACACCACCAGCGATTCCACCTCCACGCCATTGTGTAGCACGGATTGAACCTTGTCTTGCACGTCCTGTTCCTTTTTGTTTCCAAGGTTTTCTTCCTCCACCAGAAACTTCACTTCTAGTTTTGGTTTTTGCTGTTCCTTGACGGGTAGCAGCTAGTTGAAGTCTGATCATTTTCTTTAAAGCATCGTCATTCACTTCAATTTTCCAGATAGAATCACTAATGCTTAGATCTTTGACTTTTTCGTTTTTTAAATTTTTAAGTTCTACTTTTGCCATTTTATTATCCTCCTATTCGTGACTCTATTCTTCTGTAGTTTCTGTTTTTTCATCTTCTACAGTTTCTGTAGTTTCAACAGTTTCTACATTTTCATTGTTTTCTACTTCTGTATTAGTAGCTTCAGTAGTTTCTACTGGCACTTCTTCTACAGCATCTACAACTGTTTCTTCTACATAAGTAATAATCTCTTTTGGATTACTTTTACGAGAATTTTTTACAGCTGTTTTGATTAAAACTAATGAATTTTTAGCTCCTGGAATATTTCCACTTACTAAAATATAGTTTTCTTGTGCATTTGCTTCAATAATTTCCAAATTTTGGATTGTGATTGTTTCACATCCCATATGTCCAGGAAGTTTTTTTCCTTTTAATACTCTTTTTGGAAGCATTGTACCCAGTGAACCAGGTCCTCTGTGATAATGAGATCCATGACTCATTGGTCCACGAGATTGATTATGACGTTTAATAGTTCCTTGGAATCCTTTTCCTTTTGAAGTTCCTGTAACGTCTACTACTTCTCCTACTTCAAATACGTCAGCGCTAATTTTATCTCCAACAGAGTAAGTAGTTTCTACATCTCTTATTTCTTTTAAGAAGCGCTTAGGTGTTGTATTAGCTTTTTTTGCGTGTCCAATACTTGCACGACTAGAATTTTTTTCTTTCTTGTCTACTACGCCAAGTTGAATTGCATTATATCCATCAGACTCAACAGTTTTTACTTGCATTACTGTATTTGGCTCTACACTAACAACAGTAACTGGAATTAATTTTCCATCTTTAGTGAAAACTTGAGTCATTCCAACCTTACGTCCTAAGATTCCTTTTTTCATCTTTAATTCCTTTCTTATTTTTATAATTTGATATCGATGTCTACACCACTTGGTAAGTCTAAGTGAGTTAAGGCATCAACAATTTCCTTACTAGGAGCAATGATATCAATAAGTCTCTTGTGTGTACGACTTTCAAATTGTTCACGAGAGTCTTTATATTTATGAACTGCTCTTAACACTGTTACTCTTTCAATTTCAGTTGGAAGAGGTACAGGTCCAGAAATAGTTCCTCCTAATCTTTTTACAGTATCTACGATTTTACCTGCAGCTAAATCTAATGTTTTATTATCAAAAGCTTTTAAGTTAATACGTACTCTGTTTTTTGCCATTTATGGTTTTCTCCTTTCGCCTATATCTTGTATAGACTAGCTCCATGCAAATTACCTGATTCTTAGAATTGTTTTAACAACTCTTCCAAGTGTATCAGCAACCTCACACATCTTCGCCGTCATACAGAATCGATTATAGCAGTATATCTTATGAATTGCAAGCCTAAATTTTGCATAATTCCTAATAAATCGGCGAAATTTTTTTGGATGAGAAAATTTTTTTAAAATATCAAAATGCTTTAAAGATCCATAATCTAGACGTAAAAAAACTACATACTTCTTTTATGTAGTTTTTTATCTTATCTTCTTTTATATCTTTCAATTGTTGATTACTATAAAATATAAAAGATAAATCGTTTTATAATTTTTATTACACAAAAAGTCACATTCTTTTTAAATAGCAATTAGGGTAATTTCAGTTGGATAAGTTGGATAACTATTGTATCTTAAATAAAATTTATAATCGTCATGTATTTCATAAATCATTTTAGCAATTTTCCATAAATCTTCATTATTATGATAAACAGATATTAATAATTTAGGATGATCTTTTAAAATATGTTCTTGGCATCCTTTTATTGCTTTTTGTTCAAACCCTTCAATATCTGCTTTTATAAGTGTTATTGGTTCATTAATATCTTGATCTAATGTTGTTACTGGAATACATCCTTTTTTATCATCTTTTAATGTATTAGCAGATGAACTTTCTTCATTATCTGTGATACTCATCATTGTTAATTCATCACTAATTCCTTTTTGACGACATTCAATGTTTTTATAATTTTTTAAATTGTCTTTTAATTTTTCAAATGTTGATGGGGTTATTTCATAGCAATAAATTTTTTTATAAGAATCTAGCCCATAGTTATGAATATAGGACAAAACTGTATCACCTGTATAAGCCCCTAAATCTACAATTACTTCATTAGAATTACTTTTTACAAGGTCTAAATCAAAATAATCGTCAAATAAGTATTCTTTGGTTTTTGCAGTAGTATTAAAATCATAGCTATACCAATTATTTAAAACAGAATATAATAGTTTTTTTGAACGATAATCTGATAAATGATGATACATCCATTCAAAATCAGCGATATGATTATATAAAGCTTTACTTTTTAATTCTATTTCTTCATAGTTATTTTGAGCAATATCTAAAGTCCCCCAATATCCAAATTTATTAAAAAAATTCATAAAACTCTGTTTCATTTCTTGGGGTATATTATCAAAGTTTCTTCTTATCCTATAATAAATTTCTTTTTCACTTAAAGATTTTATCGTATTTACAAAGTCTGAAAATTCTTTATCAACGATATTCAAAAAAATCACACTCCCCTAAAATATATTTGAGAATGTGATTTTTTATCACTATTTAAACTCCAACTGATTTTGTCTCAGGAAGTGTTGATCCGCCATCAATAACAAAACCTTGTCCAGTAATATAGGTGGATTCATCACTTGCTAAAAATAGTGCAAGATGTCCTAATTCTTCAATGGTTCCTAAGCGCTTCATTGGGATACCCTCGGCAATTCCCTTTACAACACTTTCAGGATTTGATGCATTGGTATCTTTGGCAATTCCTTCTACCATTGGAGTCATAATATATCCTGGCATAATGGCATTTACAGTAATGTTATCTTCTACAACTTCCATTGCTAAACCTTTGGTAAATCCAATTAATGCTGCTTTGGTGGTAGCGTAGGCAACTTCTCCACTATCGGCTACCATCGGCCCTGTAACACTTGATAAGTTGACTATACGACCATATTTTTGTTCTTTCATAAATGGTAATGCCGCTTTTGTAACATTCCATGTTCCTTTAATGTTGATATCAAAATGATAATCTCTTGTTTTATCTTCCATACTTAAGAAGGGTTCTAGCTTAGCTACTCCTGCATTGTTGATAAGAATATCAATGTGTCCTTTTTCGACTTTAATCTTTTGCATGATTTCCATTAACTTTTCTTTATCCCTGATATCGACAATATATCCTGAAATTTTATCATATTCTTTTTTTAGTTCTTCTACAATATTATTTGTTTTTTCTGCATAGTCCAAAATAATAACATCTGCACCATTTTGAAGAAATACTTTTACGATTCCTAACCCATTTCCCATCGTACCACCTGTTACGATAGCTACTTTATTTTCTAATCTCATTTTTTATCCTCCTAGTTTTATTATACCCCTTTTTAGACAAATTTGTAATGATTTAGAAAAAGGAAAAAAACCTTGTTGTATACTTTATTTCATAAATAAACTTTCTGTCTCTTTCATTTCTTTTGGTATAGCAATATCCATATATTCTAAAATAGTGGGTGCAACTTGAGTTAAATCTCCTTGTTTTTTTAATTTTACTTTTTCATCTGTGATTATAAATGGAACCATAGAAGTTGTATGCGTTGTTACTGGCTGATTTTGTTCATTTAACATAATATCCGCATTTCCATGATCTGCTAAAATAATTACCTTATAAAAATTTTCCTCTGCTTGTTCTATTAATTTGCCAAGGCATAAATCAACTGTCATTACGGCCTTTATCGCTGCTTCTAATTTTCCAGTATGTCCTACCATATCTGGGTTTGCATAGTTTACTAAAATGAAATCAATATCTTTTTCCATGCATGTAATCACTTTTTTTGTCACTTCTACTGCACTCATTTCTGGTTTCATATCATAAGTAGCTACTTTGGGTGATGGAATCAAATATTTTGAGGAGCCTTCAATTGCTCCATTATATTCACCATCAAAGAAAAATGTCACATGAGCATATTTTTCTGTTTCAGCAATTCTTGCTTGAGTAAGACCTAATTTTGAAAGATATATTCCTAATGGATTGCTTACTAATACATCTTTTAAAAAGTGAGTTGTTTTAATTGTTTTATCGATTGGTACAAAGGTATAAACAGAGGGAAAGACATTATATTGTTTGATATCAGTTTGATTCATATTAGTAAATGCATTAAGAATTTGTCTTGCACGATCAGTTCGATAGTTCATCCATAATAAAACATCACCAGTTTTTATTAATCCTTCAGTTGATACTAAAATCGGTTCTAGAAATTCATCTGTTATTCCTCTTCCATATAGTACTTCAATGGTATTTTCCGCATTAATTGTAGAAATCCCCATACCTCTAGTTACTAAGTCATAATATTTTTGAGTTCTTTCCCATTTATGATCTCTATCCATAGCAAAGTATCTTCCACATATTGTGGCAATTTTTCCTATTCCAGTCTTTTCAATTTGTTCATTTATCATACAAATGAATTCTTTTGCTCTTTTTGGTTCTGTATCTCTTCCATCAGAAATGATATGAAAATAAATCTTCTTTACGCCACATTCAACAAGATGTTCATATGTTTTAATGATCTGTTTTATATCAGAGTGTACTTTTCCATCACTAAACAATCCCATAATGTGAACTCTTTTATTTTCTGTTTTAATTTGTTCGATCATCTCTTTGTAAGTTTCGTCTTCCAACATTTTTTCATTGATGAATTCTTTCATTTGGTCGATTGGTTGTTTAATTTTTCTTCCTGCACCAATCGTCAGGTGTCCTACTTCACTGTTTCCAAATTGTCCATGTTCTAAGCCAACATACTCTTCTGAGGCATATAAAAGAGAGTGGGGATACTGCTTCCATAAATTATTAAAATTGGTTGGTTTTGCTAACTTTATAGCATTACCATACTCTTCTTCACGCATTCCAAAACCATCTAGAATAATGGTAAGTATTTTTTTCATGAGAATCACCTATTTTATTTTAGCATAAATTCTTAGAATTGCTACCTTCTTATTTTAAAGAAAAAAAAAGATACTTGTTATCTCTTTTTATACTAAGACTAAATTTTGATCAATTTTTAAACGATCTGCTAATGTGGCAATGAATTCAGAATTTGTTGGTTTGGCACGGTCATAATCAACACTATGTCCAAATATTTCTTCCATCAATTCATAATCTCCTCTTGTCCAACTTACTTCAATGGCATGGCGAATAGCTCTTTCTACTCTTGAAGCTGTTGTATCAAATCTATTTGCAATTTCTGGATAAATTTCTTTTGTAATACCTCCAAGCATTTCTTTTGATGTATACATCATATAAATACTTTCTCTAATATATTGATATCCTTTAATGTGTGATGGCACTCCAAGAGAATGAAGTAATTTGCTAATTGCCATTTGGATATTATTTTCCGATTTTTCTTTTATATTTTCTTCTATTTCTTCGTTCACTACTTCTAAAATTCTTTTTTCTAGTGATTCTAGACTAAAGGGTTTTAACATGTAATAATCTATATCATATTTACTTGCCATTTTTACTGAGTATTCTTTTTTATAACTTGAAACAATAATTACATGTTTCTTTATTCCATTTTGTTTCATTTCTTCTAATAGTTCAATTCCATCTTTTTCTGAAACTAATAAATCCATGAGTATTAAATCTATTTCATTTTGATGGTCTTTAATTAGCTCCATAGCCGTATTACCATCTGTTGCTTCGTATGCAAGATTGATTACTGCGTGTCCTTTAAAGTATTCTTTTACTTTTCTTATGAGATTTATATTATCATCAATCATAAGTGCTTTAATCTGTGTTTTCATTTTTTCTCCTTTAGGTTTTTATTTACTGCACGCAAGTTCATTATATAAAAACTATAGACAAAATACTAGAAATTATTTTGGAAGGTTGCGTCAACTTTTGTAAACGTTTGTCGAACTTTGAAGTTTTTCTATAACTTTACACATTTTTTCTTCATCGAGTGACAAATTACCTAACAAAAATCCATCTAATTCTTGCAATTTTTGCATATCTTCGATAGATAATCCTCCTCCATATAAGACTGGGTTATTTGGATATTGGTTATCATACATCCATTTTTTTATATCAATAATTGTGCTAAAAATTTCTTTTTTATTTAAAGGTAAATTTTTTCCAACACGCCATATTGGTTCATAGGCAATCACAATATTTTTACGATAATTCGTCGGAATATTCTTTAATATTGTGTTTAGCTTTTGCTCTAATACCGTTTTTGTTTTACCTAGTTGGTATTCCATTAAGGATTCACCAATTGGTAAAATAACTTTTAAATTTTGTTCTAAAGCATTCATAATTTTTTTTAATTGTTTGTCTTCATTTTCTAAAAAATACATTTCTCTCTCAAAATGTCCTATAATGACATATTTTACATCTAAACTTTTTAAACATTCTGCACTTACTTCTCCTGTGTAACTGCCATTTTTATATTCACTAACATCTTGTGCTCCTAGTTCATACTTTGTAGAATGAAGAACGGGTATTAGGGGATATGGTGGACATATTATCATTCTAACATCATGAAACACACAAGTTTCAAGAGTTCTTTTTATTTTCATTGCATCTTTTAAAGTTTTATTTTCTTTCCAATTACAAATCAAGAGTTTCAATTGCTACCTCCTCTGGAATGATATCTAGTGCTATTAGAGTTCCTGTGCCTAGGTAGTCAATGGTGGCACCTCCACCACTAGAAATATAGGTGAATTTGTTTTCATATCCTAAATTTCTGGCTGCACTAGCTGAATCTCCTCCACCTACTATTGTTATAGCATTGCTATTTGTTACCATTTTAAAGAATTCTTTGGTGCCATTTGCAAAACGTACATCCTCATATAATCCTAAAGTCCCATTTAAGAAAATAGTTTTGGCTTCATTAATTGCTGTTTTATATTTTTCTAATGTTTTCAATCCTACATCTAATATGATATCATTATCATCAATTTGATCAATCAGTTTGTATTTCACATAGTTTTCATCATATGTAGTCCCTACAATGGCATCTAAGGGAAGCATAATTTTTTCTTGGTTATTTAACATAATTTTTTGAATTTTACTTATTGTCATAGGATTAAAACTTGCTAAGCTTTGCCCTATATCAAAGTTTAAGGCTCTTAAACAAGTATTTGCAATGCCACCACCACATAATAAATAATCGCATTTTTCAATCATTTTTTCTAATAGTTCAATTTTGTCATCTATTTTAGCTCCACTCATAACAACAACAAAGGGATGCTCGGGATTTTGCACTAATTTATTTAAACTATATAGCTCTCTTTGCATTAAAAAACCAATGCAGCTTTCAATATGTTTGGCAATTCCATAATTGGAAGCATGACGACGATGTGCACACCCAAAGGCATCATTCACAAAAATTTCTCCAAGACTTGCCCAAAACATAGATAATTGGATATCGCAAGAACTTTCTAATTTTCCTGGAATATCAGCAAATCTTGTATTTTCTAGCATTAATATTTCTTTTGGCTTTAGTTGCTCTACTCGAGCGTATAGGTCCTCTGACATAATCTCTTTTGTAAAATATACTTCACTTTGAAGTAATTCTTTTAGGTGATTTGCAACTGGTGCTAACGAATATTTTTCCTTATCTTCTTTGTTTTTTATTTTCCCTAAATGACTTAAGAGAATGATTTTACAATTTTCTTCCACTAGGTAGTTAATTGTCTCTAATGTTTCTCTTATTTTGGTATCATCTAAGATTTTTCCATTTTTAATTGGAACATTATAGTCAACACGAAGAATAACTCTTTTATCTTTTACATTAACATTTTGTAAGCATTTTTTCATATCATCATCTCGTTACTATTATAACCAATTCTCTGGTAATTCGTAAAGATTATTCCTGTTTTTGACATTTTTTCTATACTTATTTCTGCTTGTTTTATTATGATTACGATCTTAAATTATGCCAAAGAAAAAGTTCTATTATCTAGAACGTTCTATCCATTTTTTGGCAGTGCGCATCATTTGAACTGTATATCCATATTCATTATCATACCATGCTACCATTTTTACCAGTTGTTTTTCGTTTGTTTCCAAAATATTTGTAAGCAATGTATCAACTAAAGCTCCTACTTTTTTTCCAATTATATCACTTGATACAATAGGATCTTTGGTAATCTTTAATGTCTCATTTTGGTTTTGCTCTAGTAATCTATTGATTTCATCTTTGGTTGTATTTCTTTTTAACTCTAAGGTTAGTTCAATCATTGATCCATCACTTACTGGGACACGGTATGCAACGCCATCTAATTTTCCTTGTAAATCTGGAATTACATTGCCAATTGCAGATGCTGCTCCTGTACTAGCAGGAACAATATTCATAGCACAGGCTCTTCCTCTTCTTGCTTTGTATCCTTTTTTATGTGCAATATCTAATGTTGCTTGATCGTTAGTATAAGCATGGATTGTGGTCATAAAGCCTTTTTCAATTCCGATATTTTTTTCTAAAATATTTAATACTGGGGCTAAGCAATTGGTTGTACAAGAAGCAGCAGAAATAATTTGTTCTTGACCATTTAAGATGGAGTCATTGACATTATAAACAATTGTTTTCATATCTCCTTTGCCAGGTGCTGATATTAAAACCTTTTTGGCTCCTGCTTTTATATGTTTATAAGCTCCTTCATAATCTGTGAAGTGCCCAGTACATTCTAAGACCAAATCAATACCTAAGTCTTTCCATGGTAATTTTTCAGGATCTGTTTCTTTATAAACTTTAATTTTTTTTATATTGTTGATAACTAAGTTATCTTCCTCAAAAGATATTAAATCTTCGTGGAATGTTCGATGATTGGTATCATACTTTAATAAATAGGCTAGATCCTCAGCACTTGTTAGGTCGTTAATAGCTACTACATCAAAGTCGATGCCTGTGATCATTTCACGAAATGCCAATCTTCCAATTCTTCCAAAACCATTAATAGCTACTTTTATCATTTTTACTTTTCCTTTCTAATTGTGGATAAGTACTATGTTACCCACATTTATCCAATAAATTCTCTTAAAATGGAATCATCTTTTACATATTCACTACTAATTGGATAAAATCCTTGGAGTGAATTTAGTAATCTTCTTGCCTCTTCGTAATATGGAGAGTTTAAATTTACGGAGTATAATAATGGGTCTGCATATATTTTTAAGACTCCTAGTTCATAGGATAAGGCAGTATTTATAATTACATCTGCTTGATGAATGTATGGAAAAATATATTTTTCCTCTCCATTTCTTACCACCTGCCATTCTTGGATTGTTTGATCAACTGATCTTCCTCTAGTTCTATTATCTCTTATTATTCTTCTAATTAAACGAAGGTCAAGTGTCGAGATATAATTATGACGATCAATGTTTAGTGGAATAAAAGGACTTAAGTATATTTTGTATTTATTTTCATCTTTTATATAGGGAACTAGTTCATCGTTTAAACAATGAAGTCCTTCAATTAAAATAATGCTATTTTTATTTAATTTGACTCGATGATTATTAAATTCCTTTTTACCTGCAACAAAATTATATTCTGGTAATTCTTGTTCTTCTCCTTTTAGTAATGCAACGAGAGTTTTATTAAATAATTCTAAATCAATTGCTTGTAAACATTCAAAGTCAAACTCGCCATTTTCCATTTTTGGTGTATCTTGTTTATCTACAAAGAAATCATCTGTGGATAAGCATATTGGAGAAAATCCTTTTGCTTTTAAATATGTGGATAACCGCTTTGTGGTGGTGGTTTTTCCAGAAGAGGAAGGTCCAGCTATTAATACTATTTTTATATCCCTTTTTGATGTTATTTCGTTAGCAACATTCAAAATGGATTCATTAAATACTAATTCGTTGGCATCCATAAATTCTTTTATTTTTCCATGACTTACTAAATCATTCATATCAGGTAAGTATGGAGTATTCATTAAACGCAACCATTTTTTTCCTAAGAAGAAGTTATCAATAATATTATCATAGTGTACATAATCAGGGACTTCCCCTGTTTGAATGTTTGGACAAACTAAGATAATTCTATTTTTCCCAATAAAGATCAAGTCATATTTAGTAATGCATCCAGTATCATGGGGAAGAAAATTATAGTAATAATTAATTTTATCTTTTAATTTATAAAGTGTTACAATTTCATTATTAACGGTTTGGATATTTTTTGCTTTTTCTGGTTCTTTTATTGATAAAAAATAATTGTAAGCATCTTTTTTTAATAGATTATATTTTTGGAAGATTTCTTTTGAAGAAATAATTTCAGCCATTTTTCCTTTGATTTGCTTAACATTTTCGTTTGTAAAATTTTCTAAGGTGATTATTTCACTCAAAATTCCTTTGGGGACACTATGTAAAAAGTGGACTTCGCTTTGAGGAAATAGTTCTTTTACAGATACTTCAAAGATAAATTTTAGAGCCGACTGATACATTTTGTATCCAGCCAAATCTTGTACGCCAAAAAACTCCACTGTTCCATTTGTTAGAGCTTTACTATCTAGTGAACTAATTTCATTTCCAATTTTTACACCTAATATGGTATTTTCTTTTTTTTTGTCATCTTTACTAATTTCAAAATAGGTTGTTCCTTTTGGATATTGTTTTTTTGTTCCATCTTTCCAAGTAATTGTAATTTCATTCATATGTATACCCCTCGTATTCTAATTTATTTTATCATAAATTTTTTTTGAATGAAAGAGACATCTATTAAGCTATATCAAAATGCTTTTATAACATTTTTTATGAATTATGCAAAAGGCGTTAAAATTTATTTAAGATATAATTAACAAACGTTTGGTGGACAACGTTTTCTTATTACTTTTTTAGATATAATTCGTCATTGTTTTTTTGTATAAAACTATGATTATTTTATAAGATATTAACAGGTGATCAAATTGAATATTGTACCAACAGTTTTAGAACGTAATAGTAATCATGAATATGCGTATGATTTATATTCTAGAATGCTTAAAGATCGTATTGTTTTTTTATCTGGTGAAATTAATGATGCTCTTGCTAACTTAGTTGTTTCTGAGCTTCTTTATTTAGATTCTTTAAGTCATGATGAGATTTGTTTGTATATTAATAGTCCTGGAGGTAGCGTTACTGCTGGTTTCGCTATTTATGATACAATGAATTTTATTGGTAGTAATGTAAGAACAATAGTGGTTGGAATGGCTGCTAGTATGGCTGCATTCTTACTTGCTTGTGGAGAAAAAGGTTTGCGATCAGCTCTTCCCAATGCTGAGATTATGATTCATCAACCTCTTGGTGGTACTCAGGGACAAGCAACAGATATGCAAATTGCTTGTGAGCGTATTTTAAAAATGAAAAAAAAGTTGAATCAAATTTTGTCAAAGCAAACTGGTCAAAAGTTATCAAGGATTGAGAAAGATACAGATCGTGATCACTTTATGGATCCTGAAGAAGCAAAAAAATACGGCTTAATTGATTGTATCTTATAAGTCGTATTTTTTATTTATTTCTATATTTTCAATATTTAATTCTTTTATTGTATTTTTTAATCTTAAATATTTGCATAATGAATATTTCTATCTTTATATAAGATTCAAGATCTTTTAACTTCGTTATAGGATATTTCAATTATGTCATCCTATATAAAACTTATATTTTTTTACTTTTTTCAACTATTTTTCTGAATTTTTAATTATATTTCAATTTCCATTTTTTCTCTCTTCATTGGATTCTTTTAATTTTTTCATTTTTATAAAATGATGATTGATGCCTGATTTTCCTATTTTATATCCCGTTTCCATGGTAATAATTTGGGCTAGTTCTTGGTAAGATGATTCAGGATATTTTACGCGATATTCTAATACTATTTTTGTTTTTTCTTCTAATAGTTCGATTAAATCTTCTTGTTTTAGATACTCTATAATATCTAGCTGTTTTAATCCAGCTTCTGTAGTTTTTTCTTGATTGGCAATCTCACAATTATTTAAACGATTAACCATGTTTTTATGATCACGATAAATTCTAATATCTTCAAAATAAAATAATGAGTTTATAGCGCCGAATGCTTTAATGATATCACTAATTGTCTCTGCACTTTTTAAGTAAACCATGTAACGGTTTGTTCTTTTTAATACTTTCGATTCAAAGTTCAATTTTTTTAATATGTTGCAAATAAATTCTGCATCTTTTTTAGTGGTAAAAACAAATTCAAGATGGTATCCGCTTGTACTTGGATCATTTATTGATCCTGTCACTAAAAATGTGCCTCGAATAAAGGCAAATTTTTCTTCGATACTTTCTATATTTTCTTCTTTCATATCACATTTTTTACTATCTTTTATAATTCCTAAAGATTCTAATATTTCTTTGTTTTTTTCTTTTACTTCCAGGATATAAATTTGTTTTATACGAAGTCTTTTTTGATTACGAACTGTTATTTTTATGCTAACATTAAATAATTCTTTTATATCTTTATAAACTCTTCTTGCAACCGAAGCATTCTCAAATGTTAAACTAATCTCTTTTTTTGCTATTTTAGCGTCATATCGAATGATGGCAGACAATTCACTTTGCATTTCTATTCGATTTAGTGGATTTTTGGTAATCTCTTCTTTCATTCTTGTGGAAAAAGACATATATATCACCTTGCTTTACTATAACAAATAAATATTAAAAAAACGAGAATTTTCTCATTTTTATAAGAATGTACCATTCTACTCCTTAATAAAATTGTCATGCTTTTTAGGATGTTTTGTAAAATATTATTTTTTTAAACATATTTCTTTTAAAAGTTGTTTATCTTTCACAGCTTCTTCTGCTTCTTTCCAAGAACTTTCTAATAATTTCTTATAATAATAATCTTGCAAAGCATTAAATTGCTCAGCAAAGCCTTCCACATTATATCCTTCAGACCACAAAGGCCATGTTCCTATATAATATAAACCTGTTGATTTTGCAATTTGGTAATCATAAGGTAGTTGTATGATAGAGTCATATCGTCCAAGCAATTTATTTGTATATGCATGGCTTCCAGTTAATAATCCAATATATTTGCAAATATTGTATGGTTTTTCTAAAGTTGGATTCTTCTCTATATCTCTAATTTTAAATTTGGTATATTGCCTTGTTCCCCATGAATATCCATTATCCACTAAGTCACAAACATAAACAAATATGTGATCTACACAATATTGAGTGATAGCAGTATGGAAGCTTTCGTAAATAATATCTGTTTCATTTGGTATTTTGTCTCTATTGATAGTAATGAGACCCCTTTTTTCCAATTCCTTTATTTCGTTATTATTTAAACGATTTAGTAGATTATTGAGTTTTGCCATTCTTTTTTTGTATTCAAATTTAGCTCGTTCTAGTGTTTCCATTATCTGACGTATAATCAGTCTTTGTAAAAAATGTTATATTGACTGATCCCTTTCTCCTTATATTTTAATTCTATAGAAGCTTGTAACATGAATTTATTTCATATTATAAATAATCCAATATAAATCAATTTATAGATTTCATCTTTAGAAATATTATTATAATACTTGATTTAATGTACTGTGTCAAACATTCATAATGGGGATTTTATATAACTATATCTTTATCATGTAAATTATGATTTTTTCATTCTTTTAGTATTTCAACAAATAATTCTTCTTTGAATCTTAAGAGACTAAATGGAGAAAAATAAAGTAGAAAAAACACATAATCTTCCATAAAATTATGTGTTTATCTTGTCATTCTAGCTAAAATAATCATATCTAGAGTAGAATCGGTATCCTTCTCTATTTGGGAATCCTGGTGGTGTTATAACATTTCCTTTTTTAATACTTCCTGAGAACCAACCATTAGCAACTCCAAAATGTAGGTGGGCTCCAGTGGTACATGTATCATATCCTCCATATGCAGATGAGGTGCTTCTTCCTCCACCAACCCAACCTATGATTGTATTTTGAGTGACTGTATCTCCTACATTTACATTAAATCTTAGTAAGTGATAATAATAGGTTGTATACTGTTTACCATTTACAATAACGTCAATATATAACATATTCCCACCACAACGGTAGCGTTCTATCTTACCTGATACTGTACCTGCAGCGGCAGCATAAACTGGAGTCCCTTCGGCATTTCCACCAATATCTAAAGCATTATGGTAGCTTCCCCAACGTGTTCCGATTGTGCTGGTAATGTATCCAGAATTTAAAGGTTTTAGCCAATTACCATTTCCCCCCGCAGAAACACAGGTTACTACTTTGACAGAATCATCAGTTTTACCAATAGTTTGCTTACATTGATTTACTTTTAAATCATATGCTCTTTTGGCATCTTTTACTTGTTGATCAATGTCTGTGGCAAATTTATCATATTCATTAATATTGCTATATTGTTTTTTAATCGCTTCTTGATATGAGATAATATCTTTTTCTAATTTTTGTTGTTTTTCTTGAAGTTCTTTGGTTAATTGTTCATTTCTTTTAATCTCATCTTTTATGTTCTCCATGGTATCTTGAATTTGTTTTGAGGTTTGCTCTACTGCTGCAAGACGCATAATTAAATCTGTCATTGAACTAGCTCCACTTATATACTCAACATATGAATTAATTCCTTGCATTTGCTGTAAGTAAAGTAATACATTTTGTGCTTCATCTGTTAATTTTGCAATTTTTTCGTTAGATTCTACGATCTTCTCTTGCGTTTCTGCTTCTTCTTTTCTTGCGTTGGTTAAATTACTTTCAGCATCTTTTATTGCTCGTTCTTTCGCTTCAATGTCTTTTTTTGCAGCTTCACTTTTATTGTTTGCATCTTGTTGTTGTTTTAAAAGTGTTTCATAGTCTCTTTTGTAATCTCCCAAAGTTTCTAAAGCTGCGTTCGCTTTTTGCGGTACTATTATAACGGATAAGACAAGAAGGATTATTAAAATTTTATTTATTCTCTTTTTCATCATATTTTTAAATGCTTTCTAACTGCACGATAACTTCCAAACATTCCAACTATGCAGCCAACTACTAATAGTATTAGTGCTACATAAAAGACAAAATTGAATGGGTGTACTAAAGTAATTATGTTTGAGAAAATATGTCCATCTAATTTGTCATACAGAATGTTATAACCATATATCGTTGCAATGATTGGAATAACAGAACCTATAGCTCCTAAGATAAAACCTTCAAAGATGAATGGTAGTTTAATGGTTGTATTACTAGCACCTACCAAACGCATGATTTCAATTTCATTTTTTCTTGAAAATATTGTTAGTTTAATCGTATTACTAATGAGGAATGCTGTTACTAAAATTAGAGCAATTACAATAGCAATAGTTCCTTTACTAATCATATCAAAAACACCTACAATGTTTTCTACCATTCCTTCTCCATAATCTGCAGAAGAAATAAATTCATATTTACGAATTCTTTCAGTTATTTCTTTTAAGTCATTTACATCTTTTACAGTAATAACAAATGAATCAAGTAATGGATTATTCTCTAAATAGTCTAATGTAGCATTTAAAGCTTCTGATTCATTTTTCATTTCTGCTTTCCATTCTTCTTTACTTTTAAATGTATAATTGTCGACTTCATCCATTTTGCCTAACTCTTCTTTTAAGCGATCTGTATCATCGGATGTTGCTTCCTTTTTTACATAAGCAACAACAGTAAGTTCTCTTTCTAGTGTGCTTGTAATTTCTTTCACATTATAAGAAAGAATGATGGAAATCGATACCAAAACTAGTGTGATTGTTGAACATGTTACAGCAGCCATACTAAGACTGAAGTTTCTTCCTACACTTTTGAAAGAATCCCGAATGCTTCTAATTAGAATTCTTAATGCTCTCATGGGCTTTATAACTTCCTTTCAAATAATCTCCAGCTAGTACTCCATTTTCAATGACTAGTACTCTTTTTTTCATACGATTTACTATATCACGATCATGCGTTGCCATAATTATGGTTGTTCCTAATTCTTTATTAATTGCTTCCAATATTTTCATAATCTCTTTGGAGGTATCTGGATCTAAATTTCCAGTAGGTTCATCACAAATTAATAATCTCGGATTGTTTACTATGGCTCTTGCTATAGCAACACGTTGTTGTTCTCCACCAGATAATTGACTTGGAAAATTTCTAGTTTTTTCTTTTAAACCAACTTGTTCGATTGCTTTCATGACTTTTGGACGGATTTCTTTAGATTCTATTCCTAAGGATTCTAATGCAAAGGCAACATTTTCATAAACTGTTAATTTGGGTAACAGTTTAAAATCTTGAAATACTACTCCAATTTTTCTTCTTAATTTATATACTTTAGAATTTCTTAATTTTGCAACATTAATTCCACCAACGATGACATCGCCTTTGGTTGGCTTTTCTTCTCGATAAAGGGTTTTTATAAAAGTTGATTTACCACTTCCAGTAGACCCTATTACAAATACAAATTCTCCTTTATCGATGGTTACATTTAAATCAGCAAGGGCAGTTGTTCCATTTTTATAAACTTTGTAACAATTACTCACTTGGATTAACTTCAATTTTACCACCTCGTAACATAGTCATTATAACAAATAATTATCATTACTGAAATGGTAAATTTGACCGTTTAACACTTAATTTTTACGTAAATTACTTTATTTTTTTAATAATCTTTGTGTATTTTTTACTCCTCCATGAACTTCATAGCAATCATTGATGATAAAAAATGCCTTAGAATCAATTGCTAGAACCGATTCTTTAAAGTAATAGTAATCCTTGGTTGGAACAACACACATTAATAATTTTCCAGATTTTTCTCGATATCCACCTTTGGTGTCTAATAGTGTTACTCCACTTTTTAAATCATCGATAATAAAATTTTTGACTTCCTTTGTTTTTTCTGTATAAATGAAAAATAATTTACTATTTGATATTCCAATTAGTATACGGTCTACTAAGGATGTACTGATGAATAGTATCATGATTGCATATACCATTTTGTTAATACCAAAAATAAATCCTCCAGCTAATATTATTAATATATTTGTATATAGTACGCTTTTTCCTTCTGGAATCTTTGCATATTTATTAATCATCTTCATTAATATGTCACTACCCCCTGTAGTAAAGCCTGATTTATATATAATACCGTTAGCAAATCCATTTAAAAGACCTGCAATTAATATTACTATAATAAAGTTATCGAAAATGACATATTCTTTTAAAAAGCTTGCTAATGGAACAGTGGCAGATACCATAATGGGATATAATAAACTCCCAATAATTGTTGTAGTCGTTTCCTCGCGACCCAAAAAAATAAAGCTTACAATTAATAAAAGTATGCTTGCAATATACAAAAATATATTAGGGTTTAGACCAAACATTTTTTGGCATATAATTGCTAAACCACTTGTTCCACCAATAACTAGGTTATTAGGAACTAAAAATAAATTATAATTTAGAGCTAGTATGGTTACTCCGATTAATAGGACAAGAAATCTTGGAATATAATTTTTGTGATAAACTAAATCTTTTATTTTTGATGTCTTAAAAAGTTCCATTGTATCATTCCTTTTTTTTATTATATTGTACCATTTTTTTAAAATCAATCTTTAAAATTGGAGTTGCTAGTTTTTCTATCATATTTTTTTCCCTCATGTATATATTTTATTGAGGTGAAAAAATGAACGGAAATTTTTATCAAAACCCTACTTTTCCTAAGGCTTCTTCTAATTCTAGTCTTAATCCAGTAACTCCGCCAGGAAATATTAGTTTTCAAAGTAATATGCCTTTGGAGCAAAGTTTGATTGAAAATATTTTAAGGCTGAATAAAGGAAAAAAAGTTAAAGCATATGTATCTTATCCAGATTCTAATGAATGGCGAGATAAGATTTATGAAGGTGTTATTGAAGAATCTGGACGTGACCATTTGATTATTAGTGATCCAAATACTGGAACCTGGTATTTGATTCGAATGATTTATTTAAACTATGTAGAGTTTGAAGAAAGAATTAATTATAATGTAGATTATTCTGACACTTTTGATTAAAAGTTAGCTTAGGCTAATTTTTTTCTATGTAAAGTCTTAAATATGGGATTTCTTCTTTTAAAGTTGTTGTTTGCCCATGACCTGGATATATGATAGGGTTTTGATGCCATTTTAAAATTTCTTTTATACTTTGTTGCATTTCAGAGAAATCTCCGCCATCTAAGTCCCATCTTCCAATGGTATGATAAAAAATAAAGTCTCCAGAAAATAAAATATTTTCTTCTTTAAAAAATATTATTTGTGAATCTTTTGTATGTCCAGGTGAAGAAATCATCTGATAATTAAATCCTTCTATTTTTTCAGGATTATGTTTTAGTAGAAATCTTTGTTCTAATTCTTTTAAAGCACCTATATGGTCAAAATGATGATGTGTTACTAATATTCCAACAATATTCTTATTTTCAGATGCTTTCAATATTTTTTCTATTTCATCTCCAGGGTCAATGATTATTGTTTTATTGGCTTTAGTTAAAATATAGCAGTTTGTCTGTAAGTATCCAACCTTTAGTGTTTCTATTTGCATTTTTGTTATCTCCTTTTCTTGTAATATCTCTATCTTTTTAATTAAAGTATCTTTAAGATTTTTTTATTTAATCATATTTTGATTTTCGTTTTTGCTTATGATAAAATGAAGTTATGCTAGTAGGTGAAATATGGAAGTATTATATATTATTTTAATAATCATTTTTATAGTTGGATTATTAGGTATTTTTTATGTTAATTGTTTTAATAATTTACAATATACTAAAACTAAAATTGAGCAAGCAGAAGGTATTATTGATGAAGTTTTAAGAAAACGATATGATATTGTGGTACGCATGAGTGATATTGTAAAAAACAATTTAAAGGAAAAGAAGGATTATTTTAAAGAATACTTATCTTTAAAAGACGAAAAGGTTAGCAATTTTGAAATGGATAGAAAACTCAAAGAAGCTATTAATATTATTTTAAATTTAAAAAATGATTATCCAACTTTACAAAAAAATACTGGAATGAAAGATATTGTTAGTGATATCAAAGAAACAGATGAAAAACTATCTGCAGCAATTGCTTATTATAATCGATATACTAATCAATTAAATATTTTTGTTCGAAAATTTCCTTCCAATTTTATTGCCAAATTACACCATTTTACTGTTAAACCTTTCTTTGATGGAAAAGATATGAATGATGAAGATTTATTGGACTTCAAACTATAGGTTTGGAGTTTTTTATTATATTAAATTAATGCTATGGTTTTTATACTGATAAAAAATGAACTCTTATATCAAGGGTTCAATTTCTTTCATAAATTCTTCAGCGGTTAACATACTTACCTTGTGAAATAAATAACCTTCTAAATTGGCTAACCTTGGTGAAGTATCCTTACTAAGTTTATAGAGTTGCTCATGAGTATTTTTTCTCGGATTTTTTTCTCCATTATAAACTAAAATATAATCAATATTTTTTCTACTATAAGATAAATTCATTTTACAATCTGGTAGTTTTTCTTCTATGTTCAAATCAAATAATATTAGTAAACTATCATAGTTTTTTTGAAGTAAATGATGCCATTCATTGTTTAACTTGCCATTTTTAAATTCAATAAATGTAAATTTTCCATCTTCTATCCATAAGGCATCATTGGAAGTAGGAATTACTAATAATCTATTTTCTTTAGCATATGAGTTACATATTTTGTCAAAATTTATTATTTTTTTCTCAGAATTACAAAGTGATTCATGATTTTCTTCATCTAGAGATAGTTTGGTAATTGTATCTAAAGTTGTTTCTAAATTATTACTTTTCATCGTTCTCATTTAACTCATATTCAATTTCTTCTAGTCTCTTAAATGGGTCTGCTAATAATTTAAAAATATTTTCAATATTCTCAAGCTCTTCCATTATTATATTATCTTTATTGTCCTTTTTTGTTAAATAAAAATGAGTTATTTTTGTACTTTCATGCTTTCTTGAAAACAAATCTAATGCTTCTATAAAATATGGGCTATGACTAGTTATAAATATTGTTAAATTAAAAATTTTTTGTAATATAACGATTAATTCCGCATAAATAATTTGCCATTCTGGGTGTAAATGAATTTCTGGTTCATCCAATACTAATACATCTTGTTCTCCAAGATTGCCATTTTCAATCAGTCTTTTTATAATGAAAAAAGATTTTATTCCAGTAGATAAATTGGCAACATTTAATAAATTATTTTTATCTGTTACATAAAAATCGCGGTTTTCCTTTACAATTTGGTATGGCACAACTTGGTTTAATATCTCAAAAACTTTTTTTAATTTATTCGTACTCATAATAGAATCAATCACGTTATTTTTTTCTTCTACTAACTGAGTAGTTAAATCTTCTGTACTAAAACCATATTCATGCATATAGTCAACATAAAAAGGATTATCTATATAGAAAGATGAGTGAATGATTGTAGTATTGCTATCATAATATATACATTTATTATTTTGAAATCTTAAAATAGTTTCTTTTTCTTTTATTATTAGATTGATTTCGGCAATTTCTTCATTATGAATGTTGTTTATTTGATCATGAAATACTTCATTAAATTCATTTGTTAATATTTCTAAATCTACTTCATTATCTGGTATTTTTTTAATATTGATAATTTTATCAATGTCTTCGGCAGTATAGTTTAGTTCTTGATTATTTGTATATTTTTCAAAGATTGCATGTACTTTATTATGATCTATTTTTTCTAATTTATTTAACTCTTCCGCTATATGACGTAATTCCGTTCTACGAAAACTTTTTAATTCTGAAAATTTATCTATTGATAACTCTAATCTTCGATAAATAGCAAAGAATCTCTCTTTTTCTCTTTTTTCTGTAAGGTCATTTAAAGATTTAAATAGGGTAGCAATTATTTTTCCAATTGTACTTTTTCCTGTATTATTATAACCAGCTACAATCGTTAATCCATCAAATATTATTTCTTCTTCTTTTATGCCAGAGAAATTTTTTATTTTTAGTTTCATTTCTATTCACCTTACTTTCATTTTAAACGATTATATCATATTAGCAAATTCTTTCTACAAAACTTGTCATTTATTTTTCATTATATATTTCCATTTTTTATAATGTCGTTTTTTGAAGGTATATTTTATAATACCTTTTGATTTCTGTCAAAAAATGACAGAATTTTTCATTACTAAATTATTTGTTTATGTCCCAATCAATTGGTTTTTCACTATTCTGTATCAAAAATTCATTTGTTTTTGAAAATGGCTTACTTCCAAAGAAGCCATAGTTTGCAGAAAATGGACTAGGATGAGCACTTGTCAATACTAAGTGTTTGGGATTTGATATTAATGCTTTTTTTTCTTTAGCAAAGTTTCCCCATAGTATAAATACGATTGGTTCGTCTTTTTCATTTAGTACTTTTATAATATAGTCTGTTAGTCTTTCCCACCCTAAATTTCTGTGTGATGCAGGTGTATCTTTTACGACAGTTAGTACTGCATTTAATAAAAGTACTCCTTGTTTTGCCCAGCCAGTTAAATCTCCAGAATTTCTTGGAGGAATTCCCAAATCTGTTTCTAGTTCTTTATATATGTTTTTTAGTGATGGTGGTACTTTAATTCCCTCTTGAACTGAAAAGGAAAGCCCGTGAGCTTCATTTTCTCCGTGATAAGGGTCTTGTCCGACAATCACCACTTTCGTATTTTGATAAGTTGTTAGTTTTAAGGCATTAAAAACATAATCTTTGGGTGGATAAATTGTTTTTTTAGAATACTCATCATTTATCATAGTTAAAAACTTTTTAAATCCTTCGCTTTCCCAAATTATTTTTAATTTCTCGTCCCAATCATTACCTATTTTCATTTTTTCCCTCTAATCTAAAACTAATATCTGTTTTCTTTCTAAATATTTTTTCGAATCTATCTAATTTATGTATACTTCTATAGGATTAGTAATATTTAAAGTTTGTAAAATATCTAAAGCTACAACCATTTCTAACTAAAAAAATATTATCATCAGTTACATAGTTGGTTGATGATTTGGTATTTCTCACAAGAGTTTATTTCCATGAGTCCTTGGAGTTTATTTCTAAGTAAACTAATATCCATTATTTTCCATTTCCCTTTCCCATTAGTAAATTTTGTTTTTTCATTTCTATTATTTGACCGTTTTCAAATGATAAGTTCACTTCATTTTTTGAATATTTTATAAATCCTTTTTGGGATAATATAAATACTTTGTATTTTCATCTTGACTAGAAATTATCATATTGACATATTTTGTTTAATTCATAATAAAGTTGATATGCTATTTGAAATTTATTTTCTTGAAAGTCTATAACATTTAAAATTTCATTTTTTAACAATTCATTCATTTTTTCATTACTGTCTTCACCTTTTATAGAAGGAAACTTTTTCATTTTTAAAACATATTTTTTTTATTTGCTGAATTCTTATTTCTGTCATAGTATCTAAAGTAATATTTTCACTTTTTAAACTGTTAACATCGTCTTGAATCGCTAATAAATAATTTATTAAACTTCGTTTAAAATAATTATAATTATGCTCAAAGTCCATAAATTTTTCATATGTTATTTCATCTGATGATTATTTATGATATGTTTCATGATTTAATATTTTAAATGAGCGATATATTTGCTCTAATAATATTCCTCGAAATAATCCATGTGGGTATGTTAATTTTGAAAAGGAAATACTTTCTTTTTTCAACTTTTTTATATCATTATGAATTCCTAAAGAGCTTCCAATTATAAAGGTAATATTGCTGGTTTTTAGAAATAGTTCATCAATGTGTCGTGCAAACTCTTCGCTTGTGTATGATTCTCCTTCAATCTCCATTGTAATTATATGATCCTTTGGATCTAGTACTTTTAACATATTTATTTTTTCTTTTTCTAAATTGTCTTCATCTTTTACTTCAATAATTTGCAATTTATGATATTTGTGAATTCTTTTTGTGTAATCTTCAATCATATCTTTTAAGTACTGTTCTTTAATTTTTCCTATACATATTATTTTAATCATTTGTCACCTTTGTTATTTCATTTTGTTTTGCACAAGTAATATTTGTAAAATTTATTTTATACTCATTAAATGTTTCATGAATCATTTTTAATGCTTTTTCTTCTGTGTTGTTTTTATGCGATAAATGCATTAAAATGATTCTTTTGGTATTTTGTCCAATTAGTTTGGTTAAATAAAAGGATGCATCTTTATTTGATAAATGACCGCTGGTACCTAAGACTCTTGTTTTTAACCATTTAGGATAAGGTCCATTCATTAACATAGCAATATCATGATTTGATTCAAACAAATAGTAGTCTTTATTTTTTAATGCTTCGAAATATTTTCTGTTTAAATAACCCGTGTCTGTGAGATAAACCATCGACATTCCTGGCTCTTCTAGAATAAAATTTCTGGAATCTGTAACATCATGTGATGTTTTGATAGAAGTAATTTTTAAATTATCTAAATAGATATCATCTTCATATGTCATAATATTATCGTAGTTTTCAATATTTTTTAAGTCAAAAAACATTTTCTGTGTTAAATAAACTTTTGGATGATATTTTTTTACAAAGCGTTCTAGTGCTGCAACATGATCATTGTGTGTATGACTAATAATTATAGCATCAATATTCTCTGGTAGTTCGTTGATTTCTTTTAGTTTTTCGGTAATATATTTTACATTTTTACCTATATCAATTAGTATTTTATGATTATTAGTAGAAACGAAGGTACTATTTCCTTCGGATCCACTTGCTAAAACACATATTTTCATTAGTATAAACTCCAAGGGCTTAACCAACGACTTTCTGGATAATGAGGTCTACCTACAGATACTCCAAAGTGAAGGTGAGTTCCTGTGGATGATCCACTATTTCCCATTAAACCAATTACTTGCCCACGAGATACGTTGTCTCCAATATTTACTTTAACATCTTGAGTTAAGTGCCCATACATAGTATAGAAATTGTTACTATGTTGAACAATAACATAATTTCCATAACTTTGACCACATCTTGACCCATAGTATCCATTGTTTGGGCAGGTGCTATTTACTTCTATAACAGTTCCTGCTTTAGCAGCATAGATTGGAGACCCAAATCCTGTTCCTGAAATATCAATTGCATTATGGAAAGATCCCCAACGATATTCGAACCCACTTGTTATAACGTATGGACGGTTGGTTGGCCATCCCCAGTCTTTTCCAGTTTCATAATAGATTCCAGAAGGATTGTATGCTGGTTTCTTTTTTCCAACGGTTGTAATTTGATTTACAGCTTCTCTTAATGTTACTGTGCTGATAACGACAGCTCCTTGGTTTCTTTCTCCATTCGTAAGTTTTACTTCTTGTGTTGTTCTTACGATTCCAGTAACTCCTGCTTGCGTGATTTCACTATAATCAGATGGTTTGGAGTTGTCTACCTCTTCTTGTTTTTCAAATACTTGTTCAGTATCTTCTACTACATGAACTTCTTCAATTAAAGTTAAAATGGGATTGATCAATTCGACAGAAACTTCTTCTCCAATAGCAAGTAAACTATCTTCACTTTTAAATCTGGGGTTGGCAATTAAAAATTCTTGAGTGTTCAATTTATTGGCTTCTGCAATCGTTTTAATGGTGTCACCTTTTTGAACAGTATAATTATTTTGAGCATTTTCTTTTCCAAATAAAAGATATTGACTTAATTCCGTAGAATCCGTATATATTTTATCGTTTACATTGATATTAGCTTCTTTTATTGTTATATTTTCTTCAAAGTACATATGCTCAATAATTTGCCCTACTGTAGCGATTTCTTTTTGATTATTATTAATATAATTTAAGTAGTCTTCTTTATTTACGAAGGCTGTAATAACCTTTTCTAAAGCATCTTTAAATACTTGTTGATCTAGAACTGATAGATAAATCTTCTCTTCTTCTTTTTCTTCTGTTGCTTCTTTTGTGATAGTAATCGTGTATCCTTTAATAGTAAAGTTGCCATTATCTTTAATTTTATTATAAATTTCAGCAGCAGGTGTGATATTTTCATTGTACGTTTTATATTTTTCTATTTCAAAACCATTAGGTGGATATACATTAACAACTCCATAAGTATTCTTAATATCGCTTTGTTCTTCATCAATCATATTTAATAATTCTTGGTCATTACTAATTAATCCTAGTTTTTGTCCATCTAAATATACTTGATATACCATTCTTGATGTATCATTTAAACGATTATGAAATCCTGTAAAAATTAAGGCTAATATTACGATAATTGTTATTGAAATTGTTATTATTTTATCTTTTGTCGTCATCCCTTAAAATCCTTCCTCTTCTGTTTTTAAGTAGTTTTTAAAGCTACTTTTATCTAATTCAAATAATAATTGTAATAATCCTGTCCCACCTCGACGGTGTTTGGCAATGATTAGATCTGTTGGAACAATATTTTGTTTATTATCAGATGTTTTATTTTCATAATAATCTTGACGATTAATAAACATTACCAAGTCTGCATCTTGTTCAATTGATCCTGATTCACGCAAATCAGCTAGTCGTGGTTGATTTGATTCTCTTCTTTCGGCATTACGTGATAATTGAGCTAGTGCTATCACTGGAACCTTTAGCTCCATAGCCATGGTTTTGAAAGAACGGGAAATTTCTGATACTTCCACTTGTCTTGATTCTGGTCTTCCTCCAGTTGTAACTAACTGTAAGTAGTCAATTACTACTAAAGCAAGGCCTTTTTCACTGGAAGCAAGGCGACGACATTTGGCACGAATTTCAGGTGCAGTAATTCCAGCATTATCTTCAATGTAAATATTTGTTTCAGCAAGTTCACTTAGTGCTTCATTGTATCTTTTCCAATCATTATGTCCAAGCATTCCAGTTTTTAATTTATCTCCTTCAATTTGTCCTACAGAGCTAATCATACGATTAACTAATTGCTCTGCAGACATTTCTAGATTGAAAATGGCCACTGCTTTATCAGTACTAAATGCAGCGTTTGATGCCAAATTTAAAGCAAAGGCAGTTTTTCCCATACCTGGACGAGCAGCAATAATGATTAATTCTCCTTCATGGAGTCCTGCTGTTGCTTTATCTAGATCATAAAATCCAGTTGTAAGTCCTGTAATAGAACTTTTATTTTTGGCCATATTTTCTAAGTTTTCTTGGGCACTACGTAATGCTTGACTAATGGGGATTAATTCGCTTGTTTTTCTGGTTTTTACCACATTTAAAATGTTTTTCTCAGCAGTATCTAATAGTTTGGTTAAGTCTTTTTCTTCTTCATATGTTTCAGTAATAATATCCGTTGCTGTATCAATTAGTTTTCTTCTTGTAGCTTTTTCTTTGACAATATTAATATAATAATCTAAATTGGCAGATGTGGCTACCGAATCAATTACTTCACTTAAGTATTCAATTCCACCAATTGCATTTAAATTTTTTTGTTTGTCTAATTCATTTTTTACTGTTGTAATATCAATTGGTGTATTTGATTTATAAAGACTTTTTAATGATGCAAATACCTTTTTATTTGCATCATTAAAAAACATATCTTCATCGACTTCTTCGATGATTTTTTCCATGGCATAGTCATTTAAGAATGCAACACCAAGTACACTCATTTCTGCTTCAATATTTTGTGGCATTTTTCTAGAAGCCATGTTATCACCTACTTCTTTAAGGTTACTCTTAATTCAAATTTTACTTTTTTGTGAAGTTCGATTTTTACTAAATGAGTTCCTAATGAACTAATTGGGAACTCTATTTTGATACACTTTTTATCGATAGAGTATCCCATCTTTTTTAATGACTCACTGATTTGCTTAGAAGATATATTACCAAAAACTCGATCCTCTGCTCCTGTTTTAACTTGAAAAGTTATTTCTTTTGTTTTTAATTGATTGGCAATTTCCTCTAATTCTCTTACTAATTCATCTTCTTTTCTTTTTCGTTCGGCCAGTTCAGCATTTAATACTTTTTTACTTCCCTCTGTTACAGGAACTGCAAGCCCATTTTTGATTAAAAAGTTATTAGCATATCCATCTGATACATTTATTATTTCATCTTTTTTTCCTTGTTTTTTTACATCTTGTAATAAAATTACTTTCATATAGTTTGTCCTCCTATATAACGATTTTTATTATAACAAAAATACGAGAAAAAAAGAACCCTTTTGCTTTTCTCAAAGCTGATTCTTTTGTATTATTTTTTTTGATTTTATAGCGTTTTGTTTTAGTTGTCTCTTTAAAGTTCTTTTTAATTTTTGATCTATTTTATTAGAAATATCATTTTCCATTTCTTCAAAAATATTTCTTGTTTTTAATTCTATTATGGTATACATATATTCTTTATACAATTCTATCTCTTTTTTAGAAGCATGATTCAAAAAATTTTGAAAGATTTTTCTTGAATTTTCAAAACCTTCTTTTTCTTTATAACTATATAAAAATTCTTTGTTTTCATACCATTTTAATCTTACTCTCCCATATCGACCGAAGTCATAAAATGGATAGAGACTTAATGTATCTAGAAATAATTTCATGTTTCCTCTATTTAAATCACTATTTCCTAGTAGAATTTGAATAATAAAGTGCAGAAATGTATCTTCTTTTAAGTTTACAATTGCATTTGATGTGTATTTATTTTCAAACATGTTATCATATACTTTTTTTGTAAATGTTAGATTATCGTTTTTTTTGACTATATCATCTAGATTATTCTTTTTACAGTAATTTTTTAATAGATCTCGTAAAGAAATAGATGGACGATTTTGATAGTTACAATTTTCTGTAATCACTCCATATAATCCATTTAATTTTGCTAGGTCATAATGGACATTTTCTAATTTCAAATGATTTAAAACATAACCCCAAAAAACTTCACTATAACACTCTTCATAGGTTCCACATTTAAAAAGGAATTCTTTTTCGTGTAATCGAAACCATAATAAACAATTTATTCCATCAATTTTAGCATCACAATTTCTTATTGTTTCATATTCATCAATTTGTAAAAATCCTTTTGATCTCATAATACACTTCCAGTCATATAGTTTGTTGCTACTTCTGTATTTCTAATTAGTCTTCTTTGAAGATTTACTTGATGTATCTTAGCTATTCTTTGGTGATTTTCTTCTTCTATTTGTTCAAATATTCTCTTCGTATTAATTTCTCTTATTTTCTGCATATAATGAGATAGAATTTCCAATTCTTCTTTACTTGCCCTTTTTATAAAATATGAAAATGTACTTTCTGGTAACATATATGCACATTCTGGTTGTCTTTCATACTTTAGATAAAAATCTGTATATATATCATTTAGTTTTATTGTTCCATAACTTCCAAAATCGAAGAATGGTGATAATTGTGGATAAGTTGCTATTATTATCTCAATGTTTTTGGCATTTAGATCACAATTTCCTAAAAGTAGTTGAATAATGAACTCAATATACATTCCTTTATTTAATTCTTCTAAACAGTTATTATTAAAAGTGTCAAAAAAATATGAAAATATTGTTCGTAAATCTTTCAAATTATATAAATCATAAATTTCTATTTTTTCTTTTTCTAATTCATGGATTTCATGATATTCTGTAAGCAAATCTTTTATAGAATATTTTTGTAAATTCGATGAATTGTAATTAGGAGAAATCGTACAATAATTATTTGCTTTATTTTTAGCAAGGTAATATTGCGCAGACTGAAGATCTAATGCTTGAATTACCAAACTCCAGAAGATTTCTTTTAAACATCTTTTTTTGCTTTGTGATTTTACTAAGTATTCTATATTTCCTTTCTTCAACCATGGTCCACTAATTGTTCCATTTTCACTTTCTTTAATATGTTTATAAGTGTCATCTAATTGGATGATTTTTTCTTTTCTTCTTAAATTCATAAAATGTATTATAGCGCTTTTATTTTGAAAGTCAATTTCTTAGTTATTAAAGCACTATTGTACTTCTTAAAAAAAATATGACTTTTTTATGTCATATTGCATTTAAAACAAGATATTTTTTGGGCTTTTAATATAAATTTGACGTGCATTTATACTATCTTTTTGATTCTTTGATATTCTTGATTTTCAAAAAGAATTTTTTGAATTTGTATTAATTTTTCTTGATAATCTCCTATTAAGTATTCTTTTATATCATCTGATACTGTATATTGTGTTATTAATTCGATTTTTCTTATTATTTCTTTAAAATCAATTTGAATTAATATATTTAAGTATTTGGCAAATTCACGAATATGGGATTCGTCTGACATATTAAAAAATTCCTGAATGATTTGGATATTTCTTTGAGGTCCTTTTGCAATTATCGAATGATTAGAAATAAGATTATAGGTATGATCTACTGATGTGAATTCTACTAAGTTACATCTTCCATAATCAAAACTTGGTGCTAAATAAGGACTTTTTCCTGTAATTAGAAGAACATTGCCATAATTTAAATCACTATTAAAAGTTAATAATTGAAGCATAAATTGTTTTGTTAATTGGTTCATCAATCTTTTCACTATTTCTTTTTTCTTTGGATGATTTTTATAATAATAAGATATTGCCCACCATAAATTTTCCAAATTATATATATTAGATATCCAAGGAGATTCTGAAAATATGTCTATATTTTCTTTCATAAATGTTAAATAGTTTTCCAATAAATCAAAGGCATTTAATACTTTTCTCTTATTTGGATTAAAACTTTTTGATATAACGCCTTTTAGATCTTTATATTTAGCTAAATCATAAGACACAGAAGGCATATTTAAAAGTTTAGCAAGCTCTCCAAAAAAAAGTTCACTGTACAATTCGAATTTAGTTCCTGTTTTAAAATAGTACTCTTTTCCTTTTTGTTGAATCCAGAAACCATAATTTATTCCAGCTCCATCTTTTGCTCTTAAATAAGCATTATCTGGAATTATTTTATATCCAAACTCTCTCATTTTTATCTCCTTTTTAAGCTAGTTTTATTACAATAAACATTTTAATAAACCAATATGTTTTATTGTAATTAAAAAAGAGGCTAAATTTAATTTAACCCCTATTTTACAAATGGTATTAAAGCCATAAATCTTGCATATTTAATTTGCTCTGCAATATGTCTTTGATGTTTTGCACATGCTCCAGTCATACGTCTAGGCATGATTTTTCCTTTTTCATTAATGTATTTATTAATAATCATAACATCTTTATAATCAACACTTTTTCCAGCACACATTTGGCAGATTTTTTTCTTTTTACGTCTATATTCAGCCATAATTTAACTCCTTTCTTTTAGAATGGTAAATCATCATCGGATAAGGCTATTTCTTCTCCAAAGTCTTTGAATGGATCTTCTCCAACATTAGCAGTTGGAATGTCATTTGATCCATAATTGTCTTGATATGATGGCATTGATTGTACATAAGAATCATTTGATTGATAGTTTCCTCCATCATTATTTCCTCGCGACCCAAGGAATGTTACATTGTCTGCAACGATATCTGTTGTATAACGTTTTGTTCCATCCTGAGCATCATATGACCCAGTTTGAATTCTTCCATCTACAGCTACTTGACTTCCTTTGGTACAATATTTTGCAATATTCTCTGCTTGCTTTCTCCAAGCAATACAGTTTAAAAAGTCTGTTTCGCGTTCTCCATTTTGATTTGAAAAATTTCTGGATACTGCTACTGTAAATCTTGTTACAGTCATACCACTTGCCGTAGTACGCATTTCTGGATCTCTTGCAAGTCTTCCGATTAAAATTACTTTATTCATATTTTACTCCTCGTCTAATCTAATAATTAAATGTCTTAGAATGTTCTCATCAAGTTTCACTTTACGATCGAATTCAGTAATTGCTTCGTTATTTGCTTCTACTTGCATTACATAATAATATCCATTGATTTCCTTTTTAATTGGATATGCTAATTTCTTTTCTCCAAGTTCTTTGAATTCAGTTACGTTTGCTTTTTCTGCAGTTAAAATCTTCTTTGCATTTTCAGCTGTTTTTTTTACATCTGCACTTTCTTGTGTAGCTTTAACGATAAACATGATTTCATATTTTTTCATTATTACACCTCCTTATGGTCTTTACGGCTTTAACGCTTTGGTTAAAGCAAGGAGTAATCTCTTACTCGCCCTAGATTATAACAGAAAAAGAATGGTTTGTAAATGTTCTTTTTTCTGTTATATCCTATTCTTTTTAAGAATTTTTAGACTTTTTTCTTACTTTTGAGTTATCTTTTAAATACGCAATTTGTTTCTCTCTTACTAAATGAACTAAGTGACTAGCTTCAAAAGTAATTATTTGCTTTCTCCTGATATAGTTTCTAGTTCATATATTTTCTTTTTTTTACCTTTTTTATTATATGAATTTTTGTAAAAGAAAAAGACATTTCTGTCTTAGTCTTTTGAATCTCCGATGATACTTAGTAAGTGTAAGAAAATATTAATATAATCTAAATATAGTTCTAAAGCACCTATGATAGCAATATTATCTTCTGGAATCATTTCTGTCTCAGCAAGATTTTTAATCTTTTGAATATCATATGCAGTAAAGCCTATGAAGACAATAATTGAAATAATTGAAATAATTAAGTCAAATTGTTCATTTCCTATAAACATATTAATAATCATACAAATGATGACTGCTATTAGTCCCATTAATAAGAAAGTTCCTATTTTTGTTAAATCTAAGTTTGTAAAGTATCCAATTGCACCAAAGATTGCGAATATGATAGCTGCTATGATGAAAACATAGAATATTGACATTAAGTTATAAACAATAAAAATTGATGAGAACGTTAAGCCACTTACAAAGGAATAGAGTAAGAAAAATATTTTTGCGCTCGTTCCACTCATTTTGGCAGCTCTTGCTGATAAAATAAATACTAAGGCTAGTTCAACAATCATCAATACCCAATGCATTCCTGATGAAAAAATATTTACAATCATTTTCTCATTTCCAGCTACAAAGTATCCTGTTGCAAAAGTGACTAATAGTCCTAATGTCATCCATAAAAATACTTTGGACATTAATTTGTTTGTCATAAAATTCCTCCTAATAACTATATGTTTAGTATACCATTATTCATGATAATTGTAAATTTCTCTCCACGAAAAAAGATACATTTTCTGTATCTTCTCATTTTATCATAAAATTAAGTATGTTCACTATTTTATTTTCCTTATACATTAAAGCGAAAATATGCTATGTCACCATCTTGCATCAAATAGTCTTTACCTTCTAAGTTTAGTTTTCCAGCTTCTTGAACTTTTTTTTCATCCTTTAGTTCCTCTAAATCTGAATATTTCATAATTTCAGCTTTAATAAATCCTCTTTCGATATCACTATGGATTAGTCCAGCACATTTCTTGGCATTCATTCCTTTTTTAAATGTCCATGCTCTAACTTCATCTTTTCCTACGGTAAAGAATGTTTGTAGTCCTAATAATTCGTAGGTAGCAAAAATCAATTTATCTAATCCACTATAAGTAATTCCTAGTTCATTTAAGAATAATTTTTTTTCACTTTCTTCTAATTCTGCTAGTTCACTTTCCATCTTTGCTGACATAACAATTGTATTTGTGTGTTCTTTAGCAGCATATTCTGTAACTTTTTTCGTATACTCATTTTCTCCAATGCTTGCATCACTTTCTCCCACATTTGCTACATAAATAAGAGGTTTTAATGTAATAAAACTGAAAGCTCTTAGGGAAAATTTTTCATCTTCTGTTAAATCAATTAGACGAAGAGGAATATTCTTTTCTAAAGCTTCTTTACATTTTCTTAAAAGTGATACTTCCTGCAATGCTTCTTTGTCTTTTGTCGTTTCAGCTTTTTTAGCAATCTTTTCAATCCGATTCTCTATGATTTCTAAGTCTGCAAGAATTAGTTCAACATTAATGATTTCAATATCTCTTATTGGATCTACTCCACCTTCAACGTGTGTAACATTGTTATCTTTAAAGCATCTTACAACTTCTACAATAGCATCGACTTCTCGAATATGTGATAAAAATTTATTTCCAAGCCCTTCACCTTTGCTTGCACCTTTTACAAGTCCTGCAATATCAGTAAATTCAAATGTAGTTGGAACTAAACTTTTTGGCATATATAAATTTTCAAGAAATTCTAACCTAGTATCAGGTACTGTTACTACTCCAACATTAGGATCAATTGTAGCAAATGGATAATTTGCCGCTAAGATATTTTTTTTGGTTATTGCATTAAAAAGAGTAGATTTTCCAACATTGGGAAGACCTACAATTCCAGCTTTCAATGACATTTATAAAACCACCCTTCTATAGTATTGAAGATCCATTTAATCCGATTGGTAAGCCAATAACATACCATACAATTAAAATGATTAAAAGAATTCCTCCACAAATTAAGCTATATGGAATTTGATACTTTAATGATTTGAATAGACTAATTCGTTTTTCGGATATATTATACTTGTCTAACATGCTTAAGTAAATAACAAAATACGCCATTAATGGTGTTAGTCCCATTGTTGCACATTCTCCAAAACGAAATACAACTTGTGTAAATTGAGGTGTGATACCAGCATTCATAAATGTTGGTATGATCATTGGTGCTAAAATCGTCCATTTACTGATAGAAGACGGAACAAAGAATGTTGATAGGGCTGCTACTAAAAATAACATAATAATTAGTGGTATTCCTGTAAAATTTAAAGAGTTTAATAGTTTTGCTAGAGAAGCAACAATTATCTCTCCAATATTAGTGTATCTGAAAATACTTATAAATGCTGATGCAAATAGAATTAGTACTAGTGTTTTTCCTATTCCATCAACTGAATGTCCTAAGGTATCAACAAATTCTTGATTATTTTTGATAGTTTTAGCACCTAAACCATAAAAGAAACCTAAAATAACAAAGAATATGGTTACAACAAAGACAAATCCATTACTGAAGAAGGAATTGTAGCTAAATAGTTTGTCTATATATAGAGCTTGACTATAATCTAGTAGTTTCCCACTAAAAGGAAGGCCTGGTGTAATCTGATAAAGAAAGAATACTACATATATAAATCCTGCAATTCCACTAAATAATAAACCTCTTATATCTTTTCTTGAAATATTTAATTCTTCAATATCAGATTCTGGTATTTCATATTTGTCTAACTTATTTACTGTATATCTTTCAGTTATCATTGTAATAGCTACTGAAATTGCTAATATTGATATCACCATAATTAATAAAAAACTAGTTGTAGCAAAGCGGAAAGTTGGATCAATCATTTGCGCACCTAGTATAGAAGCAGATATTAAAGAACTGTCAATACTAGTAATATATAAGCTTAATCCACTTCCACAGGTAAGTCCTGCAAAGGATGCTATAATACCAATCAATGGATTTCTTTTTCCATATTTAAAAATTAATGCACTGATTGGTATCATAACAACATAACATAGATCTCCCATAAATGATGAAATGACACTTATTAAAACAATTAAGAACGTTACTGTATTTTTCTTCATTTTCTTAGTCAATAGAGATAATGCTGTTTTTAAGAATCCACTTTTTTCCATTACACCAATTCCAATTAAAATGATAATTAAACTACTTAAGGGAGTGAATGCAACAAAATTAGATACAGTGGAACTAAAAATATACTTTAATCCAGAAAATGATAATAGGTTATCAACTTTTAATAACTCTGTAGAGTATTCTAGGGAGTTTGGATTAATCTTATATTGAACTGATTGCACTCCTAATATGGATAAAATTCCACTAATTATTATTGTAACACCAATCAGTATAATGAGTGTCATAATGGGATGAAGTGTCATTTTTTCTTTTAATTTATTTACTTTCATTTTTATCACCCATTATTTTTTTACATTTTTTTTCAAATTCTAAGCGATCCATCATAATTTCACGGCCACAATTTACACATTTTAATTTAATATCAACACCAACTCTTGTAATAATCCATTCATTGGCTCCACAAGGATGACCTTTTTTCATAATTACATGATCTAGTAATTTATATTTTTTTTCCATTATGCACCTCTATTTGTGGATATGGAATCTTTATGTTTTCTTTTTCATATGCTAATTTGATTAATTTCAAAACTTCTCTTTTAATTTGCCATTGTTCATCTTGTTTACAATAGATCATAATGGCATAGTTAATTGCTGAGTCGTTCATTTCATTGATTCCTAAGTATTTGCTTTCTTTATAAATGTTTGGTAATTTTTTTGCTTCTTCTAAAACATCTTTTAATACTTTTTCCACCTTTTCTGTTTTTTCTTCATATGCAGTTGGAATATTGATTGCTATTCCTGCTCGATGCTGACTTAAGTTAATTACAGAATTTATATTACGATTGGCTATAACATATACTTCGCCATTTGCTTTTCTTATTTTTGTACTCTTCAACCCCATTTCTATTACTTCTCCAGTAAAGTTCTCATATGTAATAATATCTCCTATCACAAAATAATTATCCATAATAATTGATATTCCACTTATTAAGTCTTCTACTGTTGATTGAAGAGCAAATCCTAGAATAACTCCTGCTACTCCTAAACTTGCTATGATAGATTTTGTATCTACGCCATAAATATTTAATATGAAGATTACAATTATGATATAAATAAAATATTTGATAATGTTATTGATCAATTCTACAATGGTATTTCTTCTTTTGATTTCAAATTCTTTTTTACCACCTGTAATAATCTTCTTCATAGCTGATGTTATCAATTTAATTGAAATAATACCAACAGTTAAAATAATTACAGGACCAACAACTTTTTCCTGAAGAAAAAAGGAAAGTATATTTTGAATTATATTCATACTATTCTCCTTCAATGCGAATTCCTAAAATATCCAAAATTCTTTCTAAATCTTTATCTGAATCAAAAGGAATTTCAACTTTTCTTTTACCAATTTTTACTTTAGTTCCTACTTTTTCTCGTAATACTCTTTCATAGATTGCATTTCTAATGTTTCTTGTTTCTGTTATTCTTACAATTTTATTCTTCTTTGGTAGATCTTCCTCAGCGATCATCTTTTCTAAGTCACGTACACTCATTGAGTTTACAACGACTTTTGTTGCTAATTCATCAATTTTCATGTTATCTTCTATTTTACTTAGTGCTCGAGCATGTCCCATACTTATTTTTTTATCTTGTACTAATCTTTTCGTATTATTTGGCAGATTTAGAAGACCTAACATATTTGTTACATAACTACGACTTTTTCCAAATTTTCTTGCAAATTCTTCTTGAGTCATTCCACTTACTTTAATGATATTTTCATAAGCATTGGCTTCATCGATAGGATTTAAGTCTTCTCTTTGAATATTTTCGATCAAAGCAATTTCCATCATTTCTTGATCAGAGAAATCTTTTATAATTGCCGGGATTTTTTCAAGGCCTGCTAGTCTTGCTGCTTTGGTACGTCTTTCACCAGCTATTAATTCATACCCTTTAATACTCTTCTTTACTAGAACAGGCTGAACAATACCTACTTCTTTAATAGATTCTGCTAATTCTTTTAATGTATCATCTACAAATGTTTTTCTTGGTTGATATGGGTTACTTCTAATTTCATCTAGCGAAATTTCAATTATATCGTTTGATTTTGCTTCTTTAATGATGTCATTTTCAAAATTATCGAAATCGATTACTTCATTGGAAAATAATTGTTCTAATCCTTTTCCTAATGCTCTTCTTTTAGTTTCCATTTCTACTGATCACTTCCTTTGCAAGATTTTGATAGGCAAGGGTTGCTCTACTTGTTGGATCATAGTCACTAATTGGTTTTCCATGGCTTGGGGCTTCAACTAGTCTAACTAAACGTGGGATAATGGTATTAAATACTTTACTTTTAAAACATTTTCTTACTTCTTCAATAATTTCTAATCCAATATTAGTTCGGCCATCTAACATTGTAAGCAAAACACCTTCAATTCTAAGTTCTGGATTCATATTAGTTTGAACTAAAATAATTGAATTTAGCAGTTGAGTTATTCCTTCTAGGGCAAAATATTCACATTGTACTGGGATAATTACAGAATCACTTGCAACTAAGGCATTCATTGTAGAAATTCCAAGAGATGGTTGGCAATCTATAATAATGTAATCATAGGATGTTTTAATGTTTTCTAAGGCATTTCTTAATTGTTCATTTTGACGAAAGTTATTATCTTCTAACATCTTTTTAACAAATTCAACATCTACTCCCGCAAGATTGATTGTTGCTGGAAGGACTGAAAGATTTTTAAATTTTGTTTTAATAATAGCAGTTGTTATTTCACAGGTTCCTGTTACCACATCATATACATCATTTTTGAAATCATTGGCGTTTAGTCCAAGCCCTGAAGATGCATTTCCTTGAGGATCTAGATCAATTAAAAGTGTTTTTTTTCCTTCTTTTCCTAATGCTGCTGCAAGGTTGATACTGGTTGTTGTTTTTCCCACTCCACCTTTTTGATTTACTAATGAAATAATTTTTGCCATAATACCACCTTCACATTTTAGTCGCTATTGTTATTTTAACACAAGACGTGGTTTTTGTCTTTAGAAATTAGGTATTGGTTTTATTTTTTTTATTCTGAATATTTTTCCATGAAGTAATTATTTTTGTTTCTTTTTTCATTTTTTTTAATGCTTGATCAAATTGGTAAATATCTTTTTTACCAAAAATTTGATTTCTTTTTATATAATCTATAAACACTTCTGGTTCTTGAAAAAACATTATTTTGGCAAACTCTAAAATTTTTTTCTCTGAACGAGTGTATTTTAAATAGTTAATATTTATACTCTGGCTTAATAATTTTAAGTTTACTTGATAATATTTTAATTGTTTTGTTAGTATTTTTTGGCGATACTTTATATTCCCTTTCTCAATGATCTTGCTGTCTATTTCTGGATTTGTTTTGAAGTTTAAAATAATGTATTTATTATTATGCCAATCAACGTTTTCATAATCTTCTACCACTTTATATTTTGAATCAACTAATATTTCGATGATGGGTACTCCATCTAAACAAATAAATACATAATAACTTTTCATGTGATCCACTTCCTTTCTGCTTATTTTTAGCACAAGGAATCAAAACAGTCAAAACGCTGTTTTCTGTCTTTTTTATCTATATAACTACAGTTTTTTTCTTTTTGCAATACCATTCTTTTGCTTTTGTTTTTTTTAATGATATAAAATAAAAAAAGGGAAGAAAAACTATTTTTTTTCTTCCTCTTTCTCCAAAGCTTCTTTTAATTCTTCTTTTGTCATTTTTGTATAACCTTTAATTCCTTTGGTTTTCGCTAATTCTCTTAGCTTTAAGATAGTTGGTTCATCTTCTTTTGTATTCTCCTCTTCCTCAGAAATTTTTCCAGTTAATACTAATGATTCAATTTGTTCTTTGGTTAATGTTTCTCTTTCCATTAAGGCATCACTTAAAAGCATTACTAAATCTTTATTCTTTTTCATGATTCCTTTGGCTTTTTCATAACATTCATCAATAATTTTTCTTGCAGCTTGGTCAATTTCTAATGCAACTTGATCAGAATAATTTTTAGATTTATTATAGTCTCTTCCTAAGAAAATACCTTCTTCTTTTTGTTCATATTGCATTGGCCCTAAATCACTCATACCATATTCAGTTACCATACTACGAGCAATATTTGTTGCTCGTTTAAAGTCATCACTTGCTCCAGTAGTTATTTCTCCTAAGAACAATTCTTCACTTGCACGTCCTCCAAGTAATCCAGTAATTGTTGCTAAAAGTTCATTCTTTGACATAATTGACATTCTTTCCTCTTTTGGAAGCATCATGGTATATCCTCCAGCGCTTCCTCTTGGAATGATTGTTATTTTATGAACTTCATTGGCATCTTCTAATTTGATTCCAATAACTGCATGTCCTGCTTCGTGAATACTTACTAAACGTTTTTCTTTTTCGGTAATCTTATGCGAAGTCTTTGCTGGTCCCATTAGAACTCGGTCTGTTGCTTCATCTATATCATCCATTGTGATAGAGTCTTGATTTTTTCTTACTGCAAGTAGGGCTGCTTCATTAAGCAAGTTTTCTAAGTCTGCTCCACTAAATCCTGGAGTACGAAGACTGATATTTTTTAGATTAACATTTTTAGCAAATGTTTTATTTTCAGCATGTACTTTTAATATTTCTTCACGTTCTCTTGCATCTGGCAAATTGACAGTAACCTGACGATCAAATCTTCCAGGTCTTAAAAGAGCAGGATCAAGTACATCTGGGCGGTTCGTTGCTGCAATAATAATTATCCCTTCATTTGCTCCAAAACCATCCATTTCTGTTAGTAATTGATTTAATGTTTGTTCTCTTTCATCATGTCCTCCACCAATTCCAGATCCTCTTTGACGTCCTACAGCATCAATTTCATCAATAAAGATTAAGCATGGTGCATTTCTTTTAGCATCTTTAAACATTTCTCTTACACGACTCGCTCCAACACCAACAAATAGTTCTACGAAATCAGAACCACTTATGTAGAAGAAAGGCACATTTGCTTCTCCTGCTACTGCTTTGGCAAGTAATGTTTTACCTGTTCCTGGAGGCCCTACTAATAATACTCCTTTTGGAATTCTAGCTCCTAGCTTTTGAAATTTCTTTGGACTTTTTAAGAAATCAATTAATTCTTTTACTTCTTCTTTTTCTTCTTTTAATCCTGCAACATCTTTAAATGTTACAGATCCACCATCTTCACTTAGTTTAGCACGGCTTTTTCCAAAATCCATACTTCCTTTATTGCTATTTGCCATTTTAGAAAATAAGAAGTAAGTGAAAACTACTAGTAATAATAGTGGTACTACATTTACTATAATATACATCCAAGAGAAAGATCCTGGATCTGGATTTGTTTCATAAACATTTAAGTTGTTTGATTCTGCATATTTTACAACATTTGATAATTCTGCTTCAACAACCTTGGCTTGAAATGTTTCATTTTCTTTATAACTATTTATTTTCCCTTCAATAAAATAAATATTTTTTTCACCACTTGGGGTGATTGTTATTTCTGTTATTGTCTTTGCCGAAATGGCATTCATTAGCTCTCCAGTAGTTAATTCATGTGTTACTACTCTTCCCATGTTTAGTACTGAAAGCACTACAAAGATTACTAATATTAATACAACATACGGAAATAAATTTTTTATTGTATTTGCATTACTTTTTCGTGGCATATTTCTTCTCCTCACTTAATTCATATTTATATATTATATCATATTTTTCATTCAATTCTTTATCAAATTTTGATTTTTTGATCCCAGGAATCCACAGTACTTGGTCATTATGATCTACTAATAGTGGTATTTCATCTCTTTTTGCTAATGGAATTTTTTTATCAATCAATATATCCTTTATTTTTTGATGTCCATTTAGATTTTTACTTTCAATTTTATCTCCTATTTTCCTCTTACGAATTGTTAATGGAAAAGCAATTTCTTCACTATTTAAACGTAGCACAAAGTTACTTTTTTCTGTTGTTTCTTTTACTTTATGTATCTGATATTGATCATTTTTTATTGCTTCATTTAATTCTAATAATAAAGACTCTTTATTATTATATTTTTCTATAAAAAAATTATTATAATTTTTTCTAGCAATTCGCCGTTTTGGTAAATGAATTTCTCCATTACTCTTTTTGCTATGAATTAGTTCCAATATCATTTTTTGATGAATTTCTTTTAATTCTCTGATATCTTCTTTATAAATATGATATAAATATCTCTTAATTATTTCTTGTTGAATTAGTGGTTCTTGCTTCTTTAATTCAACAATAAGTAAAGTATCATTCTCCATGCAATCCGTCAAGGCGTTATCGATATATTTCACAAGAAATTCACTTATTCGACATATCTCCTCACTAAATTTCAAAAATTTTTGATGAACATTTTTATTTTCTTCTTTTAAAAAAGGAAGTATTCTGTGACGATAGCGGTTTCTTGTGTAGGTATCTTTATTATTACTAGAATCTAAGACATACGGTATTTTGTGTAAGTCATTATAATCTTTGATTTGGTTTTTCGTTGCAGTGATTAATGGTCTTACGATTGTGTATCCATTTTCCTTTTGAATCTTTGCGAATCCTGCATATCCATTTAATGTACTTCCTCTTGTTAATCTCATTAAAATAGTTTCGGTTAAGTCATCACCATGATGAGCAGTCATTAAGTAATCGGCGTGATATTTGGCAATGATCGACTCAAAAAATTTTCTTCTTTTTTGATGAGCTTCTTCGTGAAAGTTTTCTTGGTTATATTCTGTTATTTCTAAGCCTTCAAAAATAATACTACGTTCTTCACAATACCTTTTTACAAACTTCCATTCTTCTTTGCTTTCTTTTCTCATATTATGATTTACATGAGCGCAAATCAGTTTTAATTTTTTATTTACTTGTTCTTTTACTAAAAGATTCAATAAACACATAGAATCTGGTCCTCCAGAACAGGCAAAAACTATGATATCATTTTCTTTTAAAATTTTTTTTAAAAAACCTATTTCTTTTTTCATTTTACCAATCCTTTTTTATTTGGTACCATCTTATTTTCATTTAGTAATTCATAATTTTCTGTAATGATTTAAAAAATGTGTGGATCTATCATTTCTAAACCAGCTTTTACTTTATAGTAATCCGAGGTTTTAATACTACATAATATTAATTTTTTATTTCTATTTGTAAACCCTCCTGTGGCCTCAAAAATAGTAATGTCATATTTTAACTCTTTGGTTAAATAATTTGCAACTTTTTCGTATTTTTCTGTTTCTATATAAAACACTTTATTGTTATTAATTCCTAACATAGTTTTGTTACTTAGGTTACTTATAATTAATAAAGCAATAATCGAATATATCATGGATTCGATTCCAAGTATAAAGCCTCCTAATAATACAATTAAACCATCAATATAAAGCATAGATTGATTAAGAGGAATTTTAAATTTTTGGAGAGCAATATGATTTAAAATGTCTGTTCCCCCAGATGTAAAATTATTTTTAAATAGCATTCCATATCCAAAACCACTTAGTGTTCCTCCTATAATTGCAATTAGTAATAAATCCAAGTCTTTGATTATGATCCATTCATTTATGTTTGCAGTTATATCAATTAATATAGGAAGAAGGAAAGAGGCTAAAAACGTATTTTTGGTCATTTCTTTTCCTAATGTAAAGTAACTCAATATAAGCAACATTGTGTTAGCAATTAAAATAAAACTACTTTCTTTAATAAAGAATAATTTTTTTATGATGATTGCTAAGCCACTAACTCCTCCTGTATCTAGTTCATATGAAGAAAAACATAAATTGTATGATACTGCTACTAATAAAAGCCCTAAGACTACAACACTATAACGTTTGATTATCTGCATATTGTCTCACCTTTATTTTTAAAACAGATTCCATTAATTCTCTTATATCACCATCTAATATTTTGTCTACGTTACTAGATTCATATCCGCTTCTTAGGTCTTTGATTAGTTTATAAGGCTCTAAAACGTAATTTCTTATTTGACTTCCAAATTCATTACTAACATTAATTCCTTTAATTTTATTCAATTCTTGCTCTTTTTTCTCTTGTTCTAGTTGATATAATTTACTTTTTAACATTTTCATTGCTTGTTCTTTATTCTTTAATTGGCTTCGTTCATTTTGACATGTTACTACTACTTTAGTAGGTAAATGAGTTATACGTACTGCAGAGTTGGAGGTATTAACAGATTGTCCTCCTGCTCCACTACTATGATAGACATCGATTTTTAAGTCACTTTCTTTGATTTCTAAATCAATATTATTGTTAAATTCTGGCGTAATACTTACTGATGCAAAACTTGTATGTCTTCTTTTATTTGAGTCGAAAGGAGAAATCCTTACAAGCCGGTGAACACCTTTTTCTCCTTTAAAATAACCATAAGAGTATTCTCCTTTAATTAGAATAATAACACTTTTAATACCTGCTTCATCCCCTTTTTGTTCGTCGATTATTTCATAAGTATAATTATTCTTTTCGCAAAATCTTTCATACATTCTCAAAAGGATGCTTGCCCAGTCACAAGATTCTGTTCCACCTGCTCCAGGATGGATTTCTAGGTAACAATTTAAGTTATCAAATTCACCATTTAACATTGTATTCATTTCTAATGCTTCTATTTTACTTTTTAAGTTGCTCATGTCTTCTAAAATCATAGAAAACTCTGTATCTTCTAAAATGTTGATAAGTTCTAAGTTATCTTCAATAGATTTTTGTACGTTTGTTATTTGATCTACTAGTCTTTTTATTATTGTTAATTCTTTGTTTACTTCTTGAGCGAGATCAATGTTATCCCAAAATCCTTCTTGCTTCATTTTTGCTTCTAGTTCAGTTATTTTTATTTTTTTTGATTCTAAGTCAAAGTGACCTCCCAATATTATTTGTTTTTTCAAGTAAATTCTCTAACATATTTTTTATTTCTGATTTGTTCATAAGTAATCACCAGTTATATTATAACAAAGAATTTTAATTTCAATCAAAAAAAGCCATTTGTTTGGCTTAATTATTATTTAGTTTTTTTAACCGATTTTTATTATTTTTATTTGACAATTCTATTTCAATTCTTGCCGCTTCTTCTCTATTTATGAATCCTCTTTCTATTTGACTTTCTGTTAGGTAATCTGTTAAATTACAGAAGTTAATGTTTTCAGCAGATGCAGTTAATTCATAATCCAATTCTTTAATACTAGAAGTAAGACGATTGTTTCCATTTTCTATTTTTAGACCTAAATCTAGATCAGTAATACTTGTATATACATGAGCATAATCATTTGTGTATAAATTAAGTTGTAAGTATGTCTTCTCTTGTTTATTGAAAATATGATACTGGTTATTATATTCAACTAAGAAAAGATCATTAATATTATAGCAATCATTGTTTGCTAGATAGATCCATGCATAGTTTTCATTATATATTTTTTGGATATTTTCTAAGTCTTGTCGGCTTAATTCTATTTTATCTTGGTATTTTTCTGGTAATAAAAAATTTGTCATAATACCAATTTCATTAATTGTTGCCATTGGAATATTTCCAGATTGATTTAAATAAATTGTTCCATCTCTTCCTAAAATTGGATTTTCTGTTTCTTTTGCATCATGATAAATATTTGATCTAAAAATTATTTCATGTTCTGGATCGGTAATAGCGGTATAAGTTGTTTTTTGTGAATCAATTTCAATACCGTTTGGTTGTTGTAATTTAATATAGGGAAGATCTATGTCTCTATTTGTACCATCGACAAAATAGTATTCAGGATTTTCACCTAAATTTTCTACCATCAGTAATAATTCTTCTTTTTTGTAGGTTTTATTTGAATCTGTTCGTTTTACTTTGTAATTTAACTCTTCATTTTCTACTGTATTTTTTGAATAAATCTGAATTTCTTTGTCATTATTAAGTTTTGAATTAATATAGTTTATCAACAATAAAGATGATAAAGCTGCTATTACCACCCCTTTTTTAACATTTCTTAAGTTTTGATTTTTTATTAGATTTTTTTTCATTTTTATCCCCTTTTCTTTTTAAGTTATTACTTAAAAAATTTAATGTTTGTTATGTTATCACTATCTTTCCTTTTTGTCAAATGTTTCTTTTTCATAAAAAAAGAAGCCCTAAGGCTTACTTTTGATTCTTTTTTCTTTTCCAAATTATTAAAGCTATCAATAATACAATAATACTCGCAATAATCCATTTTAAATTTCTGTTTTGATTTTCTTCGTCTATTATTTCTGTTCTCTCATCAGTTTCTTTTTCTTTATATGATAATAGATATTTGCCAAGATATTTTGTTTCAAATTCAATTTGATTGTTTTCTAGCAGTTTATAATTTAATTTTTCAATTAAATTACCTTCCTTTATTAAGTATATTCCTTCAAAATCTTTTGTACTATCAATATTTAATATCATTTTCATATTTTCAATATTAATATTCATTTTGGCATTTAATTCATCTTCAATATATAATTCAAAGTATTCAGAAACTGATCCAAATCTTTGTTTTAAGCTTTCTGTTAAAACCATTTCATTTCGTTTCAAAGTCGTATTTTCTAATTTATCACTTGTTAAAATGTTTAATTTAATATTTGGAATCGCATATTCAGTATATTTTGTTTGACTCTCTTGATCATTGTAATTGTATGTTGAATCATTTTTTATAATAATTTGGCTTTCTGGTTTTTTTTCTGGAATAATTATTGGTTTTTCTATTTTCTTTTCTATCCAATCAACTCTTGCAGTGATTGAACCTATATTTCCAGCTTTGTCCATAAACTCAAAAGTGAATTCTCCATTGCTGATAAAGGTATATTTATTTAAACCATTATTATTGATAATAACTACATCTGTTTCATCAAAAGTGATGGCAGCAGTAACGTTATTATATGTTTTCTTTGTTATATCATATATGATTGTTGCTGTTGGAACTTTTTTGTCAATCCAATTTACGACTGCTTTCATAGTTCCTTTATTTCCTGATGCATCAACAAATTCAAAGATAAATTCGCCATTCTCTTCAAAGGTGTAAGTGTTTAAACCTTCATTGTTTGTTACATGAACACCTTCTTTTAACTCAATTGTTGCTGTTACATGTTTATTGGTTAATTCAGTTATATCATAAGTAATTTTGGCAATTGGTTTTTCTTTTTGAATCCAATCTACTATTACTTTAATACTTCCTGCATTTCCAGCTTTATCTATAAACTCAAAGGTAAATTCGCCATTTTCGGTAAAGGTGTAGGTATTTAAACCTTCATTGTTTGTAATAATTACATCTTCTTTATCAAATTCAATAGTAGCTATAACATCTTGGTTTGTTGACTCAGTGATGTTGTACTTAACTTCTGCAGTTGGTGCCGTTTTGTCAATCCAATCAACTTGAGCAATTGCTGTGCCTATATTTCCAGCTTCATCTTTATATTCAAAGGCAAATGTTTCATTTCCTTTAAATGTATATGTATTCAAATTTTCGTTATTTGTAATTATTACATTCTTTTTGTCAAATGTAATGGTTGCAATAACATCTTGATTCGTCAATTCGGTTTTGCTATAGGTAATTGTTGCAACTGGAGCAACTTTATCAATCCAGCAAACAACGACTTTTTCTGTACCAACGTTTCCTAAAGAATCCATATATTCAAAAGTAAATTCTCCATTTTCTTGGAATGTATAAGTATTGCTACCATTATTATTTAAAATGCGAACATTTTCTCTATCAAAAGTGATTGTTGCTGTAACATCTTGATTCGTTAATCTATCTATATTATAGATAATTGTTGGTGTAGGAAGAGTCTTGTTAATCCAATCAACTTTGGCAGTTGTTGTATTTTTATTTCCTGCAGCATCCATATATTCAAATATAAACTCACCATTTTCGGTAAAAGTGTAAGTATTTAATCCATTGTTATTTAATATCTTAACATTCTCTTTATCGAAAGTAATGTTAACTATTACATTTTGATTTGTCATAGTTGTAATGTCATAAGATAATATACCTTTTGGTAATATTTTATCAATCCATGTTACTTTTGCAGTAGCAAATCCTATATTTCCTAAAGAATCTTGATATTCAAAAATAAATTCACCATTTTCTTCAAATGTATAAGTATTGTTACCATTATTATTTATTATTTTGATATCCTCATCAGAAACAATTTCTGCAGTAACATTTTGATTTGTTAATTTATTAATGTTATAACGTATTGTTGCTTCAGGTGCTTTTTTATCAATCCAATTTACACGTGCAGTCACATAACCTACATTTCCTGCTTTATCTTTTAATTCAAATGTAAATTCGCCATTTTCAACAAAGGTATAAGTAGTTAAACCATTGTTATTTAATATGGTTACTTCTTCATTTGGAATGATTTCTGCTTTTACATCTTGATTTGTTAGTTCGGTAATACTGTACTTAATTTCTCCTGTTGGAGCTGTTTTATCAATCCAGCTAACTTTTGCTGTTGCAGTTCCTTTATTTCCCGCTAAGTCTACAAATTCAAATGTGAATTCGCCATTTTCGGTAAACGTATAAATGTTTTTTCCTTCGTTATTTGTAATTGTAACATTTTCTTTATCAAAGGTAATCGTTGTATTTACATCTTGATTTATTAATTCCATTTTGTCATAGATAATGACAGCAGTTGGAACAACTTTGTCAATCCAACTAACTTTTGCTGTTGCAGTTCCTTTATTTCCTGCTAAGTCTTCAAACTCAAATGTGAATTCTCCGTTTTCTTTGAACGTATAAGTACTTTTTCCGTCATTGTTGGTAATTGTTACTTTTTCACTAGATATTAACTCTACAACTACATCTTGATTTGTTAATGCTGTAATATTGTATTTGAATTCTCCTGTTGGAGCTGTTTTATCAATCCAGTCTACTTTGGCAATTGCACGTCCAGTATTTCCTAAAGAATCTTGATATTCAAAGATAAATTCGCCATTCTCTTCGAATGTATACGAATTTGATCCATTGTTGTTAAGTATTGTAATATTTTCTCTATCAAATTCAACAGTTGCTGTTACACTTTGATTTGTTATTTCGTTTTTATCATATGAAATGATAGAGTTTGCAATATTTTTGTTAATCCAATCAACACTCACTGTTGTCGTTCCAACATTTCCAGCTAAATCAATATATTCGAAGGTAAAATCGCCATTCTCTTCGAATGTATATGAATTTGATCCATTGTTGTTTGTAATGGTTACATTTTCTTTTTCAAATTCTATTGTAGCTGTTACTGGGTCTCTTGTAGTAGAAAGATTACTATATGTAACTTTAGCAATTGGTGTCTCTTTATCTATCCAGCTCACTTTTGCTGTTACTGCATTTTGATTTCCTAATGCATCTTGGAATTCAAAGGTAAATTCACCATTTTCAGTAAAAATGTATGTGTTTGATCCATTATTATTCGTAATGGTTACATTTTCCTTATCAAATTCAATGGTTGCTGTTACATCTTTATTGGTTAATTCTGTTTTGTCATAGGTTATTATTCCATTTGGTTTTACTTTATCAATCCAACTTACCTTTGCTGTTGCAGTCCCTTTATTTCCTGCTATATCTCTAAATTCAAAAGTGAATTCACCATTTTCAGTAAAGGTATAAGTCATTTTTCCGTCATTATTTAAGACTATTATTTCTTCGCTTGGAATTATCTCAGCTATGACATCTTGATTTGTTAATTTAGTAATATTGTAATTAATTGTAGCTGTTGGTGCTACTTTATCAATCCAGTTAACTGTTGCTTTGATTGAACCAGTGTTTCCTGCTTTATCTCTATAATTGAATGTAAACTCGCCATTTTCTTTAAATGTATAGATATTTGAACTATTATTTGTAATTACAATATCTTTGTTAGAAATTACTTTTGCAATTACATCTTGATTGGTAATATTAGTTGTACTATATTCTATTTTCACTTCTGGTGCTTGCTTGTCAATCCAAGTCACTAATGCTTTTGATGTTCCACTATTACCTGCAGCATCCATGAATTCAAATATAAACTCACCATTTTCAGTAAATATGTATGTGTTTGATCCATTGTTATTAGTAATTTGTACGTTAGTTTCATTAAAACTAATGGTTGCTATAACATTTTGATTGGTGATATCAGTGGTGTTATAAGTTATAGTAGCAGTTGGTGCAATCTTATCAATCCAATCTACGGATACTGTTTTACTTCCCATATTTCCAGCTTCATCTATATATTCAAAAGTAAATTCGCCATTTTCAGTAAATACATAAGTATCTGATCCATTGTTATTTGTAATGGTTACATTTTCTTTTTCAAATTCAATAGTTGCTGTTACATTTTGATTAGTAAAATCCATTGTGCTATATTGGACGGTTGCTGTTGGTGTCTCTTTATCAATCCAGTTAACTTTTGCTGTAGCCGTTCCTATATTTCCAGCTTCATCTTTAAATTCAAAAGTAAATTCACCATTTTCAGCAAAAGTATAACTTAAAGGATCTTTATTTGGATCTGTTAAATCAAGTGATCCATTGTTAAGCACTATTATTGCTTCATTTGGAACTAATCTTGCTACCACATCTCTATTTGTTGGACTAGTTGTACTATATTCGATAGTTGCTGTCGGAGCAATTTTATCTATCCAATTTACTACTGCTGTTGATGTTCCAATATTACCATTCTTATCAACAAATT
>CAJUGF010000002.1:46377-66250 GCA_910585915.1 uncultured Bacilli bacterium | reverse complement strand
TTATTTTATCAAAAAACCACACCTTGTGGTGCGGTTCAATTTTCAATTTAGGAAACAAGTTAACTAATAACCTGTTTTAATATTTATTTAATTTTCTTCTAATTCTAATTCAATTTTATTAATTTCATAACTATCTGTTGTTTCATTCATTTCTAAATTTTGGATAGTTAGTGTTGCCTTGAAATCTTTCATAGATTTATTTATAGCATCAGCTAATTCTTCATTTACACTTAATTCAAAATTTTTAATTGGTGTTTTAAGAGAAACGTTATTATTTGTTTTTTCTCCCCTAGCTTGACTAATAATATCTATCATAATATCACCATTTTTGATTTCATCTTTGAAGTCAAAATTTAATGGTTCTATTTGTGTTAAATGAATAGATTTGTTATCATGATATAATTCTTGATAAATTTCTTCAGTAATGAATGGGAAGAAAATACTAAAATCTTGAAGTAATTTATAAAGTAAGGTGTAAACAGTTTTTTGTCCTGAATATCGTGGGATTTCTCCAAATTCTTCAGGTCTATATAATCTATGTTTAACTATTTCAATATAGTTATCACAAAAATTCCAGAAGAATTTCTCAAGAGTGTTTAGAGCAAGTCCTACTTCATATTCATCTAAGTATTTTATAAATCCTGTTTCCATTTCCTTAAATTTACCCAATATCCATTTATCGATATATTCGTAAGTCTCGAATTCTTTATCTTCATAATCTGCTAAGTGCATCTCTATGAACTTTGCAACATTCCATAATTTATTTACTAATTTACGTCCTCTAAGGAGGGTTTCTTCACTATAATTAATATCTGTTCCAAGTCTTCCAGAACCAGCCCAATAACGAACTACATCAGCAGAATATTCGTTAATAATATCTAGAGGTTCTACTTTGCTATTTCCCTTGCTTTTACTTATTTTGTTGCCATCAGATGCTTTAGCAAATCCAGAAATCATAACATTATCCCAAGGACGCATGCCAAAGTGATAAAAACTTTTAACAATAGTGTAAAAATCCCAAGTTCTAATTATTTCTGAAGCATTTGTTCTAAGACTCATGGGTTTTAAGAATGATTCAAAATTCTCTTCTTCACCATATCTCATATTAATTAATGGTGTTACCGATGATGTTGCCCATGTATCCATTACATCGGTTTCTGGAATAAATTCGGTGCATCCACATTTTGGACATTTCTCTATTGATGGTTTATTAGATAATGGATTTACTGGTAAATCTTCTTTTCGTGCAAATATTGGTTCACCACAAGTCTTACAATACCATACTGGAAATGGAACACCAAAATATCTTTGTCTTGATATACACCAATCCCAAGCCACATTGTTAACCCATTCATCATATCTAGAATGCATGTAATCTGGGTGCCATTTAATTTCATCACCAATTTTGATAAAATCCTTTTTATGGCTCATAATATCAATAAACCATTGATTCATTACAGAATATTCTACTTCACGCCCACATCTTTCATGTGTTTGAACTTCATGCTCTAATTCTTCTACTTTAACTACATAACCACCTGCAGTCAAATCTTCTATAATTTGTTTTCTGGCTTCTTTTATTTTAAGTCCTCCATAATTTGGTACCTCATCAATAATTCTTCCATTATCTGTAAAAATATATTTTAGTGGTAAATTATATTTCTTCCACCATTCTATATCTGTCTGATCTCCAAAAGTACAACACATTACTACTCCTGTGCCTTTGTCAATTGCTACCTTTTCATCAGCCATAATTGGAACTTCAACATCTATTACTGGAATATGTGCTGTTTTGCCAATTAAAGTCTTGTGTGCTTCATCATTAGGATTTACAAAAACACAAACAATAGCTGGTAATAATTCAGGTCTTGTTGTTGCTATTGTAAATTCCTCACCATCTTCTACAGTCTTAAAGTTAATATAATTAAATGTAGTTTGAATTGTTTTTGTTTCAAGTTCAGCTTGTGCGATAGAAGTTAAACATTCATTACACCAAAGCGCAGGACTTTCTTTATGATAGCAATGTCCCTTATCAATCAAATCTAGGAATGATGCTTGACTAATTTTTATTGTTGATGGACTAACTGTTTTATAATGAATATCCCAATCTGTACTAACTCCCATTTTACTAAATAATTCTTGGAATTCTGCTTCATATTTATCCGTTGTTTCATAACATAATTTTGAAAACTCTTCTCTACCTATTTCATGGGCTTTTTTTCCTTGTTCCTTTTCAACTAATCTCTCACTTGGCAATCCATTATCATCAAATCCAAATGGATAGAAAATATTGAATCCTCGTAGTCTCTTATACCTTGCAATCATCTCTGTTTGAGAATATGAAAAGATGTGTCCTATATGAATACGACCATTTACAGTTGGTGGTGGTGTATCAATTGAAAATACTTTTCTCTGATCTGGTTTAAATTCATAAATTTTATTTTCTTTCCAATAATTTAACCATTTGGTTTCTTTTTCTTGTGCATTATATTTTTTTTCTAACATGTTCTTTTTCCTTCTTTCAAATTTATAAATTGTTCAATTTCTTGTTTTAATGTTTTTACTATTTCTTTTGAATCCGTTTTTTCTATTTGATGATAAAGCGGAATGCAAAGCTATGTATTTTTTAAAATATCATAAGATTCTTTAAAGTTTAAATCAAAGACGAGTGCTAATGCTCCTACTAAATCATCCATAGGTGTTTTGACTATTTTTCTGTCAATTGGTTGATGATGTTGGAACTGGCTTAATACGCTTTCAGTAATGGGAGCAGCTGCTATTTTCATTTTTTGAAGAGATTCCCGCATATATTTTCTTCTAAAATTTTTACACTTTCTTTTGCGTGATCAAAATTACTTTTGATATCATCATAGACTTGGCTTTTTTAGTTGTGTGAATCTTCCATATCATTAAATACGGAAATTACTCTCGCAAGTCATTCATTTTAGCGACGACTCGGTAAGTATGATAATATTTGTGACTAAAACTATCTGTGAAATCTAGTTCTCTTTTTATCTCAAAATTTTTGCAATATTCTTCAAAAAATGCGTGCTTTTTCAACCGTTAATGACACCTCTTTCCAAATAAAAAAGGTCGTACACTAAAGGACGAGATAACCCGTGGTACCACCTTAATTTGTTCTCTTTTTGATAATGCAGTTCTCTGCAACTAAGCTCCCCAGTAACCTTCAGAAAATTTCTTTGTAAGTTTCCACCAAGCACTTACTCTCTTTTGAAAGAATCTTTTCTTACTCCTCTAGTTCTTCACTTCTTATAAAGATTTTATCAATAATTTTGACTTGTGACAAGTCTTTCTATCAAAAATATGATTCTAATCTGATCTGTTACGTCTTTTTTCTTGGGATTAGTTCTAATGCTCTTATATTAAGATAATACTTAAATTTTTATATTTTGAAAACTTTGTCCCAATTATTCTTATTATTTTCTATGGCTTTTTTCATCGCATTAATAGCTGCTATTTCTCTTTTTATTTTTTGTTATTCTAGTTTATTGTGAAATGCTCAATGTTTGAACTACTTCATTGTTTCGAATAATTTCTAACATTCCATTTTGGTTTATGCGTGATGTGACTTGATCTGTGGACATAACATGAATTGGATTAGATATATTTCTTTTGTTAATAATATCATAAATATAGAAATCATTATTGGCATCTAAAACATTCAAATATTTTCCTGTGAAAGAAAGATTATTATATCTTGTATTTTCTAATATGTTTTGATTGTTGTAATCTACTAAGCTGTAACCATTGATATCTTTGGTAATAATGCTTTGTCCATTATAAGATACAATTTCTTTTTCAATTGGTTCTGTTAATACGGCACCATTAGGATCTAATAGATACCATTGTTCATCTTTTTTTCCTACAAATAAATCGTTCATAATTTTATTTTCATCTTCGTTTAAAAGATTAGCGATGCCAAGAAAGGAATAGTCAAAAGGAATAGTAATGATTGGATCTGTTTCTAAACTTAGGACTCCATAATTAAAGTCTCTATCTCCGATGATAAAGAGACTTCCTTCTATTCCGATTCCATAATTTTTGACGGAATTGTATGTGGCCATTGTTCGATTTCTTTTTATGTCATACAAAATGATTGGTGCTATCTCAGCCATTGAATCGTTTAAAAACACATAACGGTCTTTTATGATATTTAAGTCTAGATTTTCATCTTGATAATAATCTAGAGCATATATTTCATCATCAATAGTATTACTTGCTATTTTACAGTGAAGCTCATCATTTTGACAGGTATAAGTTCCTAATAGATTTTCGCCTTTATCATAGAAATATAATTTCCCTTGATAATATAATTCGTGACTTGGATTTTCTTCATGTTTTTTTTCATTATTGTTTTCATCCATTTTATGCAATGCATATGAAAGAACTGATAATGGTAGAAAGATAACTAATAATACTATAATTGTTATTAATACCCCCTTTTTATGATCTTCTCTTTTCATGATGCATCCCCATTTGACTCAGCAGTTTTAGGAATTAGTGAAACATTCTTGGTTTCATAGGTATTATTGTTTTTACCAATTTGAACTCTTGCATTTGTTCCAGTAATCGTTACTTTGTAAGCAAGGGTCCCTTCACCATAATAGTTATTTCTTTCTAACTTAATTCCTTCTGTTAAAGCTTTATCTGGATTGTCATAAGAGTAAAAGTTTAGTGTTTGATTGCTGACTGCACCAAAGTAATTATTGTAAAGTGAAATATAATCATAACCACTTGGCGTTAAAGCTTTTCCTTCGAGATTATATAAATGATATTTTGATTCTTTGGTTACTAAGTATTTTGCATCCAAATCGAAGTCTCTAATTTTATTCGTTACAGAAGATGTTAAAATATTTCCACTATGATCCATCAAAGCATAACCACTGCTGTTTTGAATAATGTAGTACAATCCTATTCTTTCAATGTGATTGTAGTCAAATTCCTTAACGCCTTCTACACTATTGGTATTTATACGAATAATGCCAAATTTGCCATTTTTATTTTCTGCTATTATATAGGAATTATTGACATTAACAAATGTAATATCATGCGATTTTGTGTAAGTTCCTGTATCCACTGTTTTGTATTTCGATTTATTTGCATTTTCTTTTAGATCATATAGAACTATGTTTAAATCGCTCTCATTTTTTTGATCTGCAATAAAGACATAACGTTCATTGAAGACTGGTAATACCCCTAAATCTCCATTTTGTACTGCTTCACGATCGTTATCTTCATAGTAGCTTTCTTTGGCGATTGCACAATTATTTAATTCATTTGTATCATCGCTAATACTATTTTTATTTTCACATGAATAGGTCCCTAATAATTCATTTTTTTCTTTATCTTTAAATATGTATAATTTTCCATCGTAATAACTTAAAAACGATAAATTGGCACTTACTCGACCTTCGTTTAAATTAATACTTTTTTTGTCATGGATATCACCATTATTATCCATTATTTCAATATTCATCGTTTTGCCTTGATAAGTTATTTCATAGCTCTTTTCGGTTTTAATTAGTTTCTTTTCTTTGGAATAAGTATATGTAGGAATATAGTTTTTATTCGATAATGCAATTCCCTCCATATTCATTTTCTGATGTTCATAGTTTTCAATCCAGATTTTTTGATCTTTAATAAAGAATACATATTCTTCTAATAAGTCAATATAGTCATAAGAATCACTATTTATTTCGTTTCCGTTATAATCTACTGCATGATAATTTCCATAATCATCCATAATTTTGATGTAGTGATCATTGTAATCTTTAATTTCTCCAGCAATTGGTTTAGTTAAATTGTTAGCAGAAAAATCAGTTAAATACCATTTCCCGTTTTGTTTTCCTATTGCACGATCAATACTATCTTTGGAATTCATCACTCCTAAATAATCGTACTGTGGCATAATTTTCATGTCAATGCTTTCACTTGTTAGTTCAAGTAGACCATATTGATTATTTTTATCTTTAAAAACTATTTGATTTCTTAATTTATCATACCCTTTTACTAGTAAAAATTCATCTGTTACTTCTTTTTTCTGAAGGTCGTAAAGTTTTATTGAGCCGTTTTCTTTTTCTTTGTTGTCATAAACAAAAACATATTGATTTAGAAAAATGCTGCTTCTTTGTTTGATATTACTTTCGTCTTCATAAATGTATTTGGGTTCGTCAAATTGGTCTTCATCACTATAATAAGCAACATAACATAGCTCTTGATCTTCATTCTCGCAAGCATATTCTCCAATTTCTTTTTTGGTTTCATCCAAAAATACCAGTTTACCATTTTTGTAACGATAGTTATCTAAATCAACAATCACATCTTTGATTTCTGGTCCTTTTTCATTTTTTCTGGTAATTAGAAAAAATACAATTGAGCCAATACATAAAATGAGTACGATAACACTTGCTATAATAATAAGTATTTTTTTCTTTTTAGGCAAGGCTACCCACTTTTCTTTTAAATTATTCCATTTTTCTTTCCAATTTGCTTTTTTCTTTGCCTTTTCTTCTTTGTTGTTTTCTTGGTCTTCTTTCTCTTCTGTTATAGTTTCAAAACTTTGGGTACTTTCCATCATGTTTTCATCCATTTCTTCAATGATTTCCATTTCTAAGGTGTCAACTGCTTTTTCTCTTAGTTGTTCTAAATTTATGATTTCTTTGGTATTTTCATTTTTAAATTCCATTATGAATCCACTCCTATTATTGTTCATTATATCATAACGATAAATTGGTCACAAATGTTTTCTTATTCCTTGGCGTCTACTATATAGTAAACATTTGGTATGTCTTCTAATTTTGAATTTTTCTTAATTCCATAAACAAATACTTCCAATTTTTGGTCTTTAAAAAAAGTTAATAGCTTTTCTGTGATGATAGGAGATAGTAATCCAATAAATTGATATTCACTGTAATCTTTTTCGCTATTTAAAATATAGTTTAAAACGCCATATTTAAAATCATTATTCGCTTTAATTAGTTTTTGTATAATCTGATTATCAAAGGAATCGATATAAATATTTTTGCTTTTAAATGAACTTAATAAGGCAATTAAATTATCAATATTAATATTAGGTTCTTTGATTTCTAGTAACATGATTTTGTCAGTTTTCAAATTTAGAACTTCTTCTAATGTGGGTAGCTTATAGATTTCTTTTAATTCTTTTGATTCTATTGTGTTAAATAATCTACCATCTAAGAATATATTGTGATGAATAAAAAAAATGCCATCTTTGCTTGTTCTAATATCAAATTCAAAACCTTTATAATTTTCGCTTTCTATCGCATTTTGAAATGCTTCAATGGAGTTTTCTTTTGCCCCATTTTTTATGAGACCTCTGTGGGCTATTAAATTCAAAAAAATCACCTGCTTCATCTTATGCTGGTGATTTTAATTTTTTACTTTTTTTAAAAAAATTGATAATTAGAATTTTAAATAAAGTTACAATTAATGCGAGACAAATACCAATTACTATTTCTTTTAGGTATGGAATTTCTTTTGTGTTTTCTATATTATTTAAAGTATCATTTGGAATTGCTATAACACTTTTATCTTCTTCTTTTTCTAGATAAAAAGTATAGCTCTGAGAATCATTGTTTTCTTCATCGATTACTTTAAGTATCATAACATTTTCTTCTTGGTTTTTATAATTATTTCCTATAATTTCTACTTTGGATTGCTCATTTTCTAAACGATATTCAAACAATACTTCTTGGGCATTCTCTTCTAATTTTATGGTATAGAGATTATTTTTTTCGTTAAATGGTATAGTAAGAGTGCCGTTTTTCACTTGAAAATCTTGGATGTAACTACTTGCTGATACTTTTAATGGTAGAATTAGTAGCAATAAGAAAAGCGCTATTTTTTTCAAATGTTTCACCCCAACTCAAATTAATTTAATGAGTATTTCATTCATCACATATAGTTTGTCCGGGTTTATATAAATATATCCCTTCTTTTTGATTAATTCTTTATTTTTTAGTAAGGGTAATATTGGGTAAGCACTCTCTAAGGGAAAGCCATAGTTTTTTTTAAATGTTTCTAAATGAATTCCACTTGTTTTTCTAAGTCCTAGCATAATGGCGGTATCCAAAATATCTTTTTTAGTTAAAATTTCTTTCTGCCCTGTGTACTCTCCATTTAAATATTTCGTTAAATTCAAGGTATTTGTATAACGAATGCCATCGATATATCCTGAAGCTGATAAACCAAAGCCATAGTATTCTCCATTATTCCAGTAATTTAAATTGTGTTTTGATTCTTTTCCTTTTTTGGCAAAGTTGCTTACTTCGTAATGATTAAATCTTTTCTTTTTTAACCGGTTGCAAATACTTTGATACATTGCTGCATCTAGATCTTCTGATATTGCATTGATTTTATTTTGATATAATAATGTATGACTTGATAGAATTAAACTATAAGTACTGATATGATCTGGTTCTAAAGATAATAATAGTTTTAAATCGTTCATTGTAGTTTTTAATGTTTCGTTGTAGAAACCATAAATCAAATCAAGGTTGATGTTATCAAAACCAAACTTTCTTGCTAATTTCATTTTTTCTTTAGCTTTTTCATAGGAATGATTTCTTCCCATTAATATTAGTTTTTTTTCATCGAATGATTCTATCCCAATACTTAATCTATTTACGCCATTTTGTTTTAATATTTTTAATAATTCTTCATTAATATCATTTAAATTACATTCAAAAGTAAATTCACAGTCTTTTTTTCTTTTAAAAACTTTCAATATTTGCATTAAGTATTCTAATTCTTTTTTTGATAAACAAGAAGGGGTTCCTCCACCAATATAAAGCGATTGTATTTCTTCCCCCATATATTGATCATTTATTTCATCTTTTAAGGCGAGTAAATATGCATGCGCCCATTTTTGATTATAAAACATTTTGCAAAAGTCACAATAGCTACAAATACTTTTACAAAAAGGGATGTGGATGTAGACTGCTTTCATTTTTACATCCACTATCTTTTGGATACTGATTGGGCATAATCTTGATAATAATCGTTTAAATCTTGTATTTTTTGACTTAATGCTTGGTCTTCTATCTTATTTTCTAATCGTTGTAATATATTTCTTGATATTGCTAATTCGCCTTCCAACGCATTTGCAGGTATGGCATATTTGGTTCGATACTTTGCGATGATTTCTACGTCTTTTTCTTCTAATTCTCTTCGCTGTTGGCATTTCTTTTTCACTTCTTGATATTGCCTTTCCTCTTTTAATAAAATTTCTAACAATTCTTTTTGGCGTTTCCTATCTGCTTGCTTTTTGGTAGAAAGAAGCATCGCAAAAAAATTAAAGGCTCTCCGTTCTTTTTGTCTTTCTGTTTCACTATCCTCTAAGATTGCTTCAACGTTCCATAAATACATTAGAGCTCTATATCCATATGTATTTACTGTCAATTCTTTAAAAGTTTCTTCTTCTGTTTTTTTCATTAACTTAGCTGTTGATTTTAGTGATAAACGATAAGTTAATGCCATTTGTATATATAGATTTTTCATTTTTTACCTCATTTTGTTATTCTCTTCTAAATTATTTTTCTTCGCTTAAAACTGCTAGGAACGCGTCTTTTGGGACTTCCACGTTTCCAACCATTTTCATTCGCTTTTTTCCTTCTTTTTGTTTTTCTAATAGTTTTCTTTTTCTTGTAATATCTCCACCATAACATTTTGCTAAAACATTCTTTTTCATTGCGCTGATATTTTCTCTTGCTACAACTTTTGAACCAACACTTGCTTGAATGGGTACTTGGAATAATTGTCTTGGTATTAATTCTTTTAGTTTTGTAGTAATTGTTCTTCCTTTTTGATATGCAAAATCTTTATGTACAATAATCGATAGCGCATCCACAATTTGTCCATTTAATAAAATATCCATTTTGACAAGTTTACTAGGACGGTAGCCAACGATTTCATAGTCAAAGGAAGCGTATCCTTTGGTAGTACTTTTTAATTTATCAAAAAAATCATAAACAATTTCTGAAAGTGGTATTTCATAGTGAATATTAACTCTTGCTTCATCTATATATTCAAGAGATTTGTATATTCCTCTTTTATTTTGACATAGTTCCATAATGGATCCAATATATTCTGAAGGAACAATAATATTGGTATAAATATATGGTTCTCTAATCTCACTAATTTTAACGCTTTCAGGCATTTTATTTGGACTGTCAATTTGGATTTCTTCCCCATTGGTTAAAGTTATTTCGTAAATAACACTGGGGCTTGTAGCAATGACATCTAGATCAAATTCTCGCTCTAGTCTTGTCATAATAATATCCATGTGTAATAGTCCTAAGAAGCCTACACGGAAGCCAAAACCTAAAGCTTCACTAGTTTCTGGTTCAAAAGTTAGGGCAGCATCATTTAATTTTAACTTGATAAATGCCTCTTTTAAAGCTTCATATTTGTTTGGTTCTACGGGAAATATTCCTGAATATACCATTGGTTTCATTGGCTTGTATCCAGCAATTGATTTTGTAGATTTCCTTTTACTTAAAGTAATGGTATCACCAACATGTATACTGCTAATATCTTTCATGCTAGCACAAAGATATCCAACTTCTCCACTTCTTAACGTTTCCCATTTTTCTTCTTTGGGGTGATGTACGCCAAGTTCTGTTACTAAAAATTCACTTCCTGTAGCCATTAAATGAATCGTGTCTCCTACAGATACGCATCCATCAACGACTTTAATTAGAGTTACAACTCCTTTATATGGATCAAAGTAGGAATCGAATATTAAAGCTCTTAAGGGTTCTTCATTTTCAATTTTTGGCGATTCGATTCGATCGATGACAGCATGAATTAATTCTTCTACTCCTACCCCTGTTTTACCACTACATAATAAAATATCTTCTTCTTGAAACCCTAATACTTTTTTTAATTCTTCTTTCACTTTGAGAATATTTGCATTAGGTAAATCGATTTTATTAATGACAGGAATAATTTTTAAATCTTGCTCTAATGCTAGATAAAGATTTGCCAGTGTTTGTGCTTCAATCCCTTGTGCAGCATCTACTACTAAAATGGCGCCTTCACAAGCTGCAAGAGAACGGCTTACTTCGTAAGAAAAATCAACGTGACCAGGGGTGTCAATTAAATTTAAGAGGTAGGTTTCTCCATCTTTTTGATATGGGAGTGAAACGGCGTTTAGTTTGATGGTAATTCCTCTTTCTCTTTCAAGATCCATACTATCCAAGAGCTGTTCTTTCATTTCGCGTGCTGATACACTTCCAGTTATCTCTAAAATTCGATCAGCTAATGTACTTTTCCCATGATCTATATGGGCAATGATTGAAAAGTTACGAATGTTTTCCTGTTTAATCATGTTTTTCACCTATTTAGTATTATACATGAGAAATTCTTTATCGTAAATCCTATTTTCTTTTGAAAGAAAAAACAGAATGGTAATTCTGTATTATGTAAATAATTTTTTTAAGATATCTACCATTTTGTTAATTCCTTCTGACATGACGTCTTCTACTAGGGATGAGATAAATACTCCTGCTTTGGTAGCACCATTTGAAAAATCACGATTTTTTTCAACTACATAATCATTAATATCAACATTTTTTCCTTCTCTTACATCTTTCTCAAATTGCTGTATACTTTCTTCAGTTAAAATGGTCTTTTCATTTAGTTTTGATTCATAATATCCTGTTTCCATTGCTATGGATAAGGATAAATAAAGAATAAATAATAACATTATACTTCTTAAGAACCAATTTGTTTTCTCTTTCTTTTTCACTCTTCATTCTCCTCTATATATTCTTTTAATGAAGATGCTAGTATTTCCATAGTATTTGTTACTTCAAAGATAGAATTATCTTTTCCACCAATTTCTATTAATAACGTATTGGGGTGGATGTCTTGATTATAAATACCATTTACATTTTTACCTTCTTTCCCAATTACTCCTCTTGAGATACTAGGAATTTTATTTTTTATTTTTTCGTTCAATTGATTTGCTAAATTTAAGTTTTGTTCATAATTTTCATGTTCTTTGCCAATAACAAAGAGAATTTTAGCGTATTTTTTATTGTTGTATTCTGTTGTAGATGCATTGTATCCAGCACTATCTCGGTGGATATCAAAAAAATAAGAGAGGCTTGGATTTTTTTCTTTTGCGTCTAAAACTAGATAACGACTCGCTTCATAGGAATGGCTATATGTCCAATTATTGGCTCGTAGTACTTCTGTGATATCACTTGTTTCAACCATTGTAGGAAGACTGTAATCGTTAAGTTTTTCTCTTAAGTAATAACTTGCAAATAAAACGGTTGGTTCAATATCGTATTCACTCATTCCATACTTACTGTAGCCTTCAGTTTGATGAGTGTTATAAATATAGATCATGGGATCAACTTTGATATTTTCTGTATTTGGATTGGGATCAGGCACATATTCATAAACGGGACCTGATACTTCTTCTTCTTGAAATACACTTTCGCTTTTGGTAATTTCTATACCCATTGCAGAAGAAAATAAGTATTCTGTTGGATTGGTTATTAAAAACTCATAGAAATTATTTTGCCCCGTTGCGTTTTTTAATAATGCTTCTAAAAATTCTTTGCTTGTGATATCTTTTTTCCAATGATTTGTAAGTAAATGAAAACTTAGAAAAAAGAAAAAAAGAATCATGGATAAAAAGCATATAATTTTAAATCCTTTTTTGCTTTTGCTTCTTTTTCCGATGAACCTTTTTTTCATGAGCGACACCCTTTCTTCCCTAATTATATAGTTTTGAAAGATAAGAATATGTCGAATTAGAATAAAATGCTACGATTTAGACCATTTGCTATAAGCGTAGATAGATGATTTAATTCATAATCAATCGTAGAACTTCCGAATAATCCCTCATCTGTTTGATATAACAGTGGTACTCCAATGCTTAGGATTGGGATATGAAAAGTATTTTTATTAATTTCTTTGTTTGTTCTTAATGCGCTTCCAGGGATGATTCCTGTATCACTAATTTCAATAACACGATTTAGTGATTTTACATCTTTGGTGGCAAGAGCATCAACTAAAATAATCAAGTCAGGTTTAACATCTTGAACCACTAACTGAATTAATTTGAAAGACGAAATCCCTGTTTTGGATATTACTTCTGGATTAAATAGAGCTACTTTAGGGATGGTTAGAAAATCGTTGTAGTGGTTTGTTGCAATCATTTTATTTGTAACAGAGGACCCTAGAGCGTCTGCTATAATTTTAGAATTTCCTAAACCGATTACTAATATAGGTCGATCTTTGTGATATTTTTTTAAAAAAAGTTTTACTATTTTTTGAAATTCTTTTTGTAGTGCTTCTTCGTTTTTTTCAATGGCATTATCCGTAAATTCTATTAGAAAATAATCGCCTTTTTCTCTTTTTAATTCTTTCTTATTTTTTTCGAGTATTTGATAATGGCTTATTATTTGGTTTGCAGATTTTCTTTGTCCTACTAATATTTTGGGATCTGTGGATCTTTTTGCTGCATCTAAGAATAGATATTGTTTCATATTTCTCACCTGTTTTTATGATGTACAAAAAGCTTTTTTCTATTAGAAAAATCTCGAAAATGGCTTATAATCAAGAAATTCCATACATTTTTCGTTGCATTCAACATATAATTCTGTTAAAATGGTACTTGAATTAGGTATGGAAGGGAGATATTTATGGCTAATATTAAGAGCTCTAAGAAGGCAATTAAAGTAATAGAAAAGAAAACTTCAAATAACCATGAACTAAAGGCTCGTGTTAAAAATTTAATTAAAGATTGTGATAAAGCAATTGCTGCTAATGATAAAGAAGCTGCTACTAAGTTATTTGCTGATACACAAAAATATATTGATCAGGCTGTTAGTAAAGGATTTATAAAATCAAATACTGCTAGTCGTCAAAAATCAAGATTATCACAAAAGTTAAAAGATATGAAGTAATGTTTGATTACTTCATTTTTTAATGTTAAAATTATTTTAGAAAGTAGATGGTATTTTGAAGTGGTTTAAAGAAAATATTCTAACAATTGTTTGCTGTGTTTTTTTATTTTGTCTTTTAGGTCAAATGAATACCATTAGTACTGTTATTACAACATTTGTGGAACCTAAGGATGTAAAACCACCACTTGTTTCCACTCCTTATAAAAAGGAAGATAATTTTTTATTTGTACAAAATGCAATTTCGTTTTCACCATTGAGTCGCCAGGATTTAAAGAATATATTCTTCACAATTGTTAATTCTGGCTGGGATTCTTTTACTTTTTATTGTCCGAGTGAATATACTGATTGCATTGCTGATATGAAGGACATCAGTCAAGATCAAACCCTTCTTACACATATTAATAATTTTGTGCATCCTTTTTATAGTTTTTCTAATATTCGTACTAGTTTGTCAGAGTCTGGAGAAGTTAGTGTGCAGGTGGAATACTTATATAATGAAGAGCAAATAAAAATTATTAACGAAAAAGTAGATCAATATATTAAACAAAATATTACAGATGATATGGAATTATATGATAAAATCAAAGCTTTTCATGATTATGTGATTGATCATACAAAATATGATGTGACCAGAAATGAAAATGGTGAATCTGATTATCTTTCTTATTTGGCTTATGGGCCACTTATGGAGGGTTATGCAACTTGTAATGGATATACTGATGTTATGGCAATTTTTTTAACCAAGTTTCATGTATTAAATTATAAAATTGCTACAACACCTGATACACTCTCTTCTTCTGAAGGTCATGTTTGGAATGCTCTTTATCTTGATAATGAATGGGTTCATTTGGATTTAACTTGGGATGATCCTGTTAGTAATGATGGCAAGGATTATTTGCAACATAAATATTTTTTGGTTAATAATGAAGAGTTAGAAAAAGCTGATGAAGGTGAAGTTGAAGTCTTGGAACATCAATTTGACCCCAGTATTTATTTAGAATTTCAAGAAAAAAATAACTAATAAGCACATTAGTTATTTTTGTTTGTAATAAACATAGCATCCCCAAAGGAAAAGAATCGATAGCTTTCTTTTACAGCTTCTTTATAAGCGTTCAATACATTTTCTCTTCCTGCAAAAGCACTGATTAGCATGATAAGTGTACTTTTTGGTAAGTGAAAGTTTGTAATTAAGCAATCAATGGCTTGAAATTGATATCCAGGGTAAATAAATATATCCGTATTTCCTTTACATTCTTGAAATTGATGAAATTTCTGCATAATTGTTTCTAAGACTCTTGTGGATGTAGTTCCTACAGCAATAATTCTTCTTCCTTCTTTTTTTGCTTCGTTTAAAATATTAGCAGTTTTTTCATCCATTTCATAGTATTCACTGTGCATGTGATGATTCATAATATTTTCTACTTCTACTGGACGAAATGTTCCAAGTCCCACATGAAGAGTAACATTTACTATTATTATACCCTTTTCTTTTAATTTGTTCAGGACCTCTTTGGTAAAGTGAAGTCCTGCTGTTGGGGCGGCTGCACTTCCAAGATTTTGAGCATATACTGTGTTATATCTTTCTTTTTCTTCTAATTTTTCATGTATGTATGGTGGAAGAGGCATTTGCCCTAATGTTTCTAATATTTCCAATAATATTCCTTTATAGATTAATTTTACACAAACAATTCCTTCTTCTTTTTTTTCTATAACTTCTGCTTTTAATTCTCCATTACCAAAGGTAATTTTTGTTCCCACTTTTAAACGTTTAAAGGGTCTAGATAAACATTCCCACGTGTTATTTCCTAAGTCTTTTAAAAGTAATAATTCGATTGTAGCTTTTGTTTCTTCCTTTTCTCCTATTATTCTTGCTGGTATAACTTTAGTATCATTAATAACTAGAATGTCTCCTTTATCTAAGTAATTTATTATGTCAAAAAAATGTTTATGTTCAGTTTTTCCTGTTGTTTTATTTAAAATCATCAATCTTGAGGTACACCGTTCTTTTAGTGGAGTTTGAGCAATTAGGTTCTCTGGTAATTCATAATCAAATTCTTCTAGTTTCATAATATCCCTTCCTTGACTTTTTTCATTATAAAAGAAAAGAAGAATTTTGTCTATTCTTCTTTTGCTTGCATTTCTAAGATTCTTGTACGAATTGCAAAGGGGATTCTTTCATTTTTTTGATTATTTTTATGGTAAGCGTAAGCTAAAGCATATAATTCCTCTTCAAAATGAAACCCTGGATATCCTGCTATGAATCTATTTGATGATTTCTCTTCCATTGCATGGTTTATTCCTCTTCTAGAAATGTATTTTATGTTATTTTCTTTTAGAAGACTAGTATATATGTCGTTAATTTTTAGTCCCTGTTGAAATTTTTGATTATATTTTGCTACAAGTTTTAAAAAATTGGCAAGTTCTTTTAGTTCATTTCGTTGCTTTAAGAAAGAATTATACTTTAAATGAGAATCATTTGTCTCTAGGATTATTTGATTGTCTACAAAAGGATGCTTTCTTAAAATGTCTGTCCCATAAATGTTATATAATTCCCATAAAACTATACGATGATTATGATTTTCATCGATTTGGGACAAAATACTTCCATCTTCATACTTTTTTAATTCTTGAATACCATTTTCGGTTAAATGAGCTAATGCTACTTCATTTATATTCAGTGGCTCCCAAGCATTATTTTTGATTAATCCAGTTGTGGTTTTAAATCCTCTTGTACTTTCTGGCTCATCAATACAATTTCCAAATATTTCTATGAAGCGCCATAATTCAGTTTGAAGTAAATAATTATTCTCTTTTATGCTCTTTGTTATTTCTTTTGCTTCTTCTTCTGTATTTTGTCTTGATGATATTAAATAAGCATAGACTTTCTCTAATCCATGATTATTTAGTTTAATTATAAATTGATCCTGTAGATTAATGGTTTTCATGACTACCTTCTTTCTTATACGATATTATATCATATTTTTAATCAAACAAAGAATTGTTGTGACTGATTTTTAGGTGATCATAGCTTTTTTCTGTAACCATTCTTCCTCTTGGTGTACGTTTAATAAATCCTTCTTGTAAAAGAAATGGCTCTACTACATCTTCAATTGTAGATACTTCTTCTCCAATGCTTGTTGCGATGGTTTCTACTCCAACAGGTCCACCATTAAATTTAGTAATCAATGCATTTAAGTATTCAATGTCGATTTGATCTAATCCATAAGGATCAACTTTCAAGCGTTTTAGGGCATCTGTAGTTGTTTCGTAATCAATAATATTTTGTTTTTTAACTAGAGCAAAATCTCTTACTCGTTTAAATAATCGATTAGCAATACGAGGTGTTTTTCGGCATCGTTTACTGATTTCTTTTGCGGAATCACTTTCTATTTCCATGCCAAGAACTCGACTCGTTCTTTTGATAATTTGGAATAATTCGTTATCACTATAATAATTCAGTTTTGAAATAATACCAAAGCGGTCTCTCAAAGGGCTTGAAATGTCACCAGCTCTCGTGGTTGCTCCCACTAAGGTAAAGGGAGGTAAGTCAATTTTTATACTTCTGCTTCTACCGTCGTTATTAATAACAATATCTAGTTCAAAATCTTCCATGGCTGGATACAAAATTTCTTCAATAAATTTTGGCATGCGATGAATTTCATCAATAAAAAGAACATCCCCAGGTTCAAGATTTGATAATACGGCTGCTAAGTCTCCACTTTTTTCAAGAGAAGGTCCACTTGCTGTTTTTATATTGGTTCCAAGCTCATTTGCGATAATATGAGCAAGGGTTGTTTTTCCAAGTCCAGGAGGACCATATAATAAAACATGATCTAGAGGTTCATTGCGCATTTTAGCAGCTTCAATAAACACCTTTAAGTTTTCAGTAATTTCTTTTTGTCCTACATATTCCTCCAATGACTGTGGTCTAATGTTTTCTTCTGTTACATCGCTTTGCTGCTTTTCTCCATCTAATAATCTTTCTTCTTCCACGATTATCCTCCTTTCTTTAATGCATTGTTTTAACGAGTTCCTCTATTTCTTTCCAATTGGTAACTTTCTCATATTTGCTGTAATTATTTTTGTCAGGTATCATTTTTAAAAGCGTTAATTTATCTTTTGGAAAGCTATCTAAGACTTTTTCTTGATCATCAATGAAGAGGTCTAGATTTAAGTCTTTGATACACTCATATTTATTACGAACACCAAAGAAAATATGTTCATATTGAATATCTCTTTTGATAAAATATTTTTTTGTATATTCTTCCATTTTTTCAAAGTAATCTTTGCTTCTTGCCGTTACAAAGTAAATTTGATGACCTTCTTTAATCCATTTTCGAACTACTTTGCTAGCATTTTTCTTTTCCTTCACTTTGAAATAGATTGCTTCTCCATATTCTTTTAAAAATTCTTTATATTCTTCATAATTTAAATTTTCGATTCTTTCTTTTGTTGAATTGTACTTTTTTTGATATTTTTTGAAAGAGCGGCGAAAAGCTTTTTTTGTTTCTGTGAAGGTATCATCAATATCTAATCCTATTCTCATTTTAATAGTAGCTTTAAGGCTTCCTTTACTTGCTCTTCAATTTCTAAATCGTTATTTATTTGTGGAAGAATTTTTTTGATATCTGCACCTTTGTATCCAAGACTTTCTAAAACACTTATCAGCTCTTCAAAATCAACAACACTTGTATTATCTTCTTTTTTAGCTAATTTTCCTTTTAAATCTAAGATAATTTGTCTTGCAACTTTGTCACCAATTTTAGGAAATTTTTTTAAATATAAAATATTTTCTCTATCAATGGCGTCGATAATTCCTATGACACTTCCTGTTGCAAGCATTGGTAATGCCATTTTGGGTCCTAATCCTTTTACTCCAATGAGTCTTAAAAATAATTCTTTTTCTTCAATGGTTTTAAAACCATAAAGAGTATGTTCATCTTCGCGAATATATGAATATATATAGACACATGCTTCTTTATCTAAAGGAAAACTAAAAGGATTTCCTACTGAAATCTGGTAACCAATATTATTATTTTCTAAAACGATATAATTACTTTCTTGCATTGTAATTTTGCCTTTTATATAGTTATACATGTTACTCACCTTTTTTATTATATCATGAATTTCATACATTTTAAAAAAATCTCCTTCAAGGAGATTAAACGTAAGCCCAGACAATCTTTTTGCTTCTGGTATTTATTGGTTTAGGAACGATATACACTTTCTTCTTTAATAAATATTTTAAACCTTCTTCACTAATATTGGAAATTAATGTTTTTACATATTCATAACACTCTTGTTCTTTCATTGTGTTTAATGAAGGATTATTTTCAATAAAATTTGGAAATGAATAAATATATTCTTCTTTTGGTGTTGTAAGGTAATTATTTATATTTAATCCATCTAGGAATCCTTTAAAAATTATGTAATTTTGAATGTAATATTTTTGACTTTCAAAATCAGTTATACCATAATTTTTTAATTCTTCTAAGATATCTGATCCTCCCATTGTATAGATGATATTTTCTTCTAAGAGAATTTTATAAATATCTTCTTTGAATGTTAAGGATTGAAATGTTTTAGTTAGTAGCTCTTGTAAAATTTCATTGGATGCATTAGCTTTAAAATAACTAGGGTGTAAATTTATAAAATCTTCGAAGTGTGAAATGAAATATTTTTTCTCCTCAGTTGTTAAGATTAAACTTGCATTTATTAGTGATTCATAGGTGTTAAAAATTTCTGAGTTAATACATATTTCAATGATAGCTTCATTTTTAATTCCATAATTTTGAATTTCTTCTCTTCTATTTTGTTCTTTTTCGTTATAGCTATATGCATTCATTAATCTTCCATCTGTGAAAGATCGGAAGAGCGTCGTGTAGGGAAAGAGTGTAGATCTCGGT
>CAJUGF010000002.1:44943-46367 GCA_910585915.1 uncultured Bacilli bacterium | reverse complement strand
CCACCGAGATCTACACTCTTTCCCTACACGACGCTCTTCCGATCTAAGGAATAAGCAAAGGTATCTGGTAATTCTTCTTCTTTACTTTCACTAATTTGATAAGTAAAACAAAATTCGCCACTCCAATTTTGGTTGTTGGAATCAATTGCTACTTTACATGAAGAACAATTTGTTAGATCAATATAGCAATTTTTTAAAAAGTTTGGCTTTTCTTTTAAGTCACGAAGTTCTGATGTGCTTAATATGGAATAGTCTATTTGTTTTATAAGTGAGAAAACAGTCGCTTGGATTGGTTGATTTTCTTGCCATGCTTTATTTGTTTCTTTCTCATAGATCTTTATAATGCTTTGGCATATTGAAACAATCAATTCATCTTTTTCTTTTCTTTCGCTTTCAATTAAATCTCGGCGTTTTGCAATATCTAAAAGTTCTTTTAAACGATCAGTTTTATGAAAAAAGGCGGTAATCTTTTCAGTTTCAATTCCTTTTTCCTGAAAATAAGAATATGTTTTTGCTAAAAAATCTTCCTCGGCACAAAATTTTAAAACATTTTCTCTTCCATATATTTCATGAAATGCTTGTAAAATTTGATTTAATTCAAAATAATTAGTAGTAAACCCTGTGTCAGAATAATTCATACAAGTTAAATCACTGGCAATCGCAGCCTTGATTCCTTTGCTTGTGATGGTCTCGTTGTAGTCCTCAATACTTGAAGGTTTTCCATCTTTTAAATATAGCACTTCTTTGTTATCATGTGTGAAGTAGAAAGAAATGTTTTCATAGTCTTTTTCTTCATTGCTTAGTGAAGAAATATTAATCTTTCTTTCTTTAACTTTTTTTAATAAGGATTCTATGTCAGTAAAATAATTTTGAATAATCCAAAAATCTTTTAAAGAAACTTCTATGTCTTGCTCTTTGTATGTTGGATTTAATAGAATTGCTTGATAGTATTTTAGAAAAGTATTTTGATTTTGTTCAATTAAATTACGATATTCTTCTAAATGATACTTTGTAATGATATTCATGATTTCATCATTTTCTTCCACAGTTTCTACAATGTTAATTTCTTTTGCTGTACTATAAATGTTTTTGCTTGATGAAAATAGACAAATAAATGCTAAAGTCATTAGCCATTTTCTCATCTGATTGTTTTTCATTTTTTCTTCACTTACCCCTTTTCCCATTATTTTGGGACTTGATAGTCCTATATGTTATCATAATATTTTAAAAAAATCAACTTTTTTTAAAATCGATCTTTTCTAACCAAATAAAAATGCTAATACTACTGGAGCTAAAATGATTAGGAGTAAGATGGGAATAAAGAATAATACGGATATTACACTAATTTTAGTAGGTAATTTGGAGATTTCTCCTTTTATTTCTAAGAGTCTTTTTTCTTTAGATCGGAAGAGCACACGTCAGAA
>CAJUGF010000002.1:18863-44933 GCA_910585915.1 uncultured Bacilli bacterium | reverse complement strand
TGACGTGTGCTCTTCCGATCTTTTAAGTAATCTAGTTGGTTTTTTAGTGACTCTTCAATGCTATTACCATAAACACTTGATTCTGTCATATTTAAGATGGCATTATTAATTGTTTCACTAGGTATTCTTTTTTTCATGTCGCGAATACTTTCTGTAAAGCTTTTTCCTATTTTTACTTCATTTAATGTTTTTTGAAATTCCCTTGCCAATTCACTATCTACATTTTTTGATGTTATTTCTATGGCGTTGTATAAGTTTTTTCCACTTTCTAACGACAATAGAAGAATTTCAAAGTAGAAAATTGCTTCCCTTTCTAATTTTTTTCTCCTTGTTTTAATGGGTAAATCTAATGTAAGATACTCATAACCAAAGTAAGAAAGTATGGCGATAATGGGGGCAATAATGTATCCATGTTTTAATGGAATCAAGAAAAGGAGAAAACCACAAATGCTTAAGATAATACGATGTTTTAGAAACTTTGTCGTGTCGTTTGTTTGGGTGATCCCTAACAATTCCATCTTTTTATTTATTTTTTTAATGGAACTTTCAGGATAAATTTTTCTTATTAAACTTCTTTCTTTTTTCATTCCATTTTCACCTTCAATGCTTTTTTAATAATTAAAATATAAGATATATAAAGGATTGTAGTGAGTAAGAAAGTGAGAAATCCAAATGGGGTTTTAAAAAACGGGTCAAAGTAATGAGGATTTAAAAGAAGAATTATTATAGCAAAAAGAATGGGTAAAATGGAAAGCGTTCGATACATAAAAACACTTGCGGTTGTTAAACTTTTCATTTCTTGTTCTAATTTCTTTTTATCAAAAATTGACTTTTCAATGCTTTTAAATACTTGGATAATATTTCCCCCAGTTTTGTTTAAGAGTGTTAAGGAAGAAGTGATGTATTTTGCATCTTCTAATTTTACACGTTCATAAAAACGGTTAAAAACCACATCTACACTTAATCCATAAGTCATATCCATGTGTATTTTTTTAAATTCATCACTAATAGGCCCCTCTAATTCCTCTTTTGCAATTTCTACTGCTTGCATAATTGTTCTTCCAGATTGAAAGCTATTATTCATTAATATGATAGCCTTTAGTAAATCTTCTTCTATTTTTTTTCTTTTGGTAAAGTATTCTGCTTTTAAGAAAAGGTCTGGAAGAAAAAAGCCAATTATTAAACTAAGGAAGATTGGAAAGAATTGAATTGTACTTTCTTTCATTGCTTGACTCGTTAAGCCAAGCAATATTAACAAAATAGATAAAATTATTTTTAAGGTTATATAATCCATTCCGCTCTTTTTCTCTCTCTCTTCGAAAGGAACGTATTTTTCATAGTATGTACTATATTTTGACAATAGTATACTCTTTTTTAATATTTTAGATATTTTGTGAGAAAGCTTCCAGGTTCTTTTAACTAATGAATCTGTAATTGATTCTTCTTTTTCTTTAATTGAGATTAGGGCGAATGGCTCAAATCTTTTTTGAAGGCGAATGAGATGATACTCTTTGATTAATTTTATTATAATATAAATTGTTAATAAAACTATTGGCAATCCCAACAATCCTAATACTTGATTTTGCAAAGTCATCACCCTTTCTTTTTATTATTTTTTAAACATATAGTCGATATCGTTAATTCCTCTTGCAGCAATTTTATTATAAACTTTTGGTCGCTTCTTGTTATATAATACGTATTCGCCATCAACTTCTTTCTTTTCTGTTAATCCTTTTTGATGGAACGCAAATATTTCACTAATATTTATTTCGTTTTCTGTCATTCCTGTTAGTTCACAAATGCTAGTGATTTTTCTTCTACCATCACTTGTTCTATCAATGTTTACGATGAGATCAATAGCGTTAACGATATATTCTCTTATTGCTCTTATTGGGATATCTAAACCGCTCATTAATACCATCGTTTCTAAACGATTTAAGGCATCTTTTGGACTGTTGGCATGAAGGGTTGTCATTGATCCATCATGTCCAGTATTCATTGCTTGTAGCATATCGAAAGATTCACTTCCTCTTACTTCTCCTACAATAATGCGATCTGGTCGCATACGAAGACTATTAATAACTAAATCACGAATGGTAATTTCGCCTTCATTGTCATAATTTATGACTCTTGTTTCTAAGGAAATTACGTGATTTTGTCTAAGCCTTAATTCGGCAGCATCTTCGATGGTGATGATACGCTCTTCTCCTTCAATAAAGCCACTTAAGATATTTAAAAGTGTTGTTTTCCCTGAACCAGTTCCTCCACAAATGATAATATTACATTTTCCTCTTACAGCAGCATCTAGGAAAGTTGCCATATATGGTGTAAGTGATCCAATCCGAATTAAATCTTCAATGGAAGTCATTTCCTCTTTGAATTTTCTGATTGTAATGATTGGTCCTTTGGTGGATAGTGGTGGTATAACAGCATTAATACGTGATCCATCTGCTAATCTTGAATCAATCATAGGATTTGATGCGTCTATTGTCCTTCCAAGTGGACCAATTAGTCGTTGTATTGTTCTTATAATATGTTCATCGTTAATGAACGAGACACTTTCGTCTTTTCTAATTTGCCCATCGATTTCAATGTAAATTTCTTTTGGGCTGTTAACCATAATTTCAGTAATGTTCTTGTCTTTTAATAATTCTGTTAAAGGTCCATACCCATTAATTTCATTATCGATTAAATTAAATAAGTGTGCTCTTTCTAAGTTTGATAAATCATATCCTTCAATGGTTGAATCGATTTCATCGTTAATGAATTCATTTAATAATTTGTTTTCAGGAATTTCTTTATCAATTAAATTTTCAACAATTTTTGTTCTTAAATCATCTAATAATTTTTTATCTGGAAATATGTCATAGTCATTAACGCTAGGAGTAATAGTTTCTTCTCTTTCAATATTGAATGCTTCTAATAAACTATTTTTCGCCATCATGCACCTCCTCTTTAGTAAAGTCTGCTGCAATACTCATAAGTACTGAGTAATCTTTGGCAAAGACACTTGCTGCTTTCTGCTCTAAGGTGATGATTTTACCATTCATAATATAATCATCAATGTTTTTTAAATAAAATTCACTAGATAAAGTGTAGTCAATGTTTGATTTTAGTAGGTTTCTCAAATCAAAGATCGAAAAATATTTTTTAAAAGGGTCTCTGCTATTATTTAATAATATTTTGTAGTTTGTTTTTTCTAAATCTCTAAAGATACTTAAAAGAGATTTCATGTTTTTAACATCTAATGGATCATTTTGCATAACAAATAGAATTTGATTAACATAATCTAATACTACCAAGTTTTTTTCATCTAATGTATGATTGGTGTCTATTAAAATAATGTCATAATGGTATACAGCTTTTTCTAAAGCAATTTCTATATATTTTGTATCTATTTTACAAGCTCTTCTAGGATCTTTGGGACTGGGTAAAATATCTATTTTTTCATCAAATTTTGTGACATAGTCTTTAAAATCATGATAACGATTATTGTTGTAATCATCCATAAAGTGATAAATCGTTTTTTCAAATGCTTGATTTAGTGCAACTGCAATCCCACCATTTGATAAGTCTAGATCTATGATTAGTATTTTCTTTTCTAATTGTTCAAAGATTCCTGCAAGATTTAGTGTCGTTATTGTTTTGCCAACGCCACCTTTTGCGGAGAACAAACATAGTGTTTTTCCTTTTTTTCTTGCCATATTTTAACCCTCTATTCTTTCCAAATTTTAAAATCATTTTGTTCTTTCATTATTTTTTTATGTGTACTTATTGAATAATCTTTTATGCCAATTATTTTACCAAAAATGCTCTCTTTTTTTGTTTCAACTTTTATTTCTAATGTTTCTTCAGTTCCTTTTGCTTTGATGTTTGTTATGGTTATTTTATTTTTTAGATATTGCTCTTTTATTTTTTCTTCTAGTGTTTCGCTTAATCTTTCTTCATAAAGTGTTTTTAGAATTTCATTTGTCACTCCTGAAATCTTTGTTTTTTCCACTCTTGCAAGCCCTAAATCTATGATTAGAGCAGCAATCAGAAGCAAAATAGGTAAAAGGATAACAAATAAAATCAAAGTTTGCCCTTTATGGTTCATTTGTAATAACCCTTTCTACTATGATTTTATAAGGTGGCTTGAATATTAAATTAAGTCCTGGTGTAATAATACTTATTTCTTCTTCTAATTGGATTGTGGTATAGTTTTTGTCTTTTTTTATGCTTAAGGCGACATTTTTATTATTTTTTTTCATTAATGTTTCTAGCTCTTTTTCTGTTTTTTTGTTATGAAATTCTTCTACCATATCATTAATATTGCTTTCTAGTTTATTTTTGGTTAACAGAATTTTACCAATATCTATCATACCTAACAACAATAAAATCAAGATTGGTAGAATAATCACAAATTCTACTAAGCTTTGACCACGCTTGTTCATTCAAACACCCTCTAGTATCCTTTTTATTATACCATATTTTTCTCTTGCTTTTTTAATTATTTTGCAATTCTTCCATCGTTTTATTTACACAGGTTCCTTCTCCTGGTTTGCTTCCTTCTTGATATTCCTGATCCATTAAACCACATGAAGTTTTGGTGATGGAATCTTTTAAGTACCCTCCTAAAAAGGTTACAATGCTAATAGTTATAATACTAATGATTGCTATAATTAAAACATATTCTACTAGGGCTTGGCCCTTTTGACTCCTCACATCACACCACCACTTCTATTGTGTTTTTATTATATCAAGGAAAAAGGCTATTTACAACTGAAAAGAACTATTTCCAAATCAGAAATAGTTCTATTTTTTGTTTGTTTCTTTGATAATGTAAATTGGTCTTTTTTTTGTTTCTAAATATATTTTTGACAGATATTCTCCAATGACTCCTAAGAAGAATAATTGCACTCCACTCACAAAAATAATAATGCATGCAAGACTTGGCCACCCACCAACAGGATCACCCCATACAATCGTTTTAAAAATGATAAATAAAATCATTAAGAAAGCAATAAAACAAAACAGAATGCCAACAAAGGATGATAGCACAAGTGGTCTTGTAGAAAAACCAACAATGCCATCAATACCATAAGTAAATAGTTTTCTAAAATTCCATTTGGTATTACCTGCGATACGATCTGGGGCATCATAGGTAATCCATTTGGTATCAAATCCTACAAAATTAAATAGTCCTTTCGAATAGCGATTGTACTCTGTAAGAGATAATATAGCATCTATTACTTGTCTTGTCATTAGGCGATAGTCTCTTTCGTTTGGTGCCATTGGAGTACTACTTAATGTACCAATAATTTTGTAATAGCAAGCAGTTAATATTTTACGAATAAATCCATAATTCTTATGATTATTGCTCTTTAAACCCACAATATCTAGATCCTCTTTTATAAGTAAATCATACATTTCAATTAGTTTGGATGGAGGATCTTGGAGGTCAGCATCCATTAAAGTGATATAATCACCACTAATATTTTCAAGCCCCGCTAAAATGGCTGCTTCCTTACCGAAGTTTCTCGAGAAAGAAATATAACGTATTCTTTTATCCTCTTTGGCTAAACTTTTTAAAATGGCTAAAGTCTTATCTTTACTTCCATCATTTATGAATAATAATTCAAAATCAAGATTGGTCATTTGTTCCATTACCTTTTTCATTTCATTATAGTAAAGGGGTAATGATTCTTCTTCGTTATAGCAAGGGATGATTACACCTATTTTTTTCATATAGTTCACTTCCTTATATGTATTTTAGCACATTCAAAAATATTTCTCCACTTAGACAAAAAAAGGGAATTCTTTTGAATTCCTGTATTATACTGGATTTGTTTTTCTTTTTCTTATGAATTTAATTTATATGGTGTGTCCTGTGTTCCGCTTCCGCTGATAATTTTTATATTAGGTTTAAGATATAAGGTCGGCTTTGTTTTACTTCTTACTTTAGATACTCCACTGGCGTTTGTAAAATTTACAAGCCCTGATGACCATACCTTCCATACTAGATTTGCATTGTGGCTATCTGCAGTTGGAGTCATTGTCAATTGATCATCCCCAAAAAGCCAATTATTCGTTTTACAATCACTTACTGAACTTTCAAGCCAATTACCTAATTCGAGATTTAAACATGAATTACGACTGGTAATTTCTCCACCACTGGTTGCATACCCATAATCACTTGGATACATTAATCCAACTTGCCCCTTCCATGTTGTGGTTCTTTCTACAGTATCATTACAATAAGTATTATCATTACACGCTTTACCTATATTATTGCTTCTTTCAAAATTATAAAATGTCATAGTATTTATATTTTGATAATCATAAGTTACTTCATTACTCCCTGTACTCCAAGTAATTGTATCGATCATATTCTTTGATTCGTCCATAAGTCCTGACTCACTAAAATCACATGCTGTTGTTGCATTATTAGAACTATCATAACAAATTCCGCTAGTACGATTATAATATGGACCGTTATTTAACAATGTCATTAAATCCGCCTGACTCCATTCATTTACTCCATGTCCATAATTTATACTAGATTCACTAGAGTCCCAAGAATACCCTCCAATACTTTCATTTCGAATAATCTTTAATCTTTGACCTTCTGGAGTATTAACAAGTCCAATAATCCTCCATAACTCATTATTAAACAATACATAATTATTTGGATTAGCCCCAGCATATCGATACTCTGTTTGCTTTAAATTATTTTTTTGAGATTCTGACAAATCATTTGAAAAAGCTTCTGTTAATTCACTATCAGGATGTTCTACTTTATATATTCCTGACCCTTCATTTACTACTTTTTCATTAATGCCATAATTCTCAAGTCCTTCTGGAATTTTTGCAGAATAGCTTGTTACAACAATAGCTCCTTCAAATGCTTGGTTTTTCACTTCATTGCCAGCTGTTTCATCTACCCATAAGTAAATATCAAATGTTTTTGTTTTTCCTGTTTCTAAAAAACCAGTATTAATAATATAAGATGTGTCTAAATTTTCTACTTCTATATTTTCTAGTTCTTGATTAATTTCCATGGTGTTTAAAAGTGAGCCTGTGGCAGGTTTTACAGAATTTTCTGCGACCGCTACTTTTATTTTAGCATCATCTAGTCTATCTTTAGCAATATTCACTGTATTTAATGTAATGGCATAGCCAGCATCAGTGGTTGCGCAAGTATTACTTAGTTTGATTTGATAAGGTTTCACTTTTGCTAAAGCTTGTGCATCTGATAATGGATATGTGTTTTTTAAATTAATGGAATGGGTTAATTCTTCAAAATCAATTTTGAAACAACCAGATTGTACTGTGTTTGTTTTGTTTCCTTCAAAGTTTTGTACCCATAGTGCATATGAAGCTCCAATAAATACTTGTGCTATTATTAATGCACCAATAATTGTTAATGCTATTTTGTATTTTAATTTCATAACATACACCCTTTTATTTTTTTACTCTAAATGAAGTATAGCATATCAAAATAAATATTTCCATTCTTTTTCGTAATTTTTTCTTTTTCGCATAGAAATATTGATCTTATGATATGATTAATTAGGTGATCCGTGATGATTTTACAGGTTGGTTCTAATAAAATAAAGATTGTTGTTGCTCAAAATTATTGGGTACGATTAAAAGGCCTTATGGGCGTTTCTCCCATTTACTATGGGATGCTATTTCCAGCTTGTAATGCCATCCATACTTTTTTTATGAAGGAAGCTATTGATGTTATTGGACTCAATGAACACAATCAAATTATTTATATGTATCGTAATCTTCCAAAGAATCAGATAATCCATATCAAAGAAGATATTAAAAAAACTAGCATTTTGGAATTACCACAAAATACTAGTAAAGATTTTCAAATGGGCAATATTTTATTCTTTGAAGATGAAGATATAGTCTAATATTTTTACTTCATCTCCTCTTTGTGCTCCTAAATCTTCTAATTCATTTTCAACGCCCATACCTTTTAATTTTCTGGCAAAACGTATTTGAGCGTCTTCTTCTTCCCATCTTGTCATCAAAAATAATTTTTCAATTTCTTTTCCCTTTAAAATCCATATGTCATTATCTTTTGTAATAGTATATGGTTTTTCATTTTGAAATTTATAGATGATGGTACTCTCGTAATCATTTTCGTCATAGATATCTTCTTCTTGAATATTTTCTAAAACATCCGCTAAGTGAATCATTAATTCTTCTAATCCTTGATTGTTTATAGCACTAATTTCAAAAACTTCAACTTGGGGATATCTTTTTTTAAACTCTTTTAGGTTTTCAGAGTATCCATCTTGATCACTTTTATTAGCAATAATAATTTCTTTTTTCTCGATCAATTTTTCGCTATAAGATGTCATTTCATCTCTAATTAGTTGATAGTCGTCCCACGGATTTCTTCCTTCTGTTCCTGCCATATCTAGTACATGAGCAAGGATTCTTGTACGCATGGTATGTCTTAAAAAATCAGTTCCAAGTCCAACTCCCTTGCTAGCTCCTTCAATTAGTCCTGGAAGGTCTGCTAACACAAAGTTTCTTTGATCTTTTAATTTAACAAGCCCTAAATTAGGTGAAAGAGTGGTGAAATGATAGGCAGCTATTTTGGGATTTGCACCACTTACCTGACTTAATATTGTGCTTTTTCCCACTGACGGCATTCCAACAAGCCCTACATCAGCAAGCACTTTCAATTCACAACGAATATATCTAATTTCTCCTGGCTCCCCAAGCTCACTATATTTGGGGGCTGGATCTTGGGTAGTAGCAAAGGCTTTGTTTCCTCTTCCACCACGACCACCTTTAGCAACTACATATTCTTGTTCTTCTTTGGTTAAATCAACTAAAACTAAACCAGTATCATCATCAAAGATCGTAGTACCAGCAGGGACAGAAATGTAGATGTCATTTGCTTTTTTGCCATGCTTATTGCTTCCTTTTCCATTTTCGCCTTTCTTTGCTTTCATAATTTTGTGATATTTTAGGTCAATTAATGTTTTTAAGCCTTTTTCGACTTTAAAGATGATATCTCCACCTTTTCCACCTGAACCGCCATCTGGTCCACCCATTGGAATATATTTTTCGCGACGAAAAGAAGTACATCCATCTCCACCTTTTCCAGCAATCAGTTTCATTTTTACATTATCTACAAACATAAGTTTTGCTCCTTTTGTATTTTATTTTACCATTATTCCTGTTAAATGAAAAGATATTAAAAAACCACATGTTATGTGGTTTTTTGTTATTTCGTTTGATAAAAATTGTGAATTTTATCTAAAACATTTTTAATATTGGTTTCACTAAATGGCTTTTTTAGAACGTCTAATATGGGATAACTGAACACCTTTTCAATGGTTGTGTCAGCATCATCTCCTGTAATTATAACGACTGGGATTTTTTCAATTAAGTTATGTTCTTTTAAATAGTTTAGTACTTCAAAGCCATTTAATCCAGGCATATTTAAATCTAGTAATATTGCATAAATTGGATTGGATAATTTTTCAATGGCAGCATGACCATTATTGGCTTTTAGTATATTAAATTCTTCTTTGGTATTTTTTTCTAGAAAACTTAAAATGATATTGGAATCATCTGCTATTAAAAGATTCTTTTTTTCTCCAAAGTATTCATTTAAGATTGATACTATTTTGTCAGCTGTCTCTTCTAATTTTGAAAAATTTTCTTTGATAAACTGACTATCATTTGCTTTTCCTTTTAATTCATGTTCGTAAAATACTTCTGCATCACTCATAAATCCTAAATATTTTGCTTCGCTTTTTATGCTATGAGCTAGTACTGCGTAATTGTTCCAATCTTCTTTTTCAATAAATGTTTTTAGATCATTTCGTTTTTGAGGGAAAGCGTCACGATATTCTTTTAAAGCTTCGTTATAGGATTCCATATCCCCCCAAAGTCCTAATGCGCCTTCTAAATCAATATCATTTTCTTTTAATATCTCAATATTCTCCATTTTATTTTCCTCCTAAGAATTTTTTTAAAACTTTATCTAAATAGTACTTGTCAATTGGTTTTGATAAGTAAGCATCAAAACCAGCTTTTAAATATTTTTCATCCATTCCTTCAATGGCATCTGCTGTAAGAGCAACAACAGGTATATCAAAACCATCCATTGCTTTTAGTCTTCTTAATGTTTCAACACCATTCATTTTTGGCATCATAATATCCATAAGAATTAGGTCGAAAGTTTGAGATTCCATTAATTCTAAGGCTTCGTATCCACTTTCTACCATAACTACATCAAAGTTATAAGGTTTTAGTATTTGTTTCGCCACTTTTAAATTAATTTTTGAATCGTCAACTATTAATATTTTCTTTCCTTTATGAGCACTATAATCTATCTCAATTTCTTCTCCTATGCTTTCAGGTATTTCCATGCTTACTATTTCTTGTTCTAAGTAGATTCTAAATGTAGATCCTTCTTTGTATTTACTGTTTACTGTGACTTTACCACCCATCATTTCAGCTAAGCGTTTTGTAATAGCAAGGCCTAATCCAGTTCCTTCGATGGTGGTATTTTTATCTTCATCAATTCTCTCGAATTTATTAAATAATTTATCTAAGTTTTCTTTTTTTATACCCCTTCCTGTATCTTTTACCGATACATATAGTAAGCAAGTATTTGTATTTAAACGATTAATGCAAGTTACTGTAAAATCAATACTTCCTGCTTCTGTGTATTTTGCAGCATTTGTTAAAAGATTTAGGATGATTTGTTTGACTTTTCCCATATCTCCTCTAAGGATTCCTGGTAAATCATCAGAAATATTGATATTAAATTCTATTTGCTTTTCACTGATCCTTGGGGCAACTAGTTTTCCGAGAGAATTAAATACTTCTCTTGGATTATACTCTTTTTCAATGATTTCCATCTTATTTGCTTCAATTTTTGAAATATCTAAAATGCCATTAACAATTTCTAGTAAGTTATTGGAAGCATCTACAACATCTGTAGCAAATTCATGAATCTCATTTAAGTTATTGGAAGTTAGCATACATTCACTAAAACCAACAATAGCATTTAATGGGGTTCGTATTTCATGGGACATGCTTGATAAAAATTCAGTTTTTGCGAGGTTGGCTTTTTCTGCTTGCTCTTTGGCAATATTTAATTGATTGATTAATTTTACATCTGGATTTTCAATTGTAAAATACATTAAGAATGTGATATATGCTTCTCCAAAAGTAATTAATAATAAGCCTGGATTTAATTTTTGAATAATCATAATGATTGTACCAATTACTATAAATGCACTTAGGGGATAAAACTTTTTTTGCGTGATATTTTTTATGTTAGCTACTAGACAAATTATAATTATGATGATAGCAAGAAGAGATGCTAAATACATAAAGTTCGTTGCTGGCCCATAAGAATAGACTATGTCATTATTATTTTCATAATAAAGTGGTAGTGCACATACTAGGATTATTAAGATAATGCTGGTGAAGATAAATGCTTTTAAAACTTTTTTGGTATTTATTTTTTTAAAAGAGATAATCATGATATAAGCTGTAAATAACATAATCCAAGTTACTAGATACACAAGGTATGCTCTTGAAAAAATCATATTACCTATTTTGAATCTTTCATAATATTTCATAAAGTAGTAGCATGGAGTACCAATTATTGTTCCAAATAAACTTGTTAATATTAAAAAAGAATAAATTTTATTTTCTAAGGAGGCTATTCTTGGTTTTCCTAAAAATACTAGTGTTAATAAGGCTATGAAGAAAAAACTACATAAGCTAAATGAGATTCCAACTGACATTTCATCTACTCTCCTTCTATTATTAGTAGTATAACATGATTTGATTTTAAATTAAACAAAAAAGGAAATCTTTTTTGATTACCTTTTTCGATTATCTAATACTTTTTCGTTTAAATTTTCTGTCATGCCTTGTTCTTTTAATTTAATTAAATCTACTTTTCCTGCTAGATTGTATGGTATTTCTTTGACATAACGATACCAATTTGGTCTTTCTCTTTCTGGAATATAGGAAATACATAAATCTTCGATTTCACGATGAAATTTTGAAAAGTCTTCAACATCATTTTTTAAAACGATAAAAGCCATGGGAAGAGCTCCTGTTTTTCCTTCTTCAACGTTTACACCTACTGCCGCACAATTTAAAACGTTGGGGCTTTTACATATTGCATTTTCAATTGGAAGCAAAGGAGTTGTATGTCCATCTGGACGCATAATAACGTTTTTGATACGATCAACAAAGAATACTACACCATCTTCATCCATATATACTAAATCTCCTGTTTTAGCCCATTTGGTGCCATTTTCATCAATAATAAAGAACTTCTTTGTTTCTTCTTCATTATGAAAGTATCCTTTCATCATCGTTGGCCCAGTTACATATAGTTCTCCAACGTTTTGTTCTTTTCCATATTTTATTTCTTCGCCTGTGATCTGATCAATGATTTTAACATTGTTTCCGATATGAGGTACTCCAACACTTCCTATTTTGTTACAAGTATCACTTACTGTAGTGATAAATCCTCCACCAAATTCACTCATACCAAGACCTTTTTTTAAATTTGGTGCACAATGATTTTTCATAAATTTATTGACTTTTTTTTCGTTAATTGGAGCCATTTTGTCTCCACCTGAAATAATATTATGTAAAAAACTAAATTGACTTTTTTTAGCGATTTTATCTTGTAGCATTAACTCATAAAAGCGTGGTACTCCCATCACATGTTGAGGACGATATTTTAATAATAACTTTGGAAAGTCTATTGGTTTGTAGTTTGGAATTAATGCAATTTCTACCCCATTTGTTAAGGCATTATGCATCCCACTGGAAGATCCATATGCTGAGAAAAATGGGACATTTCCTAGGAAAATATCGCCAAGTTTTGGTAGTATTCCTGAATATTTTAATTGCATGTTTTGACCATTATAGGTTTCATTTGTTAATTCTGCTCCTTTAGGAATTCCAGTAGTACCACTCGTATAAACAATTGCAGCTGTCATATTAGGAGTATACTCTACTTCTTCTACATTATTTAATCTTTTAACGCTTATGAAGTCATTCCAGTTTAAATATTTTCCGTGTGTTTTTACTTCTTTGTGTGCTAATGTATATAGATTTTTTTTGCTTTTGTTTTCAAGAGAATTTGCAGCTGAAACTGATATAACTAATTCTAAACTTGAATGGTCTAACATTTTATCAATATTATTTTTGCAAAGATCTAACATAATCATTACTCTAGAATTTGCATTATTTACAAATGTTTTAATTCGTTCTGCATTTGTTCTTGGCTCAATTAAACTGGCAATTGCACCAATTTTATTGATGGCGTAAAAACTATAAACAAATTCTGGAATGTTCGGCAAACAAATGGTTACAACATCGCCTTGTTTTACACCAATGGATCTTAGGGCACCAGCAACTTCATCAATTTTACTGAATAACTTTTCAAAGCTTATTTTTTCCCCATTATAACTTAATGCGATTTCTTCTAAATTGTCTTTGTTAGCAATTTTAATTTGCTGATATAAAGTGTATTTTAATACTTGATCGTTTGCTGCTTCTTTTGGAAAGAATTTTAACCATGGCTTGTCAATGGACGGATATCCAGTTTTTTCATTTTGCACTTCTCTAAGACCTAGTTCTATTTCTTTTAATTCATTTTGCCTTTCCAATTCTTTAGCCAGATGTTCAAATTTTTTCATTCTTTGATTTAATTCTTTTATTGTTTGTTCTAATATTTTACTTTTTCTCACTTTCAAAACCTCATCCTATTTTTCTCAGTATAATATGTTTTATTTTGAAGTTCAATCTTACTTTACACTTCTTGTATCATATATGATACAATTTTAACAGGTGATAAAAATGGATTATGATATCAATTATATTGAGGCTTCTTATGATGCCCAAGAATTAAATGAAATCTTTATTAAGGAATTTATTCGATTCCGTAAAGAAAATAATTTGACACAAGATTTATTTTCTAAGTATTCTAATGTATCACGCACTAAGATTGCTCGTATTGAATCTGGGAGTTGTTCCCCAACAATTCGTAGTATATTAGAAATCCTTGCCCCCATTGGCTATACGCTTAAAATTGAAAAAGTAAAAAAAGGAAAGGTTATTTAAATAAATTTTGCATATATCTTAAATTTTTGATTATAGTCATAAAAAAAGTGTTTACTTTGTTTCGTAAACACTTGCTTTCTTTTTATCTCTTCCAAGTCTTTCATATCTTACGTAACCATCAATTTTAGCAAAAAGTGTATGGTCTTTTCCGATACCAACGTTTGTTCCTGGATAAATTCTGGTTCCTCTTTGACGATATATAATAGAACCAGCACTTACATATTCTCCATCACTTGCTTTTGCTCCTAGACGGCGACCTCTAGAGTCACGTCCGTTTTGTGTAGAAGTCTGTGCTTTTTTATGGGCGAATAATTGTAAGTTTAACATCATCATTGACATTTTTAATCCTCCTCTACTTTAATATTTTTTTTGTAGTTTTGTTCTAATTCTTTGAATAAGTCCATCATATTTTCTAATAGTATTTGAGTAATTTCATCTGTTGAATTGACATTCACTTGGAAGTTACCACTATCCCCTTTATAGTTGATGGCCTGCTTATTAATTTTTAGAATTCCATTTACTGTTGTGGTCAGGATTGATGAAACTCCTGCGCACACAATGTCTTTTCCAAAATCTGCAAATTCGGCATGACCTTTTAGGATAATCTTTGAAATATGATTTTCTTTCTTCAACACTTTAATGTGAATCATAAATTATTTCACTTCAATTTTCTTAACAGTTAGTTTTGTATATGGTTGTCTATGTCCTTGTTTTTTACGATATTTTTTCTTTGGACGATATTTAAAGATAATGATTTTCTTTTGACGACCATGTTTTTCTACGTTACAAACTACTTTTGCTCCATTTACATATGGATTTCCCGCTTTTCCATTAACGAATAATACTGTATCAAATGATACTTCGCTGCCAGCTTCATTTGGAAGTTTTTCAACATAAATTGTGTCGCCTTCACTAACATAGTATTGTTTTCCACCTGTGACAAATATAGCTTTCATTTCATACCTCCTTATATATTTTAAGACGCGCCGATATTAGGTAACAAGCTGTTTTAAAACCTAGACCGAGCGGTTTTTGAAAGCCAAAAGACTTTTCAAAACATGAGTATTTTATCAAAAATATAATTGTAAGTCAAATAAAGAGTTCTTTTTTCGTTTAAATGGTAATTTAACCTACACTTTCTTTTCATAAGATTTAAATGAATTCAGTTATATTCTTATTTTTCTAAATCTTGTTCTAACTTACGAATTCTATTAACTGTTTCATCCTCTTTTGAATAGTCTAATATGATTGGATAGCTTGATCTTATTAATAGGCTTACACCAATTCCTAAAGTTCCTGCTAAAAATGCTAATATTGTTTTTACCCAAATTGGTGATGGAACTTCTTTACTGTTGCTTTCATCCAAATATTTATATGATAGTTCAAAGGAAGAGCTTTCTTCTGAGACATAGAGTTCACTATTTTTCGAAGTTGTTTCTATTTCTACATCTAAACATCTCCCTATTTTTTCAACATCCCATATCATGTAAGCATCAATAAAGTCTTTAATTTTTTGTTCATCTTTCATATCAATACAAATACGATAAACCATATCTGAGTTTTTTGATACTTCATTCCATTCACCTATATATTTTATATACGACTGATCAATATCATTATAGTCAAATAAGTTTTTTACTTCTCCTGTTACTTGAGAATTATATCCATTCTCGTTTATAGTGATTTCTTTAATTGGACATACGCTGGTTGTCGCATTAAAGCTTTCTCGTACTCCATTTATCCCTAATAATATTGGGGCTATTTGTAAAGTCATCAAAATATTTTTTTTAATATTGTTTTTTCTACTTATTTTTTTTAACTCTTGTTGTAAGTTTTTTAGCTTTTCTTTTTTATATAACATTTCTTTGCTTTTTGTGGCTTGGCTTTGAATACGCTCAGCACTATTTATTTTTTTCAACACTTTCACTCCCTTTTTTTATTATCGCATATTATTTATTTTTTTCAACTATCTTATAATGTTCTTTTAAAAATTCTTTTTCATGCAAATAGCGATCTTTTTGCCAAAAAAAATGAAGTGTATCTTTTTTTAATTTTTTTAAATCAGGGTAATTATGACTTTCAATCTTTACATAGGGGATTTCATAGAGATATCGCTCTAGATAAAATTTATTTTGATACATTTTTCTTTTTTTGTAGCGGTCATATAGTTTATATATTAAAAATGTTATAATCATGTAATTGTTTAAACTTTTTAATGAATGAATGGTCATAAAAAGAAGAAAAAAGACCAATGAAAGTATTAAATGAATATTATATGCTTTATGATATGGAAACAGATATTCTAAACATGAATGCATGATAATACTTCCATCTAAGGGAATGAGTGGCAATAAATTAAATACTAAAATAGTCTGATTGTATTTTTGAAACAAATAATAAGTATTTGAAAGTATCAATCCTTCTTTATGCATAAGTGATACAATTCCCATTAGTATTGTTTGAAATAGAATGCCAGCACATGCTATCAGTAATTCTTGTTTTAGAGGCGTATTGATTGGTTTATTTACTTTTGTTATTCCTCCAAAGGGATATATTTCAACTTTTTCAATCTCATATTCATATCGTTTGATCATTAGAACATGTCCTAATTCATGAAATAGTACGATGCTCATAATAATTATGATATTTTTAAAAAAACCTGTGCAGCATGATAAAAATATTAATGTATAGGTTAGAGAATTAATTTTAAATTTGTTTTTGATATTCTTCATAGTTTAGAAATTGACCATCTTTTTGAAAAACTAAATATATTTTATCGTCTTTGGCACTTCCGATAAGGGTATCTTTTTCAACATAATCATAAAGGCTTAAATTGACGTTCTCGATATTTCCATACCATATATCTACTCCATCTATTCCTTGAATAATGGCTACATTTCCATAGTTTTCTTTTTCGCCTTGAAAAACTAAAATGCCACTATTTAGTGCATTAACAATATTTCCTTTTCCGATTTTAGTTGAAATACCATTTTGATATGCTTCAATCTCTTTGAAATCATTTGTTGTTTTATTTACAGGAATTGTTGTTGAATCTAATTCAATTGGTAATACACTGCCAAAATATTTCTCATACCATTCATTTATTTTAGTAAATGATAGTGTTTCAGTTAAGACAGTTTCTTTATAATTTTGATAGTTGGTATCAGATAGATTGATATAAATTGCACTACATAAAACAAAAATAATAGCAAGTAAAACTTTTGTGAAAATGTCTGAAGCTTTAGGAGGTACTGGCTTTTTTTGTTTTTGATAATTTTGTTGATGCTTCTTCTTTAAACGCTCTAACTGAATCTCTAATTCGTCCATTTTATCACCCAATACATTTTATGTGTTAGAATGTTTTTTTATGCAAAAGGTTAATAATAGAATTGAATAAAAAAAGGAACAGGCAAAGTTTATTTGAAATAACTTTGTGAATGTATTTTGATTGATTAATGTTAAATATAATAAAAAGGTGCTGTAGTATACTGTAAAGGAAAGGTAAGGGTTTTTGTTCTTTTGAAAAAACGCCCTTTTAAGCATTAAAAGAATTAACAAAATAATTAAAAATTGATATTTTGTGTGAAATAGAATCCAATCAAATAAAATGTACGCTGAAACGATACTTGGCCATGATATTTTTTTGTCAGTTACCAAACCTAGTAGAAAAAAAGTGGGTATTATATTGGGAACTTTTAAACACAAACAGTCCAAAAGAAGCCACAAACTCATGGTGTCTCACCTTTTTCTAAAATCGTTACATAGTTGATATTTTTTAGATCTGCATTTAATTTTACTTTGACTTTTTTAATTAATCCAAGGTCGTCTTCTTCTACTTTTTCAACCGTTCCAACAGGGATATTTTCAGGAATATTTGTTAATCCAGAAGTTGAAATAAGGTCACCTTCATTTAATTTTACATTTTTATTTAAATCTTCAATCCAACACTCTGCTTCGGCATTCGTGGTTAAAATAGCATATTCATTTTGAACTTTTATTGATATTTTGAGGTTTGGCTTCGTTATTAAATTAACGATACTTCGTTTTTTGTCTGTTTCAGTAATAATTCCTATCAAATTATTATTTTGTAAAACAGCCATATTTTTTTGTATCCCTTCTTCTTCTCCTTTTAAGAGGATAGCCTTTTCTAAAAGGTTGAAAGGATCCCTATATATGACTTTGGTGTATATTTTATTTTCTTCGATTTGTCTATCGATGTCCAAATCTTTTTCGATTTTTTCTAATGCTTCTAATTGATTTTGATAGGAAATTTTTATTGTCTCATCTACTTCAGGCTGTTTTAAGTGTTCAATCCATATTTGATAGAAGGAGTTTTGAAGAAGATAGACAATTAGAAACAAGAATAGTATGCTAAAATCTTTTATTTTTTTCATTGTAGTCACCTACTCTATTATTCCCAAAATGTTTACAAATTATTTCATGACTTTATCATAAAAGCTATAATATTTATTTTTACCAATAATTAAATGATCTAGCAATGGAATTTGTAAGATATTTCCTGCTTCCAATAATCTTTTTGTAAAAATGATATCTTCTTTACTTGGGGTAGGATCTCCACTTGGATGATTATGAAGAATCATGATTTTGACAGCAGCATATTTTAAAGCTTCTTTATAAATATCTCTCGGATGGACAATACTTTTATTGGATGTACCAATAAAAATGGTTTGATAATCAATTATTTGATTTTTAGTATTTAAAAAGACAGCCACCAAATGTTCTTGGGTCAAGTGTTGCATTTTAGGAGCAAATATTTGATACAAGTCCTCTGCATTTTTAATTTTTTCTTGTTTTATTTCTTTTTGTTCATTCACTCGTTTTCCTAGTTCAATGGCACTTAAAATGGTAATGGCTTTTACTTCTCCTACCCCTTTCATTTTTGATAAAGCTTCTAATGAGGTGTTTTGTAATTGTTCAATCGAACCAATTTCATTTAAAATTTGAAAGGCAAGTTCTGTAACAGATAGTTCTTTACTTCCAGTTCTAAGTAAAATGGCAATGAGATCAGCATTGGATAATCGAGCAAAACCATTTTCTTTATATTTTTCTCTAGGTCTTTCTTCTTTGGGAAGTTCTTTTACTTTTAAATTCATAGAATTTCGCCTTCTAATTTTTTCATAATTTCTTGATTCATTCTTTCTAAAATCATAGTGTCATTTTGGTTAATTTGACTTTCCCAAAGATTAATCTCCTGAAAAAAGTTTTTGGTAACTTCAATTTCTTTTGGGTATACAGTAACATTACGATCAAGAAAAAAGGTTTCTAGTAGTTTTTCGTAAGTTTTATCTTTAGCTACTCCTACAAATACACGGTAGTATTCGCCATCTTTTACTGAAATCGCTCCTGGATGTTCAAGTAAAGCGCGGTCAGCGTTTTCTTTTGATTTATAAACTCCTACTTGGAAGGCTGTCACGGTATTTTTATTTTCTAGTAATAAAAATTTGTCTTTTAGTGAATAAATTGTAAATGCGGTTAATGATACGCCTATTCCGAATGCTAGTAATATTGTTATTAGTGTTTTTTTCATAGTTTCACCCACATCAAGATATCATGTTTCTTGCTCTTTTCTTGTCGAAATTTGGGATTAATTTTCTGAAATTCTGCTTGTTTCTTCTGTTATTTTTTTGTATAATTATTTATATTAGGGGCTTATAAAAAGGTGATACGATGTTAAAAGAATACGATTATGATAATATGCCAATTGTAGATATTGTTAATGATATGATTCATGATGCAGCAAGAAGAAAAGCGAGTGATATCCACTTCGACCAATATCCAGAAGAATTAGTAGTCAGAATTCGAGTTGATGGAGAGTTATATAATTATGCTTTGGTTCCCGCTATTGTTAAAAAGAATTTAATTACTCGTATTAAAATTATTAGTGGCATGAATATTACAGAATCTCGCTTGCCACAAGATGGAGCTATTAAAAGTGTTTTGGACGGTACAAATTTAGATTTGCGTGTTTCTTCATTACCTACCGTTTTTGGAGAAAAAGTTGTTATTCGTATTTTAGATTATTCAATGAGTTTAGGTGGTCTTGAAACACTTGGCTTCTCTCAGCTAAATTTCGAAAAAATTCAAAAACTATGTTCGAAGCCAAATGGAATTATATTAGTCACTGGTGCTACTGGTACTGGTAAGTCCACTACTGTTTATACAATGCTTCAAAGACTAAATACAATTAATCGAAATATTATTACAGTGGAAGATCCTGTCGAAATGAAGTTAAAGGGTGTTAATCAAGTGCAAACCATGAGTGAGATTGGTTTAACTTTTGCTAGTGCTCTTCGTAGTATTTTGAGACAAGATCCTGATGTCATTATGATTGGAGAAATTCGTGATAATGAAACGGCTAGAATTGCTGTTCGAGCTTCGATTACAGGGCATTTGGTACTCTCTACAATTCATACTAATAATTCATTAAATACTATCGAACGTTTAGTAGATATGGATGTGGAGCGGTATTTGCTTGGAAGTGCTTTGGAAGGAATCATCTCGCAGCGTCTTTGTAAGAAATTATGTCCAAAGTGTCGAAGTTCAAGAAAAGCTACGCCTTATGAACAAGCTGTCTTTCAAAGTGCTCTTCATATGGAAGTTACTGATGTTTATACTCCTGTTGGATGTAATGAATGTTTTAATGGTTATAAAGGACGCGTTGCTCTTCATGAAGTATTAGTTCTTAATCAGGACCTTCGCGATGGTATTGTTAATAATATGTCCAAAGAAGATTTGAGACACTTAATTTATGATCGTGATAATATGAATTCTATTTTACAAGATGGTCTTTTAAAAGTGATGGAAGGACTTACTAGTTTTGAAGAGGTATTACGTGTTATTGATATTGATGATGATCTAGGGGAAAAAGATAGTGATGTGAAAGATGCAATTATTGGAAAAGTTCGTCCTACTAAAAATAATGAAGATTTTCAAGAAATTGTCGAACCTGAGGATTCTTCTTTAAAGAAAGCAGAAGCCCTTTTAGAAAATGATAGTATTGCTACTATTGATGATTCAATTGAATCAATGGAACTTTTAGAGAATGATGAAGAATTAGAAACATTAGACATTTAAAAAAGATAAGTTATTCCTTATCTTTTTTAAATACAAATAATTTACTTAAAATATAATTGGCAATGATAACAATTATTTGGGATGCTAATTTCCAAATTTTATCATTTCCTTTTAATAACGTTACACCCAAATACATAATTATCATATCCATAATCAGGGTAGCAATTCTTGCACCAATAAAGGATATAAATTCCTTGCCTTTTTTTGAACTTTTGCTTCGAAAAACAAATTTTCTATTGGTTATATATGCAAATAGAACAGATATGATCCAAGAAATAACATTAGCAACTTGAAGTTCTAAAGCATTATCAGGATTTAGCATTGTAAAAACTAATCCATAATAGACTACTAAGCTTACCATAGTTGTTAAAACACCCACTATCAAATAGCTGACTATTTCTCTTTGTTTTTTATAAAAAAATTGAAAAATGGGCCATCCTAGGATACATAATACTACTCCAAATATAAATAGTAATGTTATTTGTTCACTTGTTAAGTTTAACATAGTTTTCACCTATTTCTAGTTTAACATATTTTTATAAGTTCAGGAAAAAAATTAAGATATTTTCGAATTTGTCATAATATAAAAATACTAACCATAATGCAGAAATGAGAAAAGGACCGAAAGGTACTTCATGATCTTTGTTTAGAAACATACTAGCAATGGCATATGGTAGTGCTAGAAAGGACGATAAAACTAATGCAACGATTGCCATTTTATATCCTAGAGTTAATCCAAAGATAAAAGATAGTTTGATGTCTCCCCCACCCAATGATTCTCTTTTGAAAATGGCATCTCCAAATTTTCCAATGGCATACATTGTTAGAAATGATAAGAGGCCAGAAAGTAAAGATTGTGAGGCAGTTAATAATGGCAGTTCCACACATTTTATTGCGAATATTAGTAATGCACTAATTATTAATGGAGAGTCTAAGATAATCATATACTTTATATCACTTACAAATATTATTACTAATAAGCTTGAAAGAATAAGGCTAATAAGGCAGGAATAACTATATCCTAACATTATATAAGAAATAGCAAATAGAATACCAGTTAATAATTCAGATAGAGGATAAAGAAGGGATAATTTATGATGACATTTCCTACACTTTCCCTTTTGTATAATAAAAGAAAAAATAGGAATTAATTCATACCATTTTAAACTATGGTGACAGTGTTCGCAATGAGATCCAGGTTTTATGATTGATTCATTTTTTGGTACTCTTGTCCCTACAACTGTATAAAAAGAACCAAGAATGGTTCCCAAAATAAAGAGAAAAATAATGATAATAATATTCATGGTAATCCCCCTAACTTAATCTAGCCATTAAATCGAACATTGGAATGATAACTGCTAAGATAATTGCACCTACTATTACTGCTAAGAAAACAATGATCACTGGTTCAATGAAAGCTTTTAAGCTTGTTACTAAACTGCGATGCATTTCTTGGTAATAGCTACTAACTCTTGACATCATCTCAGCAAGTTGCCCTGTAGATTCTCCTGTTACTATCATATAATAAGATACTTCTGGAATAGCCCATTGATCTTTAAAGGCAGTACTGATTTTTTCTCCTCTTACAATATTATCAATTGTGTTGTACATGATTTCTTTATATATTTCATTGCTTGTAATTTTACTTAATATATCAATACTTTCAGTAATTTGAACATTGTTTCGTAATAAGGATGAAAATGTTTTGGCAAAAACTGCCATTTCATTAAATATAATGATGTTGCCAAAGATTGGTAACTTCATAAAAAAGATTTGCATATTTCTTCTAAAAGCCTTTATTTTTCGATAGGCTATGACAGTAATCGTTATCAATATGGTTACCATTATGATGATAAAAACGATGTTTGCTTTTAAAAATTCAGAGGCAGATATAACGAATGCTGTAAATCCCCCTATTTCGACATCTGCTGTTTTATAAACATTTACAAATTCTGGAATGATATAAATTAATAAAAAGGTCACAACAGCAATTGCAAACACCGTGATAATCATTGGATATGTGATAGCACTAATCATTTGCTTATGTGTTTTATCGATTTCATCATAGTAATTTGCCATATCTGTTAATGTTTCTTCTAATTCTCCAGTTGCCTCTGCAGCTTTAATCATATTGATTAAAAGAGGTGGAAACATTGTTCCTTGTTTTTCTAAAGCTTTAGAAAATGACTCTCCCATAGTTAATTCATATACAATCGATTGAAATGCTCTTTTGTAGGTTTTATTTTTTCCCATTTGATTATTTAATATTTTAATGGATTCTGTTAAAGTAATTCCACTTTTAATGTAGGTGGAAAGTTGTGTTAACCAGAATAATAAATCTTTGGTAGACATCTTAGGGGCAAAGATGCTTTTTTCTCCATAAAGAAATTCTGTCCATTCATTGGAAATAATTTCATAAACTTCAAACCCCTCTTGAAGAAGAAAAGTATTAATATCTAGTTTACTGTATCCATTTAATATGCCAGTTTCAATTATCCCTTTTGGATTTTTGGCAGTATAACGATAAACTTTGGGAGTTTTCGAGCGAATCGCTCCATTTCCTTTTAATTCCTCTAGCAAAATTAGTTTTTTGGCTTCTAATTTTTTTATACGTTGTTTTACAACGAATGAATTTTTAAATAATATGGATAAATCTGTATTTAAAATACTTTGTTTCTTTTCTTTCTTTGGAAGTTCTTCTTTTTTTGATACATCCACCATTTTTTTTGTACTTTTATAAGCTCTATCTACTCCACCACTAATGGTATTATAAATTTTTAATAGTAAATCAATGGTTAGAAATTTTACGCCGCGAATCGCATATTTAAAAATCAAAAATATGTACTCTATAATTGTTTTAAAGGTCATAAATAATCCTAGAGAGGGCCATTTGAAAGGATTTTTTGAACTTTTGGTTGGCTGAGTCATAGGCATTACATTTGGATTCATCCTTTTTTCCTCCCTATTCTTTGTTATTTATATTATATCATAGGATATGTATGCTTGCTAGATCTTTTTTTTAGTGTTCTTCATATAATGTATTAGGAAGTGGTCTTATGTTTGGAGCTGAAACTGCTGTTAAAGGTTTAAGTTTGGCAAAGGTTTTAACAGGAATTAATCGTACTTTGTCAATAGCTAATCAGGTGATACCACTTTATCAGCAAGCAAAACCGATGATTCAAAATGCGAGGAGTGCGTTTAAACTTTTAAAGGAATTTGCACCATCTAATGATGCTAAAAACATTGTACAACAAGTTCCAGAAAAAACAGAAAGAGTCAAACAAAAAAAGACGAATATTACGTCTTCTTCTAATCAGCCAGTTTTTTTTGTTTGATTGATTCGCTCTTTTAATAATCTTATTTCTTTTTTTATTGCTTTTCTTACATGAAATTGTAATAGTGGAATATTTTTTAGTATTTCTTTTTTTCTTTTTAATACTTTTTCATAATATCTTTTATTTTCTTGGTTTAGAATTCCATATTTGATTTCACTCTCTGTTAATTTTTGTCTTCCTTTTTGATACTTCATTATAAAATAGTCATGATGATTCTCTTCAATATATGCTTCTTTTACTAATCGATATCCTTTTTTGTTCATTTCTAAACGTAGTAGCTCATACTCATTATTGCTTTGAAGAATAATATTTTTTAAATTTATTATTTTTTTATTTTCTAAAATATTCAAAATAGTGTGAGTTCCCATGCCAGCAATAATGATTGTGTCGATTTTATTGATGGGAAGATTTTCTACTCCATTTGATAATAGACAAGGAATATCCTGGGCCAATTTTTCTTTTGCAATATTTTTTATAGCTACTTTTAAAGCATTTTCATTTATGTCACTTGCTATTACAACTGGACAGTTCTTGTGCTTTTTTAAATATATTGCAAGATAGCCATGATCACATCCAATATCAGCGACTTTATTTTCTGGTTCAATAAATTCTGCAACTAATTGTAAGCGTTTGTTTTTCATTAGTCTGTTAAGAAATCTTTCAGTTTTTTCGCACGTGATGGATGACGCAACTTTCTTAATGCTTTGGCCTCAATCTGACGAATTCTCTCTCTTGTTACATTGAATTTTTTTCCAACTTCTTCTAAGGTATGACTAGTTCCATCAATTAATCCAAATCTTAATTCTAGTACTTCTTGTTCTCTTTCTTGTAGTGTTTCTAATACTGCTTTAATTTCTTCTTTCAATATTTCATTCGTTGCATATTCTTCTGGGGTCATTGCATTAATATCTTTAACGAAATCTCCTAAATGTGAATCATCTTCTTCTCCAATAGGAGTTTCTAATGATACTGGATCTTGACTAATTTTGATAACTTCACGAACTTTTTCAACAGTAATTCCCATCTTCTTGGCAATTTCTTCTTCGCTAGGCTCTCTATTTAGCTCTAATGTTAGTTGTCTTTGAATGCGCGCCATCTTGTTAATGGTTTCAACCATATGTACTGGAACACGAATCGTTCTTGCTTGATCTGCTAAGGCTCTTGTGATGGCTTGACGAATCCACCATGTAGCATATGTAGAAAATTTATATCCTTTATCATAATCAAATTTATCTACGGCTTTCATAAGCCCAATGTTTCCTTCTTGAATTAAATCTAAGAATAGTAACCCACGTCCTACATAACGCTTAGCAATACTAACAACTAAACGAAGATTAGATTCTGCCAATCGATTTTTTGCTTCTTCTTCACCATTTGCTACTCGGACTGATAGTGCTAATTCTTCTTCCCCACTTAGTAATGGAATGCGTCCTATTTCTTTTAAATACATTCTCACTGGATCGTTAATGTTTACGTCTTTGGTAATTTCTGAATCATTCAAAATGATTGGTTCTTC
>CAJUGF010000002.1:0-18853 GCA_910585915.1 uncultured Bacilli bacterium | reverse complement strand
TTCACCATTTTTACCACCACTACATTGGTCATCTTCACTGACTACTTCAATGTCATTTTCTATTAATGCATTGTAAAGTTCGTCTAGTGAGTCATTATCAACGTCTAATCCTTTGAGTGCATTGGCCAATTCTTCAAAGGTAATTGATCCTTTTTCTTTTCCTTTTTGGATTAAATCCGCTTTTCTTTCTTCAAAAGTCTTTACTTCAACTAGTTTTCCAACTTTTTTCTTTTCTTTTTTGGGAGCGGCTTCTAAAATTTTAATATCTACTTTAGATAGACTATCTATGATCTCTTTGACATCAGCTTCTTGCAAATTAAAAATTTCTTTTTGATCTTGGACATCTGCTATTGTTATATACCCAATTTCTTTTTGTAATCCCATTAAATTCTTTACTACTGTACTATTTGTTTTCTTCATTCTCTACACTTCTTTCTTTAATTCTTGAATACGGCGTCCTAGTTCTAATTTTTTATTAACATCCATTTCCAAGCGTTGTTTTTCTTTTAATTTTTTTATTTCTTGTTCTTTCATTACTTTCTTAACAGAATTGATATACTCTTCCATTATATTTTCATCCATATTGTCATCCTTTATACTTTGGATAATTTCTAACATTTCTTCTTTTAATTTACTCTGTTCAATGTAGCTTAGAAAATCAGCTAATTGAATTGTTTGATGACATTCATAGTATGCCATGATTTCATTTGCTATTCCACGATATTTTGCTTGATCTAAAAATCCTAATTTTCTTTTATACATTTTGATGTAAATGGGATCATTCATCATAAAATATAAAATGTGAGTTACACCATCAACATACTTTGTTTTCTTAGTTGTTACTTTTAACGGTTCCTCTTTTATCAAAAGTACTTTTTCTTTTGATTCGAGCTTTCCTAATTCTTCTTTTAATAATTCTAATGATATTCCATAGTCGTCGCTTAGTTTTTTTAAAGTTATTTCTTTTCTTATGGCGTCATCGTTGTCTTTCATTCCATTTAATACTTCTTTAATATAGGTGATTAACTCTTCACTATCTTGCAAATTTTTATTTTTTTTAAAATAACTCAATTTGAATTCAAGGAAAGAAATCGCGTTTTTGATGTTTTCTTTTATCTGTTCTATACCATTTTTGATTATGTAATCATCTGGGTCTTTCTCTCCACTTAAGCGTACTACATTAACAGAAATATTTTCTTTTTCTAATAGTTCTCCAACTTGATAGGTCGCGGTTAATCCTGCCTCATCATTGTCCAACATTAGGATTACTGGAACTCGCATTTTTTTAATTTCTTTTATTTGAAATGTTGTCAAACTTGTTCCCATCAAAGCTATTGTATTTTTGATCCCATTTACATACATTCGAATAGCATCCATATTTCCTTCAACAATAATAAGTTTTTTTTCTAATCGAATAGCAGATGCTGCACGATGATAATTGAATAAAATATTTCCTTTTTTAAAGATTACTGTTTCTTTGCTATTTAAATATTTAGGAGGTAAACTGTCTGGTAAATAAGTTCTACCTGTAAATCCTACGACTTCACCATTTAAATCATGGATAGGAAAGATAATTCGGTTAATAAAAGTGTCATAGGCATTGACACCTTTTTGGTTAATTAAGCCAAGATTGGTAAGATCAGAATCTTTATACTGCTGTTTTAGGAATTTATGCAGACTATTTTTGTCTAAAGATAATCCGATTTGAAATTCCTTAATAACTAATTCATCTAAGTTTCGATCTTTTAAATATTTTATAGCTTCTTCTCCACGTTTGGTCATCAAATTATTTTGAAAAAATAAAGCACTCATTTCCATTATTTTGTATTCTTGAATATTTTTCTTTTCTTTTTTGATATCAATATTTCCTGTTAGGGGTATTCCTACTTTTTCAGCTATTTTTTTTACTGCTTCAACAAAACTGATGTTTTCATAGTCACTCACAAATTTGAAAACATTTCCAGTTGCACCACAGGAAAAACACTTAAATATTCCCTTTTCTTTTGACACACTCATACTTGGAGAATGATCTTCATGAAAAGGACAAACACCAAAATAATTTTTTCCTCTTGGAGTGAGAGGAAGATAGCTACTAATTATTTCAACAATGTCAGCATGTTGTCTGATGTTATTTATTTCATCTTCTTTAATATGAAACATATTTTCCTCCCTACACTATTAATTATTAATGGTATTAGGCACATTTCCTTTTTTTGTGGCAAAAAAAATGCAAAATTTTGTCATTTTGCATCATAAATTTTGTTTTTTGTTTATTTTTTCATCTAATTTTGCATAATACACTTCTTGTTTATCTTCTTTGGTTTTGCTACATGTGATTAAAACAATATAAGAAAAATCATATTGTGTGATTTCAATTTCTCCAACTTTTGGCGCTTCCTCTTTCTTGATTAAAGTATATTCATAAGTATTATTCTGATAAGTCAGATAAATTTTATCAGCAATTTTTAATTGTTCTAAATTTTTAAAATAAGCATGCGATCCTGTTCCAGAGTGAGATGCTAATACAATGTAATACTGTTTATTTTTAGAAATTGTTTCTTCTAATAGTTCAATATTTTCATCAACATTGTTTTGTGGAGTTCCTTTTTGATAAATAGGATTTTCTATATTGATAGTTGGGATTTTTAGAATTCCAAAAAGATTTGTGTTTTCTTCTTGTTTTTTATATGCGTCCATATCTTCTCGTTGTACTCTTGTTAAGCTTATTTCTTTTGGAGGACTTATGAGATAAAGAATTATTCCTAGAGAAAGAAAGATAATCATTATTTTTTTTGCCATATTTTAATTATTAATAATACCATTAGTAATATCATACTATGTTTTGTTTTTTTCTCATAGGTATTTGGTACTTCAGTTATCTTTATTGTTTTTGTCCCATGATAAAGGTTATTGTTGTCTTTTTCTTTTCTATTATTTTCTAATTCTTTTTCATTAAGTGTTGGTGAATTTTCTTTTGGACTTTCTTCTTCCTCTTTTATTGTATTTATTTGAAAAGTCCAACTACAAGGGGAAGCCCCTGCTTCAATTAAAATGGCTTCAGTTTCTTTCGCATAGACGATGATTTCATCTTCTATATTTTCTATTGCTTCTACCTTGGCATTTTTCTGGCAATTTTTAACTATCCATCCATCGCTATCTTCATTTATTTCACAGTTTTGTGATCTTAATATGTAATTTTCTTGGTAAGGAATTTTTAGACTATCTTTTATCGTTTGGTTTTGGATCCAGGCTGGTTTTTGACTTTTTCCTTCTAGCTCTTTTAAGTAGTCTTCTACTGAACCATATTGTTTTTCTATTTTTATGTTTAACTCAGGATGAAATGTTTTCCATATTAATAGTTGGGTATTTATATAATAATATAGTTGCGTTGCAAATTCTTTACAATTTTGTGTTGCTTGGATCCAAATTTTTATTTTATTTTGCGTATTAGTATCAATATTCTTGAATGCATTTTGTTTTATAAAATAATCGGTTTGATAGCTTGGTTTTGCTTTGGGATGTGTCGTAAAGAGTAATTTATTGGTTGTATTACTCGTATACATTTTAAATATTTCTTCTTCCTCTTCTATTTTATAACTGAATGACATTAGTGAATTTTCACGGAAATTTAGAGTTTGAGCACTCGCCATTGGAGGCCATGCCAACAGCAAACTTAATATAATTAATATTTTTTTCATTTTCTTTTTCTCTTTTCTTCATATATGATTATACTTGGGATCTTTTGTTCGATAGTATTTGGTACTTTTTTAATTTTTCGATTGGAAATGATGATTGTTTTTATTTCTTCTTCGCCATTTAGTTCAATCATTAGTGGTTCATGAGGAAGTTCATAGTCTTCTAAAGTCTCGATTTCTATGATCTTATATGTTCCTATTAATAGTTTATCTAGAAGGATTTCTCCATGATCATTAGTATATCCATCAAATATACATTCCTTATTATTCCATATTTGGAAACGAACATTAGCAAGTGCTATTTTTGTGTCTTGATCTTCTTTTTTGAGTAAAAGTTTTTGACGTTTCTTTTGATTGATTATTTGTTCGTAATGTATTTGGTGATTTTGATTTATTGTAATTGGAATTTCTCTTGTTTCTACTTGATATTCTTTGGGTGCTTCGATTTCTTTTAAGATATAATTTCCATCATATAAATCATTTAAAACGATTTTTCCTTCTTCATTTGTTGTACATTTTTCTATGGTATCACCTTTTTTATAAATTATTGTTCCACTCTGATTTAGAATATCTTCTTTTGCTTTTAAAAGAAAAACAACATTTGCAATAGGTTTATTACTCTCATTAATTTTTTCTATTTCGATTTTCGTCTTGTAAGGGTTTAATTTTATTGTAAATTCTTGGTGGGGAATTTTTCCTTTGCGCAGAACATTTTGGCCATCATTTTTTACATAAAATTTTATTTCAGAACCAGAATATTCTTTTATAAATTTGATTTCTTCTTGTTTCGCTTGTGTTATCTTTAAAGTATTTCCTTTCATTTCCACAAAATTACTGTTAGTATGATAATTTTCTAATACTTTATTGGAATCAATGATTTTTAAAGTGTCTTTTCCATTCCATATCAAAGTTTGGTTAGCAAATGATGGTAGTTTTTCTGCTTCATTTATGTTAAATTTGATCGTTTCTTTTTCTTCTTGGAACCACTCTACTTTATCTCCTCCTAGCGTATTGGTATAGTAGATATTCCAATTTTGAGGAATGATTTTTTCCCAAATGAGCAATTGAGCTGCATAGTAGTAATTCAAATCCCTTTGATTTTGATAACCGTAGCCAAAATAAGCTACTTTTGTTATGTAATCTTTTTGTTCCTCTGTTAAATTTAATTTGGCATACTCCCATTCTTCTAATTCTTCATAAGCATCTTGACTTAAATTAACTCCTGGTTCTAGACAATATACTAATTCTCTGGTCTCTTTATCTAAAACGAGCATCATATGAAGACGAACGGTTTTATCCTCGCGTTCTATTTTATATGTTAATCCATTTGGATCTTCTTCTAATATAAATTCATTGCTGGCATTTACTATAAGACTAGATATGAAAAATAGCCCTATTCCCAATATTGTTCTTTTGATTATTTTTTTCATTTTTTCTCCTTTTCTTTGCGAATCGCAGGACCTACTATAAAAAGTTTTTTTTGCTTTGTAAAGAAGACATAAAAAAACTCAGTTTTTCAATTTCTGAGTCATTTTAGATTATCTTTTTCTTGATTGATTGGCAAATTTCTCTTTTTTGTTTCTTTCTTTTATACAATAAAATTTCTCTTTTTATTGGTTCGACAAAAGTTATGTTTTTTTTCTTCTATTTTTATTGCTATTCTGTCAAAAACGGGGACTAGTAAACTATTGATCATAATGCTTATATAAATTCCGATTTCTAAAGCTAAAAGGCGTGTTAGTAAAAAGGTGGAAATACCAGTCATAATACCATATATCATTTTGCCTTTTTCCATATAGGGTGAAAACTGAATTTCTGCAGCAATAAAAATACTTCCAAAAAAGACTGTTGAGTTTAAAATGGTTTTTAATAAGTCTCCTGACGGAATTAACATTTCGAAAAGTAATGCCATTATAATATAGGTTACTAATATATATATGGGAATATCTCTTTTATAATAGGGATTAAATAATAAAAATATATATGATATTAAACACCAAAAAATGCTAGTTGAACAAATGCCTCCAATATTTCTCCCGAAGAAAATGTCCAGTATGGAATACATAACTATATGACTCTGTTCACTGCCATTTAAATATGAAATTTTACAAAGGATGGCTATGGCCCCTAATAGAGTTATTCCTAAAAATAAAGGACTTATCTTTTTTCTAAAAAATATGGCGCCCCATAAAATGATACTTTGGACAATTATAATTAGGATTGGATTCATTTGGATTGGAAGTGTCATACTTATCATAAGACCATAAAGTGGATAGATCCAAGCATTTTCTTTTTTCATTCTCTCTTTTGCTAGTCGAGGTATTAACACTCCGATTGTTACCCCAATTAGTAAAAAAAGGAGTGGACGAAAAACAGTAATTATTGATATATCATTATTTAAATATGGAAGAATGCCATTTTTATAAAAACCATATAATATCATGGGAAGTAAGGCGATTAAAACGCTGAAAAAATATTTATTTTTTGTTTCAAAATGAAGGTTTGGTCTTTCCTTATTCATTATTATCACCTTTTACATATTGTCTTAAATTAATAAATGATGGACAGATGTAAGAACAAAGCCCACAGTCAAGACAATCTTTAGCATATTTTGCCTTTCTTTTTTGATAAGCTTCTTTGGGATTACAAAAAGCGGGACATATTTGTACACATTTTCCACAGTTAATGCATTCTTTTTCTTCTAAATCATCTTTTATCATAATTAGAATGGCATTCAATTCTTCAGTCACAATCAAATTTTCAATGTCCATCTTTTTGCCACTCATGATACCATTAATCCAGTAATCTAATTTGACATTCTTTTTGCAGTGAATGTACTTTTCAATGATGTCTTTGACAGAACTTCCTATCTTTGTTTCAATAATCTGAGGATTTGTAATAGCATTTCCGCTTATAGTAATAATTTTTTCTGTGATATAGCGACGCCTTTTGATTACAGAACAAATGGTTCTTATTTCACTCGGCTTTAAAAGAAGGCAATCTGTGGTTATGTTTAGATATTCTTTTAAATACTTTTCTTTCCCAATTAAGTAATAATCAGGAACTAATTGTATATCTATTTTAGGATATGTTCCTAAAAAATCTTCCATTCCTTCAATATTTTCTCGATCATTATTCTTAAGGGCTACAATCGTTTTTGACGCCTCAATTTTTTCTCTTATTATGTCTAATATTTCTAAAATGTCGCTTTTATATTCTTTATTTATAAAAATCTCATTAGCAACATAGGGTTCATCTTCAATTCCATTTAAAATTAAAATGGATTTTTTTTCTGCTGTTTTCAGTTTTTCAGCTAAGGAATAATAATGATAATTTTGCAAATCAATGATTATCTTTTCAAAAGATATTTTTTCTAAATTTTTTATAGATGCGTTTCTTTTTAAAAAGGTTTCTTTATAATCATTTGATATGCTTAAACACTTTGTAAGACCTTTGTCTACTGTTAAACAATATTTGGTTCCTGTAATTTTTCCTGAAACTGGAGTAATGATTTTTTCGGTAATTTTTTCTTCTTTTTTTACGTCTATTTTTGAAATAATATTTTCATTATTTTCGTATGGTATGAAGATATATTCTGGATCTAAATAATGTGTTATACGACTTTTTAGTTTGATTTCATAATCTTTTCTTAGAGTTAACAGCTTTCTCATATTTTCACCATCATTATTGTATCAAATTCTATATTCAAAGTCTATCTAGCACTCTTCTTACTTATTTTCTTTGCGGCTTTTTAAATATTTTTTTAAGTTTATGGCTATTTCTTTGGGCAATATCTTTTCTATTTCTTCTAATGGGGCTTCTTCGATTTTAGAAACACTCCCAAAAGTTTTGATCAGTTCTTTTTTTCTCTTTTCTCCAATACCCTCAATATGGTCTAGGATACTTGATATGCTTCCTTTACTTCTTATAGTACGATGATAATTAATAGTATAGCGATGGACTTCGTCTTGCATTCTAGTTAAATAGTGAAAAACGTTACTATCTTTTGGAACTGGTATTTCATCATAAGTAGAGCCATCTAATAAATCATTGGTACGATGTTTATCATTTTTTCTAAGTCCGCATACTTTTATATGCAGATTTAGATCTTCTAACACACTTTTGCAGGCATTAATTTGATTGATTCCGCCATCAACGATGATTAAATTGGGTAGTTCTGTTTTATCTAATAAGGCACGATAGTATCTGCGGTATATAACCTCTTTCATAGTATTATAATCATCGTTTTTATCAATACTAATTTTATATTTTCGGTATTCATTTTTTGCTGGTTTTCCATTTTTAAAAACAACCATTCCACTTACAGAAAAATCTCCAAATAGATTGGAATTATCAAATAAATCTATACGATCTAATATTTGTAAGTTTAAAATTTTTCTTAATTCTTCATTTGCCTGCTCTGTCTTCTCTTCGCTTTTTAGTGTTAGCTCTAATTCGTTTTCTAAATTTATCTTTGCATTGATACTAGCCATATTTAAAAGTTTTTTCTTTGGACCCCTTGTTGGAGTTAAACATTTTGTGTTTAGAATACTTCCTAATACTTCTTTGTTTAACCTCTCTTCCATTAATATTTCTTTTGGAATTTCATGACGTGTGTAAAAATTTAAAATGTAAGTTTCTATTTCATCTTCTACTTCACTTACCACTGGAAAAATGTCTGTATGTCCCCCAACCAGTTTTCCATTTCTCAAAAAAAAGATTTGTAAGCTAATGTATCCTTTGTCAAAGAAATATCCCACTAGATCACGATTAGTTAAATCATGTAATTCAACTTTTTGTTTGTCTAATATAACATTTATGTAGTCTAAATCTTTTTTTAGTTCCAAAGCCATTTCGAAGTTTAATGACTCACTATAGGTGTCCATTTTTTCTTTTAATTTGTCTGTTAGAATTTTATCATTGCCGTTTAGGAAGCTTAAGATTTCTCTTTCCATATTGTCAATTTTTTCTCCATCAATGTTCTTTTCACAATAACCTAAGCATTCTTCTATATGATAATATAAACACACATTTTTATTATTTTCACATTTTTTTAAAGGATATAATCTGTTTAATAAATTTACAATTTTTCTAGCAGCATAGGCATTGGGGTATGGTCCAAACAATTTTTTATTATCTTTTTTGCGAATATTCAAATATCTAGATACTTTTAGTTTGGGATAAGGTTTTCTAATGTATTCAATATATGGGTAACTTTTATCATCTTTTAGTAAAATATTGTATTTAGGGTCATACTGCTTAATCAAATTTATTTCCATAATAAAAGCTTCTGTTTCACTTCCAGCTACAATATAGGAAAAGTCTGCTACTTCGCTGACCATTTTGGCTGTCTTACCTGTATGTATTCGATTGAAATACGAGGAAACACGACGATGTAAATCTTTCGCTTTTCCGACATATATAATAACCCCGTCTTTGTTTTTCATTTGATATGAACCAGGTAGATGGGGTACTAAGCTTAATTTGTCTTTAAACATACGTCTCACCTAATCATAGTATACTATATTTTTGCAAATCTACTTGCAAATTTTGTAAATCTTTACGGAATTCTATTTTAAAGTTATAATTTAGTTAGGTGAAATGTATGCAGTTATTGAATACTTGTGAAGTAGAAATTAAAAAATCAAGGTTTATTGCTTATCTTTATGAAATTGGTACGAAGGATGATGTGAAAGAGATTTATCAAATATTAAAAAAGGAACATAGGAAAGCGCGTCATATTCCTTATGCTTATATTTTGTCGAATACCGCTGGAAAAAGTGATGATAAAGAGCCATCGAATACCGCAGGTACACCAATTTTTCATATTTTACAGACGAGTTCATACCAACATCATGCTCTTTTTGTGGTACGTTATTTTGGTGGTGTCAAACTTGGAGCTGGTGGTCTTATGCGAGCTTATGCTAATGCTAGTAAAAATGTTCTTCGTTAATGTCTTGAATTTGTCTCATGTAAAAAACTCAATTCCTATAATTAAGAATTGAGTTTTTTAGTTTATCTCTTTTAGTAAATTTCTGATTTCTTCTTCTGGCACGAAGCCAATTTGCTTTTTTATTTCTAAGCCATTTTTAAAGATAATGATGGTTGGAATACTCATGACCCCGAATTGCTGTGCTAGTTCTGGATGTTCATCCACATTTATTTTTATAATACTTACATCTTCCATTGTTTCTAAAATGCTTCCTAACATCTTGCATGGACCACACCAATCAGCATAAAAATCTACTAAATGCGTTCCCTCATGAATTAAATCTTCTAATTTTTCTTCTTTTAAATATTTAATCAAATTTATCACCTTATTCATATTTTTGAATGATTGATTCTACTCCATCAATTTTGATTTTGCCTTTTTCAATCAATTTTCTTGTGCTTTCTGGAGTTATAATATCATACTTTAATAATATATCCAATGCCTCTTTATTATATTCATTGGTATCTCCTTGATTTTTATATTTTTCTTTTAAACTATAGATTTCTTCAAATGATTCACTTGAATCTTCTACTATTTTAGAAATTACTGGTGTTTTATCTAATATAACATTCGCTAGTTTACTTTGATTAATGTATTCTGCTGTAAAGCTAAGTCTGGATAGAAGAAATAAAAATACAAATACATAAATAAATTCTTCCAATAAGCCGAATATTGCTCCAAGGATTTTTGATGGAATTCCTAATATGATTGTAAATTTTAATACTTTTTCAATAATTCCTGTTACTTTTATTAAGACATTAAGTAATGCAGTTAAAATTAGGAATACTATTATAAAAGCTAATGCTTCATATATTAAAATATTTAAGACAGTAACTCCTTGCAATGCCCCACTAAATTTAAAGAATGGCAATACAGTGTACATTAATTTGGATAGTGGATTTTTTAAGTAATAAGATATGATGATGACTAGAATCATCCCAATGAACATGGTCGCGCTTTTGATTACTCCTCTTTTAAATCCGATGGCTGCTCCCATAAGTAAAAATAAAATAATAATTACATCAACAATTGTTAACATTTTATGACCTCCTCTTTTATTATTATCTTAATTATATTATATTATTTTTAAAAAGAAAACATTTTTACAATTTCTATGCTAAAATTAGTTTGAGAGGTGTCTTATGACAATAGTTTTTAAAGTTAGTGATAATATTAAAGAAAAAATGAAGGAATTTTATAAGGATAAAATGCGTCCAAAAACTCCCCCCTATGCTATTTTTCAAGCAGAGGAAGAGGATACGATTATTACTTTATATGAATCTGGTAAAGTAATGTTTCAAGGTGTAAGTGCAGATATTGATGCTAATCTTTGGATCGATATGGAAAAGCATTTAAACAATCGAACGATTACATTGGATGATAAAAAAAAGGAAAAAGATAAAAAAGATAAAGAAGACGATTTTTACTTTTATATGTCTACTATAGGCTCTGATGAAGTTGGAACAGGAGATTTTTTTGGTCCAATTGTTGTCACCGCTTCTTATGTATCCAAAAATGATATTTCTTTTTTGGAGGAACTTGGAGTTAAAGATTCTAAAAAGTTAACAGATGAAAAAATAAAAAAAATTGTCCCCCAACTGATTAATAGAATCCCTTATGTTACTTTTACTTTATCTAATCTTGATTATAATCACTATCATGAACAAGGCTATAATATGAATCAGATTAAAGCTATTTTGCATAATAAGGTATTATATGCTATGAAACAAAAGGGATATCCTTACGATAAAATTGTGGTAGATCAATTTGTTTATCCAAAAAAATATTTTGAACATATAAAAGATGCTACAGAAAAAGTTACGAATATTACATTTACAACAAAAGCTGAAAGTAAGTGTGGGAGTGTTGCTGCTGCAAGTTGTATTTGTCGCTATATTTTTCTTATGAAAATGGATGAAATGAGTAAAGAGCTTGGTATCGAAATTCCCAAGGGTGCTAATGACATTGTTGATCAAGTGGGAATTCAAATTGTAAAAAAATTTGGAGATAATAAGCTTCGCGAAATTGCAAAGTTGAATTTTAAAAATATTGAAAAAATAAAGGAATCTTTTAATCAATGAGATTCCTTTTAAAATTCATATAAATCAATTAAAAATAATTTTATACCTACAACTTTATCTATTTGGCCTGATTTGATTTGATAATCCAACTTTTCTAATTTTATTAAATAATCTTTCAAATCGTCCTCGTGATAATTCATAGCATTCTTTCTAGCTTTTTCCAGTTGCCAATCTTGCAAATGAAGTGTTTCTTTCATTTCTTTTGAAGTACATTTTTTGGTGATCATATTTTTAATTTCAAGCATATTACGATATTCTCTTGCCATTAAATTAATTAGTGTTAAAGGTTCCACTTTCAAGGTCATTAACTCTTCTAACAGGTTAATGGCTTTTTTTAAATCTTTTTCAATAACAGCATCTAAAAATTTAAAGTTATTATCTGTCATTGTTTTAGAAATTATATTTTTTATTGTTTCTAATTTGATTTTTGTTGGTTTTTCATAGTATAAATCTAACTTTTCTATTTCATTACATATTAAATCATAATTGCTTAAACAAGCATTAGTAATATAATTAATTACTTCCTTCTCTGCTAAATATTTTTTTTCTACTAATAGGTTTACTACTTCGTTATATAATTCTAATCCTTTCGGTGGAATAATACTTTTATAATAGTATTTTTCTTTCAAAGATTTTGTGATTTTTTTTCTTTGATCAACATTTTCATAGGTTGTAAAAATAACAGTACATAGTGGATATGGCTCTTGCAAGTAACTTATTAGTTTTTGTTCATCGTCTTCTTTCAACTTTGAAGATCCAAAAAAGTTAGCATTTTTTACAATTAAATATTTCATTTCTTCAAACATGGATACATAAGATGCTTCGCTCAATATATCTTCTATCGAACTCTCTTCTGCGTTATAAATAATCTTATTTTCAGAATCTCCAATTACTTTATTTATTTCTTTTTCCATTAGAACACGACTTGCTGATTCAATTAAATAAATATTCATACCATATCACCTAAATTCATCATATCATACAAAAAAGGAAAAAGGGATCCCCTTTCTCTTTATCTAAACATTATATATAATGTACTATATTTTATGGTGGATTATAAGAAAAGGTGTAACTTCTTTTGGATATTTTTAATTTGATGGTTCCTAGATTTTGGGTGCTATGAATTTTAATCTGCTGTTTTTCTAAATTTCTGATCACGGTTTCATGTGGATGGGCGTAATGATTATTTCTGCCAGCGCTAATGATGGCATGTAATGGTTTTATTTTTTCTAAAAAAATGGATGATGAGCTTGTTTGGGATCCATGATGTCCAACTTTGAGTATTGTTGTATTTATTCGATAATGATTTATCAATTCTTCTTCTACATTGATACTAGCATCTCCCATAAACAGTGTACAAACGTTCTTTAAACAAATATGCAATATTTTACTGTTATCATTTTCATTCTCTTTGACTGAATGAGATAACTCCGTTATTTTGATTTTTTTGGTCCTTATATGATTCTGAATTTTTTCTGAATACTTGTTTTTTAATTTCTGCTCTATGTCATTTATTGTCCCTTGATTTAGTATTAAATGATCGATTTTGAAAGTTTCTAATAGTTTTGCTGCAGAGCCAGCATGATCGTTATCTCCATGCGAAAGTATAAGATAATTAATTTTTGTAATGCCAATGCTTTTTAGAAATTGACTAATATTATTTGACAAGTATTCATTTTCTTTTCCTGTGTCAATTAATATCACTTCTTTTTGAAAGGGAGAAATAATTAAAGTACTATCTCCTTGTGAAACGTCTAAAAAATAAAAGTAAGCATTACTGTCAAGTTTAGGATAAAATATTGTATAAAGTAAGAAAAAAAACATAATTATTTTATATCTTTGTTTGTTTCTTTTTATGATTAAAAACAGGATTACGTAATAAAGTAGGATCATTCCATAAGACATTTTAGGAATTGTTATGGAAGAAAGTGGTAACTTTAGAAACAGCAAATTTAAACTTTCAACAATATGAATTAAGCCATTTGCAAAAAAGCTGAATGGTTTTAGTATAGTGCTTAAAAGGATGCTTGGATACATAAGACCTGAGATAATGGGAATCATTATTACGTTTATTAGGATACTCCAAGGGTTTATTTCGCTTTTATTTTGAATTGTGATTGGAAGACTTATGAAAAATGATATTAAAGAAATACGCAATAAATTTGAAGATTTCTTTTGTGGCTTTAAGATCATAAAGAAAAATGATAATGTAAATGTGTACCAAAATCCTACCTGATAAATACTAAGTGGTTTTTTCCATAAGCAGATCATTACTACTAGAAAGAATAAATTACTTGTTTTGATGTTTAATTTTGTTTTTTTATTCATTATTTTTAAGAGAAAGAAGAAAATTGCTCTAGAGCTAGAAATGGATTTTTTTAAAAGAAAAAAATATAGTATTAATGTTGCAGCTATTAGATTGTCGATTTGCCTTTCAGATTTCTTAAATTTTTTACCTATTTTTTTTATTGATATGCAAAGAAAGGATATATGCATGCCAGATATTGCAAAAATATGAGATATTCCTGTATTAGCAAAATTATCTAATTTTTCTTGCATATCTTCTTTTATTCCTAAAAGTAGCAGTTTTTTATATCCTGCGTTTTCTTGAGTATTTATTATATCTCGTAAATTTTGTTTCCAATTATATAGTACATTTCTGTTTTTTAATACTTTCACATCATCAGCTTCAATGACTGAGTAAATATTTTCTGATAACAAATACTTTTTTTGATTGAATGTATTTGGAATTGTATTATTTTCTATGGAAACTATTTTTCCACTTCCAGATAAAAGATTTCCATACTTAATTTTATCTTCCCACTCTTTTCTTTCTTTATATGGTATTTTAATTAACTTTTTTATATTCTGCTGTTTTAAAACTACTTCAATATACTTCTTTTTCCATGTGTATTCTATTATTTTTCCTTCAAAATGATTTTCACTAATTATTTTAGAAGCTGCTATGTTTATACCTATATAAAGAATTGTTATGATCATTAAACATACATAAAAATTATTCGATTGTACAATAGTTTTTAATTTTCTCATAAAGAGCTTCTCCGATGCCGTTCACTTCTTTTAATTCTTCTATTTTTTTAAAGCTTTTGTGCTCTTTGCGATATTCTATAATATTTGCTACTTTCTTTTCTCCTAAGCCATTAATGGTCATTAACTCTTCCTGTGTAGCTGTATTGATATTAATCTTTTTTGTTTCATTTTTTTCTGTTTCAGAAATTATTGATGTTTTTTCCGTTATTTCTTTACTGATTTCACCATAATATTCATTTGTTACTATGCACTTATTTTTCGCAATGTATTCATCTTGTTTATAAATGTATATCACCATTTCATCTGTAACTTTTTTACTTAAGTTAATATTTTCTGTTGTTGCTTCATCTGTTAGTCCTCCAGCAATATCTAATATTTCATAGATTCTTGTACCTATTGGTACTTTATATACATTTGGATTATTCACTGCTCCTTTTACATCTATTGTCCAAACATTATCCTCTATTTCTTCTTTTGATTCTATTTCATTGGATGGCTCTACAATCGTTTCCTCTGTTTTACTATCACTAATCATTTCCTCTATTTCTTCTACACGATCAGATTCCATTGTAAGCGCAAAAACACTACCAATGCTTCCAATACAAATAATTAGAAACATAATAAGTAGTGTTTTATGATGATAGATCCAATCCGAAATGTTTTCCATTCTATCTACCTCCCTATTAGTATTATTCAAGGTAGATATTTATTTTCCTTTTATTTTTCGCCCAATAGTGCAATTTCTTTTTTTGCTTGATTTGTTTTTGTTTCAATCGCAACTCTTTGAACCACAAAAGTCATTAATAAAACATTTAAGGTAAATGACCCCCCATAACTTAAAAATGGTAATGGAACTCCAGTTAAAGGAATCAAGGCAAGAACCCCCATTAAATTGACTATCAAGTGGAATAACATCAACAAAAAGGTTCCATAGGCCAAGATTGAGCCTCGGGGATTATCTGCCATTTTTGCTATTTTTAAAATTCGATATAGAATAATTCCATACCCAATAATAACTAAACTGCCAACAATTAATCCAAGCTCCTCTACTAGTATTGGGAAAATAAAATCGGTATGAGCTTCTGGAAGATATAAGTATTTTTGTGATGAATTTCCCAGTCCTACTCCAAAAACTCCTCCATTATGAATTGCAATAAAACCATTACATACTTGATATCCTGTTTTTTCTTGATATCGGCTGCAGGGATTTTTAAATTCTAGACGACTCATTTGAACTGAATTTAATAATTCTGTTCCATTGTAAAGAAGCAGGACACCAATTAATACTGCTCCTATTCCTATAACCTTGATTAATTTCATTTTTCCTTTTTTATCTATTGGGATGATATTAAACAAGAAAAATGTTATTCCTGCTAGAATTACTGCTCCTCCAAGATCTGGTTGCATTGCTATCAATACAAAAAATAAGATGGCAATCGTTACTGGTATCAAATTGTAGTATAATGTTTTTTTCTTCTTTAAACTTTTGCTATAAAATACCGCCATATATATTATTAAAACCGATTTAGCAAATTCGCTTGGCTGTAAACTAAAGAAGCCTAAGTCAAACCAACTTTGTGCTCCTCCAGATATTTTTCCATATACAAATAATGCTATTAAAGATCCACCAATTCCTAATACCATGAGAGGGGTTACATATTTATATTTACTTGTAGGAAATCTTAGAACAAAGCCAAAGCCTACTAAAAATGCTACGACTACAAATATTAGTTGACGTATAAAAAAGTGAGAAGAAGAAACGTGGTATCTTAAGACGGCGGAAACACTTGAAGCACTTAAAATCATAACTAATCCTAAAATAGAATATAATATGGTTAGTATCAGTAGTGGTTTATCCATCTTTCCTATTATATTTTTCACGATCTTCACCTATTATTCATTTTATCACATTCCTATTTAATTTGAAACAATTTATAAAATTTCATCAGAAACAATGTCAAAATGAAGTGTCTTTTAATACACTATATTAGATACATAAAGGAGGTAAAATGTATGTATTATTATGGAAATAATGGATACTATGGCGGTGGATATGGATATCAACAACCATGTTGCAATACTGGTTATGCTGGTTATACTTCTGGTTCTGGTATTGGTGCTGCCATTTGGATTGTTTTATTTATCTTACTTGTAATCATCATTGGTGCTGGTTGGAGTTTTGGCAATAATGGATATAACAACAACTAGTTATCCTAATACAATCAAGAGTACTGTTTCAGTACTCTTTTTTATTATTTTTGTTTCAAAGCCAATTTTGCTATTTTTATCGCATCTTCTAATTCATCACAAGAACATAAGAAAAGGTTAGAATGACAAAAACGAAAAGTTTTGATTTGAGTCATTTCATATAATTCTTCTTTTGATTTGCCTCCCCACTCCTTTGGAAAGTCTAAACGATTTTTGAAAGAACCTATTTCTTTATTAATTGCACGTATATTATAGCCTCCGCGATTGGAAGGAAAGATTGCAAATAAAATATTTTTAGCATTTTCCTGATTACTCGATAATAAAAAGTCCATAAAGGGTAAATATTCTTCAAATTGAATTATTTCTCCTTCAGTTTTTTTTAATTGTTCTTCCACAATTGTTTTGGCTGCTAGTTTATCTAAAATTCTTTTTTCAATACGTTCAAATATTAGGTTACCGATTTGAATTGCTTCTAAAAAGGCAGCGTTGGTGTCTTTTGCTTCTTTCCAAGTTGGGTTATATAGTTCAATTATACTTGAAAGTGTTAGTATGTTGTAGTCTTTTGGACGTGCTGGAAAAATCCCGTTATCAATTGCATCAATTTGTAAAATGAAATCTTTTAGATACATCTGATATACTTCTTCTATATCTTCTACTTGTTTTTCTTTTAAATATTTTCTTCCAAACTTTTCAAATAATAAACCAAAAGCACAATATTTTACACCATTTGCACGCACTTTTGCAGAATCCCCATGATGGTCAAACTCTCCACATCCAATATCAAAAACAATTTGATTGTTGTTGGATATTTTGTTATATTCATTTGTACGAAACAGAAATACTTCTTGAAATTTGGCGAGAAAAATCGTTGAAAATATGTCGTCCGCATGAAATGTACCACTATGGGTTATGGCATTGGCTTCTTCAACGTTATTTACTATTTTTATCTGATTCATTTTAATATACTCTTTCTATGATATCTAACTCTAGACGCTTAAACAATTATTCCGATTCTTACAGTTAGTTTATAAAAGTAGATATCTTTTATTTTATTTTTTTATATACATTTTTTATTTTACTTTGTTGTTTTAATAGTTCTATTCTTATCCCCTTTTTTATTATAACTTATTTTTCTGTTTTTTACTTCCAATTTCACAAAATTGTGTTAAAATATTAGCTAGTTACGAGGGGTGAAGCAAATGAAATTACCAAATTTGGAAATTTTAGATGAAAAAGATAAAAGATTACGTCAAAAAAGTGTTGAAGTAACATTTCCTCTTTCGCAGGAGGATAAAGATTTGATTCAAGATATGCTTCTTTACTTGAAAATGAGTCAAATCGAAGAAGAACGAGAAAAATATGATTTAAGGGCAGGAACTGGTTTGTCTGCTGTACAACTGGGATCTTTGAAACGCTTTTTTGTTGTTGTTGATGAAGAGAAAGAAGGAAAATTTCGCAATTATGTTGTTATTAATCCAAAAATCCAAAGTGTAAGTGAAGAGATGATTTATGTTGGCGAAGGAGAAGGATGTTTGAGCGTGAATCGTGAAACAGAGGGGATTGTTCCTCGCCATGCGAGAATGACAGTTGAAGCGCAAGATTTGGATGGAAAGACTTATATGATACGTGTTCGTGAAGAAATATCTATTATTTTTCAACATGAGATGGATCATTTGGATGGAGTTTTATTTGTAGATCATATTGATCCGAAAAATCCTTTTAAAAATTCACAAAACATGAGAGAAATATAAAAAGCTTCTAATTAAGAAGCTTTTCCTAAATTGAAAATTGAACCGCACCACAAGGTGTGGTTTTTTGATAAAATA
>CAJUGF010000001.1:73250-73850 GCA_910585915.1 uncultured Bacilli bacterium | reverse complement strand
ATCGATCAATCTCTTCATTTTTTGTATTTAAAATATCATCTACCATATCAAACAAAGTCAAATTTTGACTACGATTCCATTTAGTTACTCGTAAATAATCCCAAACATCCTTTTCATGAATATAAATCATGTGATTAAGATGTAACTCATGCACCTTTGTCTTTAAAGCAGGTTTTAGCCTTATATACAAACTTTCCAAAGAAGAAAATTTCTCATCCATTTATTTCACCTAGCAATCTATTATCTCATCTTTTGGCATACATTTATTATATAGCAAAGAAGTTATTTAGAAAAGGAGTAACTGATGAGAAAAAACAAATTTATTACCTCCACTTTAATATTAATGGCTGGAGGTGCAATCACTAGACTACTAGGCTTTATTATCAAAATTATGTATACCAGAATGATTGGCGAAGAAGGTGTAAGCCTTTATGCAATTGTTATGCCAACTTATTCATTATTAATTACATTAGCTTCCCTAAGCTTGCCAATTGCCATAAGTAAAATGGTAGCAGAACAAAAATATAAAAGCAGCAAAATCATCTTTTCTAGCACTTTCATTATTATCTTTTTAAATATCATCTTAGATCGGAAGAGCAC
>CAJUGF010000001.1:0-73240 GCA_910585915.1 uncultured Bacilli bacterium | reverse complement strand
TCTTAATTACAGTCATGCTATTATCTAGTCAATTTATTGCCACAACACTCTTAAAAAATAGCAATTGTTACTATCTATTAATAGCAATGACTCTAACCCTTCCCTTTATCAGTATCTCCTCCATATTAAAAGGGTACTTTTTCGGTCGTCAAAGAATGATTCCAAATACTATTTCAAATATATTAGAACAATTAATAAAAATTCTATTAATTATTTTAGTATTACCACTACTTATCAAAAGATCTGTCTTCCTAGCAGTTATTGGATTAATTTTATTTAACATCATAACAGAAATTGTAAGTATTACAACTTTTCTCTTTTTTACTCCCAAAAACTTTACTATTAAAAAAACGGACATCTCTCCTGACAAACAAACAATTAAAGAAGTCTTCTCTATTTCCCTTCCAACTGTATCATCAAGATTTATTGGTAATATTGGCTTCTTTTTTGAACCCATCATCCTCACCAACATTCTCTTGTTTTGTGGATTTTCCAATGATTATATCTTAAGAGAATATGGAGCTTATAATGCCTACACAATTGCACTTCTTACCATGCCAAGTTTCTTTGTAGGAGCAGTGTGCTCTTCTATTATTCCTGAAATAAGCAAATACCTTGGAGAAAAAAATCATATTATGATTAAAAGAAGATTTTGGCAAAGCATCCTCTTTTCATTTATAATCGGTTTATTTTTCTCCACAATCATCTTCTTCTACCGAGACTCTCTCCTTCAAACAATATACAACACAACCTTAGGATCAAACTACATAAAAATACTTGCTCCATTTTTCGTTTTATTTTACCTAGAAGCACCACTTATGAGCATTCTCCAAGCACTAGGAAAATCTACAACCACAATGAAAATAACCATTGTTGGTGAAATTATAAAACTAGGAACATTAACTCTCTTCTGTTTTCTAAAAATGGGAATCTATAGTTTAGTCTATGCTGAGATTATCAACATCATTGTCGTAGTAGCTTTAAACATTAAAAAAATTAGGAAATACATTTTTTCCTAATTAATATCCAAACTTCCATCCATTTTCACACTTGCATCTAGTTCATCTTTTTCCCAAAAAGGCTCAAACATAACTTCTACAACACTAGAATTTTGATAATCTTTATTTGTAATAGTTACACGATAATTCCCCTCAGGGGTTTCACTTCTTCGGTATTCATAATGAAATTCTTGTTTTGATTCACTATCAATACTACTAAGTTTCTTCTTAATATTATTAAGATTGATATACTCTTCATTCAAAACCATTTCTAAAGGAGCTTTCACTCTACCATAATTAACATATACTTGTTTTACACAAAGTCCATTATAAACTTCATTTTTATATTGAAAAAGATGAGTAATTTGATTCGTACAATTAGGCATCTCTTCCACTGTCAAAGTAAAATCTGTATAATCTTTAATATATCGAAGACGCTCTGGAATTTGTATTTCTAATAAATGATGCCCTAAAAAAATAACACAAACAAAAACAGATAATAAACTCGCCATAATTCCAAAGAAAATTCCCATTCTAGCTTTTTTCAAACTGATCTTTGTCTTTTTCATTTACTCCAAACTCCTTTTTTACATCTTATGACTAATTATATCATTCTAACCAAAAATAAAAAAGAGCTTTTCCATCTTTTTCAAATTTTAAAAGGAAAATTATAATTCTTTCTTTCGAATCAAATAAATTTTGCTTCCTTTATAAAAAGCATAAAAAACATCAATAACATCTAATCCTTTTTTTGATAACTCTTTTTCTAGCCAATACTTACTCTTATGAATATGTTCTAGCGCCTTCTTTTGAAGTTCACCATCAACAATCAAAGGCATAGGATAATTTGATTTCACACGAAATACGTTGTATTTAAAAATTGAAAGTTTACCATTCGGCTCCAAAAAAGCATACTCCACATCCTCTATACTTTTAACAGATTTCTGACGCAAACTAAGAAGAAGATCATCCATAGAATAACGTTGTTTAACCATTTCTTGATAATTTATGCGTCCATTACAAATAATTAAAGAAGGTTTACCTCCAAAAAAAGTACGAAAATTACGTGACTTAATACTTACAAAAGCAAGTCCAAGCTCTAATAAAACTAATAAAGTAAGTGGAACAATCGTTAGCCAAATAGAATCATTAATATTTTCAATACTAATAGCAACGAGTTCAGCAATCAAAATAGAAACAATTAAATCTATAATTCCAAGCTGTCCAATCTCTCGTTTCCCCATAATACGATAAAGCAAAACAATAAAAAAATAAAAAAAAGTAGTACGAATTAAAATCTTAATAATTTCTTGCATATTTTTATCACCCATTTCTATTATGATCAAAAGAATATTTTTTTAAACATATCATAAAATGAAATAAAGGATTTGATAAAATGAAACAATTAAAAATGTATGGAGAAAAAATACTATTTTTTATAAGCGGTATAATAATATTATGTCTTCTATTAAGTATCTTAAACTATTTTAACATTGGAAACAACACCTTAAATCACATCTTATCAATCATCTTTGTTTTAGGATTTTGTATGTATTCAGGAATCACTTTAGGCCATCAAGCAGAACACAAAGGATATTTAGAAGGATTAAAAATAGGAGCCCTTTATGTATTATTATTAATACTTTTAAACCTAATCTTTTTTGCATCCTCTTTCACATTAAAAAGAGTCATCTATTATCTAACAATGATAATCACTTGTACTATTTTCTCTATGATTGGAATTAACAAAAAAAGAAACAGCTAACACAAAATATAGCTGTTTTTAAACTTTTATAAATATCAATTTCTTATCTTTTTCTCTTTTTATCGGCTGTATAAGCAATTTCTTCAATTGTAAACCTGTATGATTTTCTTCGCATAATTAAGCCACATGACAATTGATTATATACCCATTAAACAAACCAACTAAAAATCTTTAAATGTAACATGAAAATTATCTTCAACCATGATCATATTATCTTCAAAATATGTTTTTGTTCTTGGATTCACTACCTCTTCTTTTAAATAGCCAATCTTTTTCAAATCCCCAATAGTCATTTGCTTTTCTTTACAAACTTGATCACGATAACATGCTTCTGCACTCTCCAAAACTTTTCGGGATGCAGCAATATACATACGCTCATCATGTCTCTCCGAAATTTTTAAAATTGTTGGCAATGCCACAATTAGAACCGTTGCAATCACTGTTAAAAATAAAATCGTTTTATTCTTATTCACAATCATCACCATAATAGTTTTTGATAAACTCTTCTCGATAAGAAAGAAGTGTATCTTTTTTTATAGCTAGACGCATTTCCTCCATCATATTTACTAAAAAGCGAATATTATGAATTGATAAAAGTCTTGCACCAAACGTTTCCTCTGCCGTAATCAAATGACGTATGTAAGCTTTAGTATAATGCTGACAAGCATAGCAATCACATACTTCACTAATTGGGGTAAAATCTTCTTTATATTTAGCATTCTTTAAATTAATCTTTCCATACTTCGTCATGGCATGACCATGTCTCGCTAACCGTGTAGGACTAACACAATCAAATAGATCAATTCCTCTAATTACTCCCTCAATCAAATCGATTGGTTCCCCAATACCCATTAAATAACGAAGCTTATCTTCTGGCAAATAAGGAATCGAATAATCAATAGCTTGATACATTTCTTCTTTACTTTCATGATCATTTGCAACTCCACCAATACTATAACCATCAAAATCAAGTTTCACCGTTTCGCGAGCACTAAATTCTCGCAAATCCTTATGAGCACCCCCTTGAACAATTCCAAATAACATTTGATTTGGATTATTATGAACATCACGTCCACGTTTTGCCCATCTTAAAGTTCTCTCCACACTATTTTTTAAATAATCATAACTTCCTCGAGCTGGCGGGCACTCATCAAAACTCATTGCAATATCACTATCCAACTTATTCTGAATTTCAATCGACTTTTCAGGTGTTAAAAGAAGCTTTTTTCCATCAATATGACTCTTAAAATAAACTCCCTCTTCTGTAATATCCTTTTTCTTATTTTTCGCAAGTGAAAACACTTGATATCCACCAGAATCTGTTAAAATAGGTCCATCATAATTCATAAATTGATGAAGCCCTCCAGCATGAGATATAACATCTTCTCCTGGACGTAGCCACAAATGATAAGTATTGGATAATATAATCCCTGCTCCCATTTCCTTTATTTCTTCTGGACTTAACGTTTTTACAGTCGCTTGTGTCCCAACTGGCATAAACATTGGGGTTTCATACACTTTCCCATTATATTCAAATTCTCCCAAACGAGCTTTTGTATCTTTTTCTACTTTTTTTAATTGATACTGAAACTTCATTACACATCACCAAAACCATTTTAACACAAAAAAACTCAATATAAAATTGAATTTCATTAATTTTGGACCCTCTTTGCAATATCTGCATAAGCATCAATATCTAATTCGTATACAGCCTGATCATAAAAACATTTGAGTTGTATTCTCTTATTCTGAACTTCATCTTCTCCAAGGACAATAACATAAGGAATACCAGCACGATCCACCGAATTTAATATTTTATTTAATTTACGAGCATTATATTGAATATCTACTTTCACTCCAAACTTTCGTAACTCATTAGCCAATTTCAAAGATTCTTTTTTAGTATTTAAAGGAACAATAAATAAATCCAAATTATTACGGAAACGATTTTCATCTTGTTCTTTCAACACTTCCACTATAGCATCTAATCCAAAACTACATCCAATCGCTGGATATTCATTCCCATCATCCACAAAATTAGTAATAATATTATCATATCTTCCCCCACCACCAATAGCGGAAGTTACTTTACTATTTTTTGCAAATACTTCAAAAACAGTTCCTGTATAAATATTAAGCCCTCGAGCAAGCGTCAAATCAATATTGGTGTGTTCTTGAATTCCTAAAGCTTTCAAATAATTTTGAACTTCTTGAAGTTCTTGAATACCCATTTGAACCATTTCATTTGATGTATTTCGAAAACGTTCTAAAATACCATCAAAGCCTAAATTAAAATACTCATACAAACTTTCAATTTGCTCATGACTCATTCCAACATTTTGGAATTCCTTTTGAATATCTTCTTTAGTTAATTTCTTAAACTTATCTATAATTGTAATAACTTCTGTCATTTTTTCATGACAAACTCCACATTCTTCTAAAATACCTGTCATTAACTTCCGATTATTATAGTCAACCACATAATCAATACCAAACGAATCAAATGCAAAAACATAAAGACTAATAAGTTCTGCATCTACCAAAACATCTTTAATTCCTACTACATCAACATCACATTGAATAAACTCACGATTTCTTCCTATTTTTACTGGACCATCTCTAAAAACTTTCCCAATTTCATATCGTTTAAATGGCATAGATAAATCTTTTGTCAAAGCAATTAGCTTAGCAAACGGAACTGTTAAATCATAGCGAAGAGCAAGATCCCTTTTACCTTGATCAGACAACTTATAAACCTCTTTTAATATTTCTGCTCCTCCACCATACTTACTAGCTAAAACATCATAATAACAAAGTGTAGGAGTAACAACTGGCAAATACCCAAACATTTCAAAAACATCAGATAAAGTTCTGGTAACATAATCTCTCATTTTTTGTTCTTTGGGTAAATAATCAAAGGTACCTTTTACATTTTTTATTTCTACATCTCTCATAATAATCCTCTTTCCAAAATAGAAATTCGATACACTTATTATAACACGCTAAAAACTCCCTCGCAAACTAATTACTTTGAATTAAAAGATTTAACAAGCTTATTATCTACTAACTCATAATGCAAATCAAGTTTATAAATTTTCGCTTTATGAGTTTCAATACATTGTTTTTCATAGTCTTTATACATTTTATAATTCTGGAATATTTCTTTTAATCTAAACTGTAAAGAAGACAAAGTTGAATAATATTCACCTTTACTCATACAAAGTAAATCATAAACAAAAGGACATTCTCTTTCATACTTTCCAAACAATTCCCAATAAAGCACTTTCTGTTCTATAGGCATCAAAAAAGGATAAGCATAAAGATATTTAGTAATATCTTGAGGAGAAATTGGTTTCAAAGATAAAAAACTATAATTCTTACCTTCCCTCGTTTTAATAGCTTGTAAAGTTTCAGAATAAAGTGAAGAAGACGTAAAATAAGGTTTTAGTTGTTGAATTGCTTTTTTAAGATATTGAGAAGCATTCTGACGTCTACTCCCCATAAGATTTCCAAGATCACTTAAAAGTATTACTTTCTTCGAAAAATATTGATAATATAACACAAAATATGAAACAGATTTTAAAAGCCATTTACATAAAACCATAATTTCTTGATCCATATAATTATCAACCATCTCAGTAGACACATCTTCCGCACTTGAAATGACATCAAGCAAACAATCATCAGCATCTTCTTTAAGTTTGGCATCAAGACTTGTAATTTTTCTAACATTAACTTCTTCAAACAATCGTAAAGTATCAAAAGAAACACCTAATATAGAACATAATTCTTCATCAGAAGGTGCTTCCTCTTCACAATTTTGATATTTCCTTTTTAGTTTTTGATATCGCATCAATTGACTAACAAAGCGTGGATCTTCTTTAATCAAACGCTCTTGCATTGCAATTGCATTCTTAATATATCCATGAATATAAGAAGTAGCAAATGTGGAAAAAGCAGTACCATAATTTGGATCAAAGGATCGTGCTGCTTTCATAAGACCATAATTTCCCTCTTGAATAAGATCCATGAATTTCAAATGATTACATTTATTCAAATACAATTTCGCGATTCCAGGTACTAATCGCAAGTTATGCTCCACAATTTGCTTCAAAATATCTTCATTTAATGTACTTTTATATTCAGAAAACAATGCAAGTAGTTGATTAGAAGAAAGAAGCGGAATACCGTGTATCATCGTTAAATAATCAGTTTCTAAATTAGAAAAAGAAAACATGCTATTATTAGAAACCATTCCCCCCACCTCGAAAAGTATTATAAAAGAAAAAGATTTGAATAACAAGAGTTCTTCTAAAAAATATTATCTTACTCTCTTTATATAGTTAAACGTCGTTTAATATCATCATCAAAAAAACAAAACTTACTATTCAAATCCATATTATAAATCTTTGTTTTGTATGCACGAATACATAACTCTTCTTGCTTATAATATTTTTGATAATCAGAAAATATTACTTCCAACTTTTCTTGTAAAGAATTCAAACATACACTATATTCTTTTTTAGACATTTCAAGCAATTGATAAAGTGGAAAAGTTAACACATCATACTTTCCAAGCAAGTGTTCTCTTAAAACTTCTCGTTCTTTCAAATTCAAATAAGGATATGCATACCAAAACCGAACAATATCCTTTGGATCAATCGGATGCACATTCAAATATTTAAAATTATCCCCTTCCTTAGACATTAAGCATTCAAGGACTCTTAAATACTCCTTTGAACAATTTAAATAAGGTTTCAACACATAAAAAGCACGCTCAATTAAAACCGAAATATTCTGTCTTGTTGAAAAAAACATATGAGCAATAAAACTTAAAGACTTTGGATCAAGACAAAAATAACGATAATATAAAACAAGATAGTAAGAAGGTTTCAAAATTTCTTTACATACTGCCATAAATTCATAAGATGAAATATCATTTTTATCAAAATGAAAAGATTTTCCTTCATAACTAAATTCCAACATTGAATTTTCATCTTTAAGATGAGAATCTTTACTATTATAATATCCCTCAAATAAAGATTTTTCTTCCTTGACAGTAAGTTTCGGAATTTTATGTACCATTTGTACATAATCCCTTTGAATATCACTGGTTAACTCCACATTTTTAATCATCATAAATACTTCACCTATCACTCAGCCTTTCATAAAAAAAACATAAATCCTTACTTAAACTTTAAGGAAAAGCCTATGTTGAATTAGAACAAGGAACATCACTTATTCACTTTAATAACCTTCATATTTGCATAATATTGTCGTAATACTTCGTCATTATAATGTTTGTCAAAAAATGTTCCCACAAATGTAATTGGTTCATATCCCTTATGACGTAATGTTTGTCGAATTAAAGATCCCCAAGAAACAAAAAAATCTAAAACTAACAACACTACCAAAATACCAGTAAAAACATCTCCAAATTTTTGCGGAAAAGATTCAATAATATTAGAAATCGTAGGATATATAACTTTAGCAAATAAAAGCGCTAAAAGTCCCCACACAATCATATACGGAATCGTAGTCCTTCCATTAATATTTAAAAAATCCTGACTATAATCCCACGAAATAGTACCAAAAAAAGTTTCCTGAAAAAAACTAATCAAATATTCAAAAGATCCACCAATCAAAGCCCCTTTTAAAAAGATACTAAAATTACTTTTTTCCTTACGAAGTAATAAAATAGTAAACAAAACCGCTCCTACACCGTAAATTGGGCTGATAGGACCATAAATAACGCCACGACGTAATTGCCAAACAAACTCGTGATGGTAATGATAATGAATAAATAAATTTAAGATTTGTTCATAATATGCACCAAAAATTGAGCCAAGTAAAAAAATCCAAAATAATTTTGTAAAACAAATACCTTCAGCAAATCTTTTTTGATTCATACAGTACACCCCAAAATCCTTACCATATCTTACCATATCTCCTCATTTTTAACAAATTGAAAATAAAATCCTATTTCTTACTCAAACAAGAAATAGGATTTCAATCATTTTATCATATATTTTATTTAAAATTGAATTCGCTCCAAAATATAATCATTTAACTCAGAAATCGGTAAAGTAATTTGCTCCATTGTATCTCGATCCCTGACTGTAACCGTTTTATTATTTAACGTTTCATCATCAATAGTAATGCAAAAAGGAGTACCAATAGCATCACTTCTACGATATCTCTTACCAATACTTCCAGCTTCATCATAAGATACTTGAAAATACTTTGCAAGATCCCCATAAATCTCTCGTGCTTTATTTCCATGTATCTTCTTAATCAATGGAAGAACTGTCACCTTAATTGGTGCTAAAAAAGGATGAATTTTTAAAACGGTCCGTTCCTCTCCTTCTAGCATTTCCTTTTGATAACCTTCCGTTAAAAAAGCTAAAATCATTCGATCAAGGCCCACAGCTGGTTCAATAACATAAGGTAAATATTTTTCATTTGTTTCAGGATCTAAATAACGTAAATCATTATTAGAATAGTCCTGATGAACAGACAAATCATAATCTGTTCGATCCGCTATTCCCCACAATTCATCAAAGCCATGAGTATAGCGGTATTCAATATCTGTCGTAGCTACAGAATAAAAAGATAACTCCTCTTTCTTATGATCACGATATCTTAAATTCTCTTTACTAAGCCCAAGACTAGTCAAAAAATCCATACAAAAACTTTTATAATATCCAAACCATTCCAAATCCTCTCCAGGTTTACAAAAGAATTCTAATTCCATTTGTTCAAATTCACGAGTACGAATCGTAAAATTTCCTGGGGTTATTTCATTACGAAAACTCTTACCAGTCTGCCCAATTCCAAAAGGAAGTTTAAGCCTCATACTCCTTTGAACATTCAAAAAATTAACAAACATTCCTTGTGCTGTTTCTGGTCTTAAATAAATAGTAGATGTCGCATCTTCTGTAACTCCCATAAAAGTTTTAAACATCATTTGAAATTGACGAATTTCTGTAAAATCACAAGCTCCACAATTAGGACAAGTAATACCAGCTTCTTTAATAAAACTTTCTAATTTTTCATTACTCCAACCATCACTACTTTCCTCTAAACCTTGTTCATGTAAATAAGCATCAACAATCTTATCAGCACGATGACGCATCTTACATTTTTTACAATCCATTAAAGGATCATGAAAATTTTGAACATGTCCAGTCGCTTCCCAAACCTTAGGATTCATCAAAATTGCACTTTGAATTCCATAATTATATGGATTTTCTTGTATAAATTTCTTCCACCAAGCTCTTCTTACATTCTCCTTAAGCTCAATTCCCAATGGACCATAATCCCAAGTATTAGATAACCCCCCATAAATTTCACTTCCTTGAAATATAAAACCATATTGTTTACAATAATTAACCAATTCTTCCATTGTTTGCGCACGCATCATAAATTCCTCCAATCACTTTCTAATATTTCCATAATAATTCGATCATAATAAACATTATGATAATACATTACCTCTTTAATCCTACCAACAACTTGAAATCCTAATTTTTCATAACATTGAATAGCTTCTTCATTAAAAGATAAAACGCTTAATGTTATGGCATGAAAATTTAATTGATTAAAACCATAATCTAACATTAATTTCAAAGCTTCTGTGCCATATCCTTTATGACGATTTTCCATCTCTCCTATAAACAAACCAATTTCGGCATTACGATTATGATAATCAACTCGCCCAAAACTAATATTTCCTAAAAGTTCATCATCTTCTTTTCGAACAATTGCTAAAATATCATTCGCTTGATTAAGAAATTCTTGTTCCTTTTGAAGTGGCACAATCCTTGCAAGAGCATTTGTATTCTTACAAATCGTTTCATCATTCATCCATTTTGTATAAATCTCTGCATCATCTATAGATACTGGTGACAAATAAATACGTTCACCATCAATTTTTTTAAAATATTTCATATGCTTATCCTTTCATCAATTCTACAACTTCATCCAAACAATTTGCAAAAGAAAGTCCAGCCAAAATATCATCATTACAAAATTTCTTTTCCTTAGTTTTTTCTACAAATGCTATAATATCATCATAAAATCCTTGATAATTAAATACTATAATTTTTTTCTTTTCTTTCTTCATTCGATTTTCTTCTAAAAAAGTAATAATTTCTCCAAGTGTTCCTGTTCCACCTGGTAAAATTAAAAAAATATCAGTAGCATTCCAAATGTGTTCCATTCTTTCAAAAGAAGTTTCACAAATTTGATAACTTGATGAATAAGATTCTCCTTCATTCACATAATCTTTTAAAATAATTTGTGTAATATCTGGTTTAGGAATATGTTTAACTACACTACCCATCATACCATGTAAAGATCCACCAATAATGAAATGAACTCCTTTTAAACGATCTCCTACTTCTGTAGCAAGATCTAAATAATCTTTTGCAATTTCTTCTCTAGAAGAACATCCAACAAAAATATTCAAAAAACATCTCCCTCTCTAAATAAAAAAACTCCAAAAAATTCATAGGGACGGTTTCAGCCGCGGTTCCACCCTACTTATTCATTGGAAGAATCTCTCTTAAATTATATAGCTCTAGCTTTCCAAGGCCTTCAACGCTTGTATAACCAAATTATAAAATAAAAAAACGAAAAAAGTCAAGAAACAGAATCATCATCTGTAAATATCATCTGTTGGATTTAATTCATTTACACGTTTTAATACACGTTCATTTTCCTCAAAAAAAGTTCCAGAAATAGCATGAGGAGCACTAGTAAAAGTATAATCCATATTGGCTTCTAAAACTTCTCTCACCTTAAAAAAATACTCATTTTCCAACATCAAAGCAGAACGATGATTAATCAAATAATTACAATATGACAAAAACTGATCATCACAAATCAAACGTAAAAATTCTTTTTTTTCCTCACTCATAATAGCTGTTGTAATTCCAAACATTGAAAAATAAAAATCTAAAACTTCTTGTGTTATTTTTTTGTGACTAGCAAAAAAATACAAAAACTTACGACTTCTTAAACTTTCGAAACACGCTTTTTCCTTCCAAATTGCAAAACTTGGAAAATCTTTTAGAAATATTTCACGATTACCCTTTAATATTTTATCTGTCATGTAAAACTTCTCTAATGGTACCACACGATGCTTAAGCCAATAATATCGAATATACTGTTCTACATTTTGACGAACGATTGGCATATACAAATTATCTTCACTAATTCCAAGCAAATAATACCAAATATCAATCAAATGATGAAGATAAACACCTTGCTCTTGTTCAAAATTAATAACTTCCTCTAAATTTTCGCGAAAATTCTTTGCATAAAATATATGATGTAATGCTTGCTGCCCTACCGCATCAATTGCCTGATTAGAAAAAGATCTTAACTCCATAATCTACCTCCTAATTATTCTAAAAATTATCAGTAATTCTTCTTGCTAAATTTCGATTCATATGAAAGAAATTAGCTTTTAAAGATGATAAATCATTATAACAATATCCCTCATGCATTCCGTTTACACGCATTAAAAGCAACAGTTGCCTTACAAAACCATCCTCTTGTAACAAAGGAGAATTACTTTTTAACAAATAACTACAATACTTTAAAAACTCTTCATTTAACAATAATGGGCTAATGGATTCATCCATTTGATCCATTACTTGAGATGTAAAAGAAAAATGAGACGTAATAAATTGATAAGCTTTTTCAGATGCTACCATACTTGGTTCTATCATTGCCTTGATAATTTCAAATAAACCATTACATTGATACAATCGCGCAATCCAAAAATCTTCATTCCCAGAAATAGGAACCATTATTCTTAAAGCATTCATCAAAAAATTTCTTCCTTGCTCTTCTGTTATTAAATTAAGATATTCTTTTGCATTCAAAGCCACCATTGAAGAATACTTTTGTTCTCTCACTAATTGATTCCAATATTCTAAAACTTGTTCAGCTTCTAACAATGATATTTGATATTTTTCTTCAAACTTTCGTACATTAGAAAAGTTATTTTTAATATCCTCTGCATAAAAAACATGGTTTAAAGCTTGTTTTTTTACCTCTAATATTGCTTCTTGCTTAAAATCATTCAATGTCATAAAAATCACCCGTAAACAAGATAGTACCATACTTTTTTGAAAAAGGGAATCATAAATTTTTTAATTTAAACAAAAAATCCTTACTTTTTAAATAAATTCCTGTATATCGGTCATAATAACGATTCAAAAAAAGATTAATGTCCTGTTTCACTTCATCACTAATTTTAAGTTCAGTAATACTTTTAATATCCACATAATAATACATGCGTAACATCTTAACTGTCTTTAATGAAACAACCCTTTCATCCTTTAAACAATGATCACATAAATACCCACCAATATCAGGATCAATTGTCACAATCCCATTCGTTCTGCCACACTTATTACAACCATCTAAATTAAGACCTACACCCAAATAATCCAAATACTTTACTTCTAAAATATTAGTAAGTACCATTGGATCTAATCCTGAATCAATTTTTCGAATAGTTTCCAAAAAAAGAGAAAACAGTGACAAATCATGGCTTTCTTTATAAACTTGTCCTGTAAGTTCTGATAAGTAATTTAGATATCCAATTAGAAAAATATCAGTATGAAGATGATCAAAAGAATCAATTATATCAACATCTTTTAGTAAAGATAGTTTTCCTTCTTTTTTATAAAGATAAAAAAAGCCATAAGTAAAACGCATCGTAAGAGCACGTAATTTACTTTTCATACTTTTCGCACCCTTACACATGACGCCTACCAGGCCATATTCTTTTGTTAAGATATTGATTACCTTAGAAGTTTCTCCATAACTTACTTCACTTAGGATAAAACCTTCCACCTTTGTAATCATTCTCTCACTTCTTTTCTGCTTTTTTATATGCTAAATAATATTCAATTTTCCCCGTTTTTCGAAACATATTCCACAATTCTTTTGCATTCATTCTATCACCTTTTCTAATATTATTATGCTTCCCATGATAGAATTCTATTCATAAGTTTTATATTTTATGCTTCAAAATCTTGAAAACCCAATTCCTTTAAATATTTTTCCTTTTCTCGCCAATTCTTAACCGTCTTTACATAAAGCTCCAAATACACTTTTTTATGAACCATCGCTTCCATTTCTTTTCGTGCAAGAGTACCTACTTTTTTTAAACGTTCTCCATGACGACCAATAACAATTTTCTTAATCGAATCACGATCCACAATAATATCAACCGCAATACGTACCAAATCTTTTTCCTCTTCATAATTTGTAGTAATACAAGTCAAACTATGAGGAACTTCTTCAATCGTAACATGCAAAAGCTTCTCTCGAACCAGTTCACTAACCATAAAATAAATACTATTACTCGTTTTTGTCTTTTCATCAAAATACATGACATCATCTTTTAAATACTTTTTAATTACATTGACCAAACGATCTACATTATCATTTTTAATCGCACTAATTGGTACAATATCAGAAAAATTAAAATAGTCTTTGTACTCATTAATCATCAAAATCAATTGTTCATCAGAAATTTTATCAATCTTATTCATTACCAAAATAACAGGAACTTTGCTAGTTTTTAAACTTTCCATAATAAACTTATCCCCAGGACCAATCCCTGTAGAAGCATCAATCACAAAAAGCACCACATCAACATCTTTCGTCAAAGAATAAGACTCTTTATTCAAAATTTTTCCAAGTTTTCCTTGTGGTTTATGAATACCTGGAGTATCCATGAAAACAATCTGATATCCTGGCTCATTATAAATCCCTTGAATAATATTTCTTGTTGTTTGTGCTTTATTAGAAGTAATCGCAATCTTTTCATTAATTAATGTATTTAAAAGTGTACTTTTTCCAACATTAGGGCGACCAATTAAACTTACAAAACCACTTTTCATAAAACCCTCCTACTACAAACTACCGAAGAATGTCAAGACTTTCTAAAATTTCATCTTGCAAAGCAAACATCCTTTTTTCTTCTAAAGCATCCATATGATCATATCCAAGTAAATGAAGCATTCCATGCACTACTAAAAAAGATAACTCCCGCTTTTCACTATGGCCATACTCCTTCGCCTGTTCTTTCATTCTTGGAATACAAATATAAATATCTCCTAAAACACGTACATCATTTGGCAAGTGATTCTCATTATCTTCAAAAGCAAAACTAATAACATCAGTAACTGCATCTCGTCCACGATACTCACGATTAAGATCTTGTATCTCCTCTTCATCAACAAAAACAATGGATAGAATAGACCCAGTAGCCCCTTCATGCTTTAAAGTTTCTTCTAATACTTCATTTAAATAATCATAATCTTCATAACCATAACTATCATTAATGATAACATTTTTCATCATAACCACCCAAGTCCAATAATCTTTATAAAATATAATACAAAAATAACACATAAAACAATACAAATAATATTATAAAAAAGATCACTCTGAAGAATTTTAGGCATATGCTTCTTGATTGCATTCAAAGCAACATAAAGTAAAAAACCAAGAATAGCCCCTACTACGTTTAATATGATATCATCAATGTCAAAACTTCTTCCAATTTGTAATTGTACCAATTCAACTGTCAAACTACTAATTGCACTCAAAAACAATATATGACTAATTTTAGTAGCCTTTACATAGCCAGATACAAAATAACCAAAAGGCAAAAAAATCAAAATGTTTCCTACCACATTAGAATAAAACAAAGTGCTACCAAATTTATAACGAAACATTTCAGTAAAAGGAACTAAATTTAATCCTCCACTAGTATTAATCTCAGAGTCAGTTAAAAGCTGGAATAAAATCATAGCATAAACCACAAAAATTAAATTCCAAAACTCTCGATAAAAACAAAAACGTTCATGATTAATACGAATATAAGAAATACGAATAGCAATCAACACTACTAAAAAAATAGTCATCATCGGCCATACCTTAGCAATTGCATTCGTTAGTAAATTTAGTATCATAATTTAACCCTCTTCTTTGATCTCTTGAAATTCTTCCTGTCTACTAATTTTTTCAACAACAGACACAAAAACTTCTATATCCATTGTACTATCATTCAGCTGTTTTTTCAAAACTTTTTTTGTAGTTATTTCATCATTTTGATCAATTTGCTGTTTCATTTTCTCATCAACAAGTAAAAGGGCTTTATTAATGGCTTCTTCTTCAGTATAAGTCTTCTGTGTAATGGTAACCTCCTTTTGCTTCAAAAAGGAAAACTGAATTCCAAAAAGAGTAAACAATGGCTTTTTCTCGGTTATATAACTTTGAACTCGTGGTCGAAAAACAATATGATCAAGATCTCCTTTAGACCATCCAAAGTTCCATCGTACTTTACCAGTTTCTTCTGTTTCCTCATAAATAAGTGGTAAACTTACCTTCACTGTATACCAAACTTCCCCATAAACATCCCCCGTTGCACAAACAAATCCTTTCACCTCTTCATTATGAATTAGCTCTCCACTAATTAAAATGTCTCCATCTTTTACAAAGTCATTCACTAAAACCTTAGCTTCCCCACTTGAAAACAACATTTTTTTAACAATAGCAGACTTTGTTGCAATCAAATGACATTGCTTCTTCTTTTCATCTGGATTCGTAATAATACGTTCTTCAATCCTGACAATATACTTCATCCCACTTACTTCTATTTCCAACCATTCTAATTGATTAGGATAATCATTTAAAATTTGCTGTTTAATATTTTCAATTTCCTGAAAATTTTTCTTCCATGTAAGTCGATGAATACCATAATCCTCTAAAGATTTTGTTACCAAATCTCGAATTTCTTTATTAGAATGAATGACTTGAACAGATACCATCACATGAGAAACCAAAAAAAGAAAAAGAACAAACAAAATAATCCCCAATAATACTAAAATTCTTTTTTTAAAATAAGCAAGTAATGCAAACAAACCACTATCTCGAACTTTGTGAAACGCATATCCCGGAATTTTTTTTAATAACTTTCGATCCTCTACACATATTTGAAACCGAATAACACCATTTCCATAAGTAATACCATACACATTAATGCCAGCTTTAAATAGTTTTACTAACAAACGACTTTCATTCGTTGTTTTTACTTCCATCCAAATATAATGTTTCATCTCACAAATTTCAAATTTTCTATAATACCAGAAATTAAAATTTCACGATTTTCTAAACGCCCCACCCGAAAATTTGCTCCTGTTAAAACAATTTGAAAGCCATCCATTTGTAGCACAATCTCTTCATCCTGTAATTTAATAATATCAACATAATGAAAAATATGAACTTTATTTTCATAAATATCAATATAATAATTTTGATCAACTAAAAAATTGCGCACTCGATTAATCAATTGCATATTCTTCACCACTAAAGTATATGAAAAAAATGAAATTTCATTAAAAAAAAGCAAATATAAAAATATATTTACTCTTTACTAGAAAGACACTCCATTCCATGATTCATGTGATGGATGATTAGCAGGGCATCGATCAAACATAGAATCAACATGAGCACCTTCCTTATAAACAAAATTATCTCCATAAATAATATTAGATAATTTAGAACATCCATAAAACATTCCATAATTTGAATCTAAATGATATGAATTATAACTTGAAACATTTTGTGTATTAAAAGAACTTAAATCTAATTTCTCTAATGAAATACAATATACAAACATTCCCCCCATAGTAGTAACTTTACTTGTGTCAAAACCAGATAAGTTTAAATCAGTAATACTAGAACAGCTATAAAACATTTTACTCATATTCAAAACATTGTTAGTGAAAAAGGAATCTCCAAAAGTTAAAGATACTAACTCGACACAAGAATAAAACATTGATTCCATACTAGTAACATTACTTGTATCAAAATGACTTAAATCAAGAGATTTTAATTTAGAACAATATGAAAACATTCCAAGCATATCAGTTACCTTACTGGTATCAAAATGACTTAAATCTAAACTGGTTAAAACTCTGCAACCATAAAACATTGATTTCATACTAGTAACATTACTAGTATCTAAATATCCCACTTCTAGCTTTGTTAACTTTTGACAATCAGCAAAAAGTAAAGACATATCGATAACTTTACTAGTATCAAAAGTTTTTAAATCAAGTTCTTGTAGATTATAGCACTCATAAAACATAGCATTCATCCTTGTAACATTACTAGTATCTAAATGCTCCAATCCCTCAATAGTCTCTAACTTAGAAAAACGATAAAACAAATGGGATGATTTAGGATTAGCCTTAATACCACCATCCGATTGCAAATACAAAGTGTAAGTTGTACTATCATCATTTGGTATTAAATAACTCATAACACTACCATCTTGATTCTCAGATACATCCCAAAATAATTCAGTTTCTTTTGGTTCCATTACATCTTCTATAATAACTTTAGTAATATCTTCTCGATATGAAAAATAAGCAACAGGTTGATTATAAACAACAGCCATCATAGTACCACGTCTATCCTGATAATATCCAGTAATTACATTAATCTTTGCTGAAAAATTAGCATTCATACTATTTTCATCATGCTGTGTAACCGTATGATCCATCCATAATCTCAAACTAAATTCTATGGTTTCGTTTGGATTTAAAATTCCTGTATATAATTTATAAGCATCAGTAGCACCACTAATAGTTACTGCGGTTTCCATTTCTACATTAACTTCCTTGTCTAATTTTGTTGTTACCCTTGATATATTATTTTCTTGTAAATTAACTTTTAAATATTGATCTGGTAATCTCGTTCCTTCAGGAATCAACGATTCTAAATTAATTTGATAACTTGCACTATCATCACAAATATTCTTTATAGAAAAAGTATAAGGAGTCTTAAGTAAACCTTCTGAATCAGAAACTGGAAACTCATTACTTAAAGAAATTCCATTTCCTTCTGTAAATTCTACTTTAAAACATGCAGATTGAACAACATTGGTATCCTGTTGTTCAAAAACTTGAAACCATAATGCAAAACTAATTCCCATTGATAATAATAATATCCCTATAATTCCAGAAAATAACCATACCTTCTTCTTATTCATAATCTCACCTTGATCCATCTCTATCCTAAAATGAATATATCACACTGATACAAAAATATCCAGTAATAATTAAAAAACTGTAAAAAAAAGAAGCAATTTTTGCTTCTTTACAAATTATAATTCATCATCACATTATAAATTTGTTTTAGATTTTCCTTCTTTTCATGATTCATTGAAACAAAATTAAGATGCAATTGATAACCACTATCCAAACTAAATAAAAGTTCTACTTTACCAGGCAAAAAATTAATTGCACTAGTAGATATAGATTTATAAGGAACAATATGGACCTTTTTATAATACATTGCTAATGGATCACGATCGAATAAAATCAATTTTTTATCAGTAAAAACAATATAATCTTTACTATTTTTATAAGCCAAAAAAACATGTTCCTTGTCATTTACGTACTCTTTTGTATAAGGAGGTAACAAATCAAGTTTTGTTATCTCCTCCTTAAAATCAAAATATTTTGTCAGCTCTTTAAACTTCATATAAGCCATAGTTAATTACCTCATTGAATTGTAAATTGAATACTTGTTTCATTACCAGCTCGATCATAAGCAACAATATTATAATCTCCACTTTCATCATAATGTAAATCCTTGGTTGCATATAAATCAGTAAACTCAAATTTATCTTCTGTTGTTACACCATTTACCGTTTTTGATACGATAACGTGATCTAAATATTGATCATAAACAGATAAATTAACCTCTTGATAACTTCCACCATCGGTAATATTAAGTGTATCATTTTCTTGTACACCTGTACCATTAATTTGAGGAGAGAAACCATCATATGTCATAGTAAATGGTACAGAAGAGCCATCTTTGTAATATACAATAAACATAAACACAGATGCTCCATCAGGAATAGTAAAATGATTTTCCTCTACCTTTTTCATCATAGGTGGAGTAATACTACGTACCATCATATAATCATAATCAGGATCTTTGATAAGGATCTCTTTTTGATTAAAATATCCTTTATTTTGGAATATAAATCCAGGAGTATTCAAAACATAAACAGAAGCATATTCTGAAGAAATGATACTTTGATTAGAAAGCACACTTCCAACATTACCAAGATCATCTGCATAATTAGAAACTGCAATCAACACTTCTCCTTCTTCTACATCCAAAGGAACTTCATAAGAAGCAATATAAACATATTTACCATCAGTAGAATATTCCTCACTAAATTGGCTATTTACCTCTTGATCATAAAATTTCATTGTTGGAGCTGTACCTAATTTTTCTTCAAATACAGTATAAGCCCAAATTACATCTTTATAAGAAGCAACTGATAGTTTTTGATTAGTACCAACTCGACTATAATTCAAAATACCAAAATCTTTAACAAGTGGTGCATCTTTATCAATATTTTTAACATTGGCAACTATTTCAGTTTTATTTCCAGCTTTATCAGAAATCTCAAATACAAATTCACCATTTTCTGCAAAAGTATAAGATAAACTTCCACCATTATTTAATACAGTTATTTCCTCAGAAGGATTAATAAGAGTTCCGATTACATCCTGATTAGTGCGATCTGTAATATTATAAGAAACAGATGCTGTTGGTGCTACTCTATCGATTGTAAAACCATAAAGTTCACTAACATTACCAGCCTCATCATAAGCATAGAAAGAATACTCTCCATCTTCTAAAATACTCTGCCCTAAAGTATATTCCTCTGCTTTACCATTTCTCTCAAAATGATAAACAAATCCATGAGCATCCTCTACTTGAATTTTAACAATATCTGATGCATTATAAAGCGCTTGATTTAAAATACCAGAAATAACAGGTGCCGTTTTATCTACAATAAAATGAAGATTAGTTTCATTAAATGATTGATCAATAACAACAAGATCATATTCACCCTCAGCTAAATCACCATTTAATTCTTCTAAAGACATCTCTTGATCATTTAAAAGAATACTTGTTTCAAGATTATCTGTAACTTTAACATTCAAATTATGATTAATCACTTCACCATTACGAATACCTGTAACAGATGGCGCATCGTTATCATTTAAAATATTCAAAATTTGATTTAATTCATTCATAAATGCTTGCTTTTTTTCACTATTTGGTAGAGATTGAATCTTTTTCTCTAAATCATTCTTCTCCAAAAACTCTTGAGCTTTTTGGATGTCACTCTTTCCTGAAGCACTTTGAACCATAACTTTTAATTCATTTAACATAGAAGAAATTTGAATTAGTTTATGTATAACATCCAATTGTTCTAACAATTCATCTTTCTTTGGGCCATCAGGCAATTGATTGACAATTTCTAAAGCTTTTTGATAATTTTCTTCTGTCATAGAAGCATTAGCTTCATCAACTGCTTTATACGCATTGTCATAATTATGATCAGTTGAAACCGTATTATCATTTCCTGGTTTATTAGAATCAACAACATTATTTGAAGAAGTTATATTACCACTACCATAATGATTACGATTTCCCTGATAAGTAGTTGTTTCAAGAACAGGAGCTAAAACGCCCATACTATCACTATCATCTTGATCATCATCGTTAATTTCAGAATCATTATCTATAGTGATACCACTTTCCTTTTTATTTTCCTTCTTTTCACTATTACTATTGGTAGTATTTCTATTATTGCTATTTCCTTTATCAAGTTCTTTCTCACTAGGATTAGCGAAAACAAATGATCCTGTTCCTAAAAAAAGAATCAATAAAATTGCAATAATAGTTCCTTTACGTTTATTCATATATCTTACCCTTCCTATCATAATAATTATACGTTGAAACAAAAAAAACTGCAACAAAAAGTTACATTTTTTTAAAGAAAATCACTTGACAGAAAAAAACGCAATAAACAAGGGAAAGAAAATGCCCAAAAGAAAAAATAAACTATTAAAATGTTTATATAATATGTCTAAATATGTAAAAAACTTACAAAAAAATGTAAGTTCTAAGAAACGAATTTAAATCGATTAAGTGGCCAAAAGCGAAATACTATTTCTCCTATAACATCATCTCGAGATATTAAGCCAATTTCTCTACTATCCATAGAATTACTTCGATTATCACCTAAAACAAAATACATATCTTCTGGTATTTTATCATATCCTAAACTAGATAAAGAGAAATCATCATATTCCAAATCACTAGATAAATATGATTCTTCGTACATCGTTCCATTGATATAAACGTGATTATTTTGAATCAGTACTGTATCTCCAGGCAAACCAATAACACGCTTTATCAAATATTTTGTATTTTCATACTTTAATGAAATAACATCTCCTCTTTTAATATCAGAAATACGATACTTCAATTTATTTAAAAAAAGATATTCTTCATTATGTAAGGTGGGATTCATAGAATCCCCTACAACCGTTGTAACCGAAAAAACATATTGAATAAAAAATAACACAATAACAATAAAAAAGACAACTTTAAAAGTATCTTTTAAAAATTCCTTAATCTCTAACCAATCCATTTTTATTCTCCCATCAGAAACCTACTTAGTTACTTGTTCAGCAATAACCTCAACATTCAAAGTTACAAAAGGTTGAACAGTATTTCCATCTTTATCTTTAAAAATACTATAATCAGTAGAATCAGCATCCCCCATAGGCCATTCCCAAGTAATAGTATGATCAAAATCAAACATAGGTTTTCCATTAGGTTCAATAACTTCATCAGTTACAATACCCTGTAAAAAAACTTTTAAAGTGTCAAAATCCATTCCCATCTGTTTATTTGGATCATCCAAATAATACACAATCCGACCTACATGATCTTCCCCAGATACATTTATTTTTAACTTATGACTCGTTTCAGTTGTTCCATCAACACGAAAACGATAGATGCCAGAACTTCCTGGAGCAATAGTAGTAGTCTCTCCAACCAAAGAGGAATTCTCAAGCAAATTAATCTCATTTGACATATTAATACCCCATCTAGCAACCCTAGTATCATCTGTTACAGTAACAGAAGACTTATACTTAGCAAAAGTACTCCTAACAGAAAATGATAAAACGATTAAACAAAAAACGATTGCAACCGCCAAAAACTGTTTCTTTTTCATGGATTACTCCCCCTTTAAATAAAATATACTAACAATATTATACATAAAATTTCATTTTTTTCAAATAAAAAGAAAAAATAGCAATTAGCTACCTTTCATAATTCGTTCTTTAACAAGAAAACTAACGTGGGACATATCTGTTTGACTACCAATTCGCTCAGTTAAAAGCTTCATCACCCGTCCCATATCTTTCATACTAGTTGGCTGAATTTCTGAAAATACACAATCAATTTCATTCAAAACAACTTCTTCACTCAATTCTTCTGGCAAATATTTTGATAAAACATTAATTTCCTTTTCTAACATTTCAATTTCATTCTTGCGATCATATTTTTGATACTCTAAAATAGAATCTTTACGAACCTTCACTTGTTTTTTAATAACAGCTAATACTTCATCATCACATAAATCATGTTTCTTATTAATTTGTTCCATTTGTAATGCACTTTTAAGCATTCTTAAAACACCTAGAGAGAATTTATCTTGTTCTTTCATACATGTTTTAAAATCATTGGAAATAATTTCTGTTAAAGACATAAAATCACCTAATAACTTCTATGTTTTCTAGCATTACGAATCATTTCTTTCTTCGCTTCTCTTCTCTTAACGCCTGGTTTTTCATAGTGTTTTCTTTTCTTTAATTCAGAAGGGACACCACTTCTAGCAACTTTTACTTTAAATTTCTTTAAAGCTCCATCAATATTATTATTAGTTACTACAACTTTAGTCATAAATTATACCCTCCCTTCAATTTCTACCATAAATTATATCACCAGTTTTTCTTCCAATCAACAATTTTTTCTAGAAAACAAAAGAAAAAAGATCATTTTGATCTTTTTTCCAAAATTAAGCTTTTAATTGATAAGGATTTTCTTGTGTTCCTAATCCATCAACTATTTTTATATTAGATTTAAGAAATAAAGTTGGTTTAACACCACGTGCCCCAGCAACAATACCATTTCCAACGCGTTTATTAACTCCTACAACAAAAGAACTATGAGCAAGATCTGCATCAGCTATAGGAGATATAATCCATTGAGAAATGCTTGAATTATTTAACCAATTATTTTGATAACAATCTTCACTATTATTCCAATTATACAATTCAGAATTTAAACAAGATATCCTATTTATTGTTGTCCCACCACTCGTAGCATATCCATAGTCACTTGAATACATTAACCCAATCATACCTTTCCATGTAGTTGTTCTTGTTAATGTATCATTACAATAAGTTCCACTATTACAAACTTTTCCAGTATTTCCACTTCGTTCAAAACTATAAAATTCTGTTGTATTAATATGTTCATATGTATGTGTTGCTACGTCATTACTTCCAGTATTCCAAGTGATTGTTTCGATCATATTCTTTGCTTGATCACTTAAACCAGAATTACTAAAGTCACAATCTATAGTAGCATTATTTTGAGCATTATAACAAATTCCACTAGTACGATTGTAGTATGGACCATCATTTAATAAATGCATTATGTCTGCTTGACTCCATTCATTAATTCCATATCCATCATTAGTACTACTGTCACTACTATCCCAAGAATACTCTCCAATACTTTCATTTCTTATTATTTTAATTCTTTGTCCTTCTGGGGTATTTACTAAGCCAATCACCCGCCATAACTCATTGTTAAATGTTACATAATTATTTGGATTAGCCCCAGCATATCGATACTCTATTTGCTTTAAATTATTTTTTTGAGCTTCTGACAAATCATTTGAAAAAGCTTCTGTTAATTCACTATCAGGATGTTCTACTTTGTATACTCCTTCTCCATTAGTGACCACTTTTTCTTCAAAAAAACCTTTGATTTCACTAGAATTATCATTGCCAACATCAACATTCTCAGCAACAACACTATCAACTTCAATTTTCAAAGAAACAAATTGATTCGAAAGTGCTGTACTAGCCTTATCATCATTCAGCCAAATCTGAACACTATAAGTAATATTTTCACCAGGCTCTAATACCCCAGTATCTAATATATAACGAATATTATTCTGAGCCGTTTCAGACGCTGTTTCATCAGTATGTGGCAAATTAGACAATGTTTCTATCTTAAAAGGATTTAAAGTCTCAACCCCTTTTTTCAATCCAACACGTAAAATATCATGGCTAACAAAAACTTCATTTCCACTTAAACCTTCCAAATTATCAAAAATATTCAATTTATAATTAGCAGGCAAAGATCCACTGTTTAAAATGCTTAACTGATAACTACATTCTATCATAATAGAAGCATCCTCATCTGTCATTGGTTCCAAACAAGCATTATCTTGAATCATTTCCCCGTTGCCATTTTTATAAGTAATAACTAAAGAACCTGTTTCCACTACTTGATTATCAGTATTCTTATTAACTTGCAAAAACATGGCATAACTAACACCAATTACTACGAGAGTTAAACAAATAACAACGTAAGCAATAACTTTAGTTTCTCTCTTTAACATATTTTTATAGTTCATAGCATCATCACCAAATCATCTATACTAACAATAGTCTATCATAAAAAACACACTTTGTAAAAAGTATTTTTATTCTTTTAAAATTTCATTAACTCTTGCTCTTTTTCCCTTAACTTTTCATCAACTACTTTGTTATATTCTTGAATCAAATCTTGAACATTACTTAGTTCAGCTTTTTCTTGATCTTCAGGAAACTCTGCTTTTTTAATTTCGTTATTTGCATCTTGACGAATATTTCTAAGTGCTACTTTCGCATCCTCACAAATACTTTTTGCTTGCTTTACATAATCTTTTCGTCTTTCCTCTGTAAGTTCAGGAATTGTTAAAATGATAACCTCTCCATTATTAATAGGAGTAATTCCCATATTTGCTTCATTAATACTTCTTTCAATTTCTTTTAAAACACTTTTATCAAAAGGTTTAATCATAAGTTGCCGAGCCTCTGGCACTGTAACATTTGCTAGTGCTGTAATAGCGCTTGGAACTCCATAATACTCTACCATAATGCCATTTAACATTGCTGGATTTGCTCTCCCTGCTCGAATATTTAATAATCTTCCCTCCAGAGCATCAATTGTTTTTTTCATTTTTTGTTCAATTTCTGATATCATAAAAACTCTCTTTCTAATTTTTTTCTATATTGTTATTATATAAAACTAAGAAAACATAATCAACAAAAACCATTCTTATCTTACCCCAATAAACCTAGATTATGAAAAAGATAACTCCCCTTAATTCGAATACAATTGAATTTTATCAATTAATTGTTCTTTCAATCTTTCTAAAGAAGATATATCTATCAATTCCTTAAATTCACCACCTTGAAAAATCAAAACAGAAAAAGATTGTGATAACAAAGACTCATCATTAATCAAAGCCAAAAAAGCTTGATACTCATCCTCTTCAAAAATAAACTGTTGAAAATCAAAATAAGACCCATAAACTGCTGGATATTCTGCAATGGTCTCTTCAAATATAGAAAGAATTTGACTACAAGATTCTTCTTCGCTTTGACCAATAAGCACAAAAACAGTATCATGATATTTTATTTGATTAGATAAAGCTTGCAAACAAAATCTTTGCTCACAAAAACTAGTTTCCTCTACTATCATATCTTGATTAGGATTAACTCGAATAAACTGAGATATAATCATATCCCCACTAAGCAATAAAATCATCACTGCCACCGCAACCGAACAAGATATAACCTTTACAACTTTCTCATCCATATTCTACTTTCCTTTCATTTCTAAAAAAAGTGAGCGTAAACGCAACATTTTCTTCTCTTTTTGAGAAGGTGTCCAATAATCACTTGGTTCCATTTTTTGATTCATAAAAGTTGTCTCATCATCAAAATAAATAACATCCCCTTTTACTACACCAATAATCGTTGGAGCATACAAGTTAAGTCTACCTTTATCATCCAAATTCAAATACTCATCTACTTCAGTTAAAATCCCCAAATAATTATCATGTCTATTCTCACGTTCATCATAAAAATTAAAATAATTTACTGGGTAATTATACTCGTGACTCACTTGATCAAGCATTTCTGCAATACTAGAACTCCACTTATTATCTGGAAATCCCAAAAATAGAATACCTGTTCCTTTTTCTAAAAATGTCAAAGCTTCCGCAGAATCAAATACCTGAAACAAATTATCAGAAGAAACTGTCCGATATTCTCGCGAAAATTGTTCTGCATCAGACAATTCCTTAATTTTATAATTTTTTGTACCAAGAAAAACAAAAGCTGCAATCAGTACTATAAAACTTACTGCATAAAAGCACTTTTGCAAACTAGACATTGGCTTTTTTGTATTCATAAATATCATCTCTAAAACTAGTATAACAAAAAGAAGAAGTGAAAAAAAGTCTATCTCTTAAAGATAGTGTCAAAAAAAAGAAGTTTTTCAATAAAACTTCTTTAAAAACTAATTTCCATTGACTTGATTCATTACTTCTTGTGCAAAATCTTCTTGCTTTTTTTCAATGCCTTCTCCTACTTCATAACGAACGACTTCTTTAATTTCTCCACCGTTATTTTTTACATATGTTTGAACATCAACATCGCCATCTTTAATGAAAGCTTGTTCTGCAAGACAAATTTCTTTAAAGAACTTATGAAGTCTTCCATCAACCATCTTAGCAGCGATTTCTTCAGTTTTTCCTTCATTCATTGCTTGCTCTTTTAACACTTCTTTTTCACGTGCAACTTCATCCTCTGGTACATCAGTTCTAAATACATAACGAGGACTCATAGCAGCTGCTTGCATTGAAACATCTTTTGCCACATCTTCACTTGTATTAGATAGTTTTGATAAAGCTGCAATTCTTCCACCTAAATGTAAATAAGCTCCAAAAACTTCATCATCACTCTTTTCCATAACAACGAAACGACGAAAAGATAATTTTTCTCCAATTTTTGCAGTCTTAGATACAATCAAATCTTGAACAGTCCCTCCATTACAAGAAAGCGCTAAAGCCTCTTCCATTGTAGTTGCTGTTCCTGATAAAATAGCAGATCCAATTTCTTCAATCATACCTTGGAATTCTTCATTTTTACTAACAAAATCAGTTTCAGAATTCACTTCTAAAATAACAGCCTTATTTCCATCAATAAAAATACTAGCAAGACCTTCTGCTGCAATACGAGATTCTTTTTTATTAGCTTTTGCAATTCCTTTTTCTCTTAAAAAATCAATTGCAGCATCCATATCTCCGTTACACTCAGATAATGCTTTCTTACAATCCATCATGCCAGCACCAGTTGCTTCTCTTAAATTTTTTACCATTTCTGCGGTAATCATAAGTTATTCCTCCTATTATCTTATTTTGTTAAAGATGCAATAAGTTCATCCTTTTTCATAGTACTATACCCTTTAACATTTGCTTCTTTCGCCATAGCTTTTAGCTCAGTCAAAGTTTTTTTAGAAAGATCTTCATTGTTATCTTCTTTTGCTACTTCCTTTACTTCCTTCTTTTCTTCTTGCAAAGCAGTCCCCATAACATCAGAAGTTTTTACTTCATCCTTCACTTCTTTTACTTTTTTCTTATCCTCTTCTGTAACATAATCAACCATTTCTAAATGATTGGCTTCACAAATAGCATTATTTAAAACTCCTAAAACAACTTTAACAGAACGAACTGCATCATCATTACCAGGAATTACATAATCAACGTCATCAGGATCACAATTGGTATCTACTAAACCAAATACTGGAATATTAAGTTTACGTGCTTCACGAATTGCATTAATTTCCTTCTTAGGATCTACAATAATCATAGCTTGTGGTATCTTAACCATGCCACGAATACCTGAAAGTAAACGATTTAACTTTTCATATTCTTTCTTAAGTCCAATAACTTCTTTTTTTGGTAACACTTCAAATGTACCATTTTTCTCCATTGCTTCAATTTCTTCTAAACGTTTTACACGTCTACGAATAGTACGGAAATTTGTAAGTGTTCCACCAAGCCATCTTTCAGTAACATAAAATGAATTACTTCTTAAAGCTTCTTCTTTGGCTACTTCACTCGCTTGTTTTTTAGTACCTACAAAAAGAAAAGTACCACCATTTTCAGCAATGGTTTTCACTACTGGATAAGCTTCTTCAAGCTTTTCAGCTGTCTTTTGCAAGTCAATTATATAAATATCTTCTCTTGCTGCAAAGATATAAGGTTTCATCTTTGGATTCCATCTTTTTGTTTGATGTCCAAAATGAACTCCAGCTTCTAAAAGATTACTCATAGAAACTACGGCCATAATAAAATCCTCCTTTGTTTAAACATCTGTAATTATCACCAAACTATATACACCTCTTCGGCACTCGAATATAATTTTCAAACTACATGTCTATTTGCTTACTAAAAGCCACTTGTATTTTATCAAAAACTTTACATATCTACAAGCATTTTTATGTCCAAAGTATAAGTTTCATTCGCAAAAAATAGCAATTTTCAAGAAATAAACACCCAAAAGTGTCAAATTCTGTAAATTTTTGTTTCTATTTTGCTAAATCTATAGATATAATGAGGATAGGAGGGAATTTATGAAAAAATTTAAATTCAAATGGAAATCATCCTATGTCTTAATCATCGCCATGATTCTAGGAACCCTCTTAGGGTTATTCTGGAAAGATCATGTACATTATATTAAACCACTCGGTGACATTTTCGTAAATCTTTTATTTACAATTGTTGTTCCTTTAGTATTTTTTCTAATAGCAAGTGCAATTGCCAAATTTGGTAGTGGCAAAAAATTTGGCCGTCTTGTAAAAACAACACTCATTGTCTTTTTAACAACCAGTTTAATTAGTTCCATCTTTATGCTAGGAACATTTAGTATTACAAAACCCAAAATTGAAACAACCATTCCTACTGAAACAGTAGAGATGGATTCAGTAGATATTACAGAAAAAATTGTTGACACCTTTACAGTTTCAGACTTTTCTGAAATATTATCAAGAAAAAATCTAATTCCACTAATTATTTTTGCTAGTTTATTTGGTTTTGGCGTCTCTGCAGCAAAAGAAAAAGGAGAAGCAATGCGAAAGATCTTAGAAGCTGGAACAGAAAGTTTATTAAAAATGATTGATATCATTATGTACTATGCTCCAATTGGAATTTTAGCTTTCTTCGCTAATTTAATTGCTGAGATGGGACCTGAATTAATTGGATCCTATGCATCATACTTGATTATTTATCTAATTGCATGTCTCATATATTTTGTTGCATTCTATAGTTTATATGCATTTTTTGCAAAAGGAAAAAAAGGTGTCAAAGCACTATGGAAAAATATTTCTTCTCCTGCTCTAACCTCTCTTGCTACTTGTTCTTCCATTGCAACACTTCCAGTAAACATTGAAACAACAAAAAAATTAAAAATTAAAGAAGAAATTAGTAGTGTTAGTTTATCAATTGGTGCTGCTACCCATATGGAAGGGTCAAGTATGGGAACAGTATTAAAAATAATGTTCTTATTTGCCATTTTTGGAAGAAACTTTTTTACACCAACAAATATAATCATTACTATTTTACTTTCAACATTTATATGTATGGCTATGTCAGGAATACCTTCTGGAGGATTAATCAGTGAAATGCTAATTCTATCCATCTTTGGATTCCCAGCTGAAGCCTACTTAATTCTGACTACCATTGCTTGGTTAATCGATGCTCCAGCTACATGTTTAAATGCAACAGGAGACGTCCCATCAACAATGATGATAACAAAACTATTGAAAGAATAATAAAAAAAACAATTAAGTAATTACTAATTCTCCATCAAATTTTTGATGATATTCATCTTTAATTTCTTGGAGAATTTTTTTTTGCTCTAAACTAATCTGATAATTTCTCACTACAACATGGTCAATATCATAATCATCAATAATCCGAAAAATTCTTCGTTTAAAACGTTTTCTATTCTCCTCATCAAGCTTCATCTCCACATCCACATACAAAGTTTCATTCTTATAATAAAATCGCATAAAAATCACCACAAATACTGTAGCATTTTTCAAAAAAACAAAAAATGCTTTTGACAAAAGATAACAAAAAAATTTATATTGACTTTTAAAATAATAAGATTAGAATAAAAAAAGTTAAAAAAGGAGACAGAACTTTATTATGAACACAATCAAAGAAAAAATTAATATCCAATTACTTTTAGAGCAAAAAGAAAATATTTTAAACTACTTAAAAGAATATCAAGAATTCTATGATCCAGAATTAACAAAAGATATATTATTTATCTTAAAAAATCCAGAATTTATAGGAATAAATGGTTACACTCCAGACTCTTGTAGACAAATTCTTTCTAAATTTAACATCTTACATCCTAAATATGATCAATACAAATATCTTGCTAATAGATTAAAAGAATTAGGATTCCTTAACGGAAACTGCTGTGAAATAGGTGCAGGAAAATACCCACAAATATCTTCCCTAATTCTCCCAGTTTTAAGAGAAAATAAAAAGAATTTAACTATCTATGATCCCAAAACCATTCCAAGTATTCTTCCAGATATTAATCTTATAAGAGAAAACTTCACATTAAATACTAATATCGAGAACATTGATACTCTCTTCGCTCATCACCCATGCAAAGCTACAACAACAATAATTGATAAAGCAATTCAAGAAAATAAAAATTTATTAATAGCATTTTGTGGATGCAATCACTCTAACTCCAGAATTCCTAAATGGATTGGTGACTATTGGTGCGAAGATGTCTGTATATATTATCATGAAGAATATGGTAAAGAAATCAAAATTGAATCCTATCCAAATCACATAGAAAAATTCCCTATTATGATCCGAAAAAGAAAACAATAATGATGAAGAATTCTCGCTCATGAGGATATAAAACAGCACTATAACTTTGCACAGTTAAGACCATCTATTTTCTTAGAATAAATGTTGATTCTAACATCGATAAAATAATAGTAAAATTCAAAAAAATTAATTATTCTGAGAGTAATGACATCCACAATAATCTTGACGATACAATTCATATTTTTTACTATTCATGATACTTTCCAAATAACCATTCTCTTTTTTAAAGTCAGAAAATAAATAACTGGCACCATACTGTTTTTGTAACTGCTCCCCTATCTTATTAATAACTTGACTATTTTTATAGGGACTGATTGTTAAAGAAGTAGTAAAATAATCAAAATTTTGTTCTTTAGCAATCTCTGCTGTTTTCAAAAGACGATGATAATAACATTTATGACATCGTTTTCCGCCTTCGGGCTCATCTTCTAAGCCAACAGCCATTTCTAAAAAAGAATCATTATCCCAATCGCAATCTAAAAAATTGATTGGATTTACAGATTCAAATTCCTCTAAAAAGCGAATCTGTTCACTCTTTCTCTTTAAATATTCCTCATAAGGTTCAATATTAGGATTATAATAAAATACCGTAATATTAAAATGAGAAGACAATCTTGCAATAACCGTTGTAGAACATGGTGCACAACACGTATGTAAAAGTAATGTTGGTATAATTTGCTTCTTTTGATTTTCTGAAATAATTTCTAGCATTTTTTTATGATAATTCTCTTTCATAAATCCCCCTTAAAATGGTGCAAATGTAATGCCATTTCCTAATGATGAATCCAATTGTAATATACCACTATTTTCTCCTAGAGTCGAATAAATGGTCATATAATTATTTAACTTTTCAAAATTAATAAGATTAACATAGACAACATTTCCATCATTCATTCGAAGGAAAAAGCGTGTATCATCTATCACTACATCATCGCTCATCCACGGCTGATACTCAATCTCACTAATCATTTTTAAAACATCTGAATTCGTTGCATCCATCTCTTTAAGTAATCTCTCATAAATTTCATTTGGAACATAGTTAACAAGTACTGCTACTCCCTTTAATTCCTGTGAAATAATCTCTTTACCACTAGCAAAAATCAGCTTTTCTGAATTTCTACTATAAAATAAAGGCTTCTCCTCAAAAACTTCAATAGTCAATCGCCCAAAAACACTTTTATGAATTTTTACAGATGATACGAAATCCAAAGTTTCAATATCCTGAATAAGTTTACGACTACTAGTTTGAAATAAAGGAGGATAATTCTTGATCCCAGCTACATCAATAATTTCATTGTCAGTAATGTAATTTGTTCCAGTAATAACAATATTTTTAATAGGAAGAAAATAAAAATAACAACCCAAAACAAAAAAAAGAGCTAAAACAAAACAAATCCGAAAAAAATTATGAAGTCTTAATTTACGCTTTGTTTTAGTCTTTTTCTCTTTCATCTTAGTCCCACCCAACGAATTCTTGTTCCATTACTAAATCAATATTTGTTTCTTTCTGAACCCTCTGATGAACTAATTCTACCAAATTTCTAACATCATTACTAGTAGCATTTCCTGTATTAACTATAAAATTAGCATGTTTTTTACTCACTTCTGCCCCACCAATTATATATCCTTTCATCCCAATACTCTCAATAATCTTTCCACTTGGATTATCAGAAGATGGATTTCGAAAAACACTTCCTGCACTTGGATAGTCCAAAGGTTGAGTCTCCATACGCTTTTCCTTACGGCATAATATTTTTTCCATACTTTCTTCCTTGTCACCATATTCCAAAGAAAAAGTAGCACTTAATAAAACATATCCTGGATTTTCTTTAAAAAAACTAGTACGATAGCCATAAGAAAGATCTGCTTTTTTTAAAATTTTTAAATCGCCTTCAGGAGTTAAAACTTGAACTTCCAATAAAAAGTCAAACGTTGATTCTTTGTAGGCTTCGGCATTTCCATAAACGCATCCTCCAACAGTGCCTGGAATACCTGCTGCCCATTCAAACCCCTTAAGCCCATGAGATATAACATCCATCGCAAGCCTTGGCATCATAACTCCCGATTCACAAATAACTTGTGTTCCCTGATAAATAATAGCATCCATTTTTTTTAAATTCACAATCACACCATCAAATAGTTGATCAGAAAAAATAACATTAGAACCATTTCCTAAAACGAAATATTTAATGTTTTTCTCTTTCAAAAAATAAATAAGATTTTGAACATCACAAACCGTTTTAGGAAAAATTATAAAAGAAGCCATTCCACCAATTCGAAATGTATTATAATTTTTTAGAGAAACATTCTCTAATACTTCTCCAAAATTCATAAGCGTTTCTTTCATCAGATCATTTCCTTTATTTCACGATAGATGATTTCTGAACTATCCAATATAGACAACTTCTTCATATTTTGAATTAATTCTATGCGTTTCGCACTATCATCTAACATTTCTTTTATTTTTTGAAGTATCAAAGCCGCATTCAAATTTTTTTCTTCAATCATCACAAAAGCTCCCTTTTCACTCATCTCTTTCGCATTATAATACTGATGATTATTTGCTACATTCGGACTTGGAACAATAATACTTGGAATGTGAAGTGCAATAAGTTCATACAAAGACGCAGCTCCAGCTCTTGAAATAACAACATCAGCAGATTTCAATAGTCCAACTAAATGATCAATATAGGGTCTTACAAAAACATTATCGGGAAACTTTTTCCCCTCCATAAACTCCTCATAATTTGCTTTTCCTGTCACATATAAAACTTCAAAATTTTCACGACCTACTTGGTATAACATTTCTTTCATCTTTCGATTCAAAGAAGAACTTCCAAGACTTCCTGCCATAACAATAACAAGTTTCTTTGTTTTTGAAAGACCAAAATCACTTTTATTAAGTTTAGGTTCTAACAAAGCCTGCGCTCCACAAGGGTGTCCAGTATAAACAATTTTGCCTTTTGTTTTAAAATACGACTTCGAAGTCTGAAAAGTAACACCAATCAAATCGGCATAACGAGCAATCATCTTATTACTCTTTCCTGGAATACTATTTTGCTCATGAATAAAAGTCTTAACATGTTTTTTATGAGCAGCTTTCAAAACTGGATAAGTAACATAGCCGCCTACTCCAATTACAACATCTGGCTGAAACTTATCTATAATCTTTTCAACTTTTTTAGTAGCATGATAAATACAACCGATATTTTTAAAGTTGCGCTTCATATTCTTAGTAAAACCATAAATCTCAATTTCTTCATAAGGAATACCCTCCTTTGGAACAATCTCCTTTTCCATTCGATTATGGGTACCAATATATAAAACTTCCAAATCTTTTTCCTTTTCTTGAAATTTTTTTATAATCGCTAAAGCAGGATTAATATGTCCAAAACTACCACCTGCCGATACTATGATTTTCATATTAACGACTCCTTTTATACATTATACTATAATTATATTCATTTGTTTATCAAAAAGAAAAAAAGCTATGCAGCTTTCTTTACCGAATCATTATGAATATTATTTTGTTTTTCTTTTTGTTTTCTTCTTTCTGCACGACAAGTCTTACAATACTTTGGTTCATTCAAATTACGCTCTGAATACCATTCTTGTTCTCCAACAGTAAAAGTAAATTCTTGTCCACACATCTTACAAGTTATATTCTTATCAGCCACTCAAGTACCTCCTTCAAAACATATTGATTTAAACCGTACACGAATGACTATTAATAAATTAAAAGTAAAAGGTATGAATAAATCTAATAAAATTATATCACAAACAAGATCAAAAAATAACTTAATTCATCTGATAAGCTTTAATAACTGGTTTTTCAAGCCCCTCAAAAATTAACTGTTGATCAACATATTTTTGAAACACTGCATAAATCACTGGAGACATAATATTCTTTTTAACAAATGAATACTTTTCTGCTAAGTTTACACTTAAAATACTATTAATTGCCTCAAACAATTCTTGACTCTGCACCATTTGATATTGACAAACTAACATTTCTAAAACCGCTGTCTCAACTTTAAAATGACTTGACACTTCAACAGAAAGTCCCTCACTAGAAGTATAAGAAAGAAGAGATTTATTAATAACACGCATTAAATCATATTCATTTATCAAAGTTCCATATAATTGGAAAAACTCACAATAAAGACTTTGTTGATATTGACTTAATTTTGCATCAAGTAATATTTTCTTTTGAGATTCTAAAATTTCTCTATTAATAATTTCTTCTTTTCTTTGATTATATTCTTTTCTTTGATTATCTTCTTTCTTTAATTTTTTTAAATGTTGCACTGCATCATCATACTGCCGTTTATAATAAGCAAATGATTTACCATAGATAAAAGAATTTAATGTATTTAATTTTTCTCCTCTCCGCTGATAAATAATTGCTTGTTCTTCAATGCTTAAAAGCGAAATAAAATGCTGTGCCTCTTCAAAAGAAGCAAGTCCTACACAATCTAAAAATTCTTGCAATAAATCAGTATAAATTTCTAACAAATTTTTCATTTTTTCAATAGTACAAATATACATATTTCTTAAATGATTTAAATGTTCTGGAAATTCATTGCATTCATTCAAATCAGCACCATGACGATACAAAAAGACAGATAATTCTTCTTTATTCAAAAATTGAAAAATAAAACGTACTCTTTCAGTTCCATAAACATCAATAATGTTTTTATCTCTTTCCTCCGTTTTATTAAAGGCTTTTTGTGCTAGTGCTTCCAAATTTTGAATTGCATAATAATAACGTTCATAAATTTTGGAAGGTAAATTCCTAGAAATCCAATTACTTTCATCAAGATCTACACCATTTACCTCATAAATAACTTCCTTTTGCTTGGGTGATAAAGCATTAATAAAAACATGCCAGTGCTTTTTCGTAATATCAGGATACTTCTTCATAAGTAAAGATAGTAAGGTATCCTTTTTCCCTTTTTGTATTTCTAACATTATTCCACTTAGTTTTTCAAACACTCTTTCATACTCTTGAAAATTAGAAATCTCATGATACTCTTCAAATGTTTGTCCATGTACAGAATAAAATACATCCCTTTCAAAAAGTTCAAGTTGCTCTAATGCTTCATTTAAAATCTGAACATTATCAACTTTCAATATTTTGAACAATTTTTCTTTTGGTGTAATAACTTTTCTAGTTCCATTTGCCAATTGTTCTAAACTTCGAAGTCCATTTTGATAGTTAGCATATTGCCTCACTTTGTCTTGACTTGAAAAAGATCGATTCTGATCGAGGCTCTCTCCATGAACATACTGCATAATTTCTCTTTGTTTTTTTGGCAAAGATTGTATATTTAAAATCCATTGTTCTAAAGAAATCTCTGGATATTTCTCCATAAGTAAAAACAGCATATTTTTCTTTTGTTCCTTTAGTGTAATAACTCTTCTAGTTCCATTTGCCAATTGTTCTAAACTTCGAAGTCCATTTTGATAGTTAGCATATTGCCTCACTTTGTCTTGACTTGAAAAAGATCGATTCTGATCGAGGCTCTCTCCATGAACATACTGCATAATTTCTCTTTGTTTTTTTGGCAAAGATTGTATATTTAAAATCCATTGTTCTAAAGAAATCTCTGGATATTTCTCCATAAGTAAAAACAAAGTATTACTTCTTGTCTTGATATGAACCACTTCATGTTCATTTAAAATAGCAGCAATATCTTTATAGGCAAGATTTAACAAACTTGATTTTTTTTGTCTGACACCTACACCTAACAAATAAGAACACAAATCTTCACCATGCACTCGATATATAGCCTGACGTTGTTCTAACGGAAGTTTTTTCACTGCATCCATAATCATAGATAGTGTAGAATTAGGATATCGAAAACGAAGAAATTTTATTACCATAACTTTTGCAAGATGCTTTAAAGCAACTTCCTTATCACATTTTCGTTTTTTAATATAATAAAAATATTCACATGCCATAGCCTTCAGATCGTTTTCAATAATAGTGATATATTTCTTTTGTTTATCATTAAATGAATCATCTTCTATTGGAACGATATCTTTTTGAGACAACTGAATTCCTCTCAAACAGCAATACAGTTTTTGATCATGTTTTGGAAAAAGTTTAATAAAATCCACAAGTAAAGATATAGAAAGGGAAGAATGAAGAAGATGAATATCAAACTTTGTATATTTTTTTTTCGCTTCTAAACTAGGTTCATTCATAGTGTTCTCAATTTGACAAGTTCTCTCTCTTGTTACATTAATTTTTTTCCCAGCTTCTTCTAAGTTAGGTTCATTCATAACGTTCTCAATTTGACAAGTTCTCTCTCTTGTTACATTAATTTTTTTCTCAGCTTCTTCTAAGTTAGGTTCATTCATAGTGTTCTCAATTTGACAAGTTCTCTCACTTGTTACATTAAATTTATTTCCAACTTCTTCTAAGCTAGGTTCATTCATAGCGTTCTCAATTTGACGAGTTCTCTCTCTCGTTACATTAAATTTTTTTCCAACTTCTTCTAAGTTAGGTTCATTCTCAGCTAAATGTAATGTTTTATTCTTTTCATATTTCAAACTATGCTTCAATTTTATTAATGCCTTAGCTTCAATTTGACGAATTCTTTCTCTTGTTACATTAAATTTTCTTCCAACTTCTTCTAAAGTATAACTGGTTCCATCAGCTAATCCAAATCGAAGTAATAAAACTTGATATTCTTTTTCACTTAATATTTCTTTACTCAATTTTAATATTTCCGAAACATATTGTCTTTGAACGACATCTTCCTCAAAACGTGCCTTTGAATCTTCATAAAAATCCCCAAGTTCTTTATCATCTTCACTCGATACTTTGCTTTCGAATGATACTACATTAGGAATAGAGTTGACTATTTCTTGCAAGCTTTCTTTCTCCATTCCTAAATGATTTGCCCATTCATCTAAAGATGGTTTCCGTTGAAGCTCATTCACCAGTTGAGCATGCACCTTCATAATATGATTATATTCTTGTTCGCGATAAGTTGGTACTGGAATCGCTCTAGCCTTTCTTATAGCATGATATATTGCGTGACGAATCCACCAAACAGCATAAGTAGAAAATTTATAACCTTTTTGATAATCAAACTTTTGAATAGCTGTCATAAGTCCTATGATTCCTTCTTGAAACAAATCATCAAATTCAAGACCATTTCCAATATAACTCTTTGCAACATACTTAACTAATTGTTGATTTGCTAAAATAAAAGTTTCTTGAGCCTTTATATCACCAGCTTCAATTCTTTTCGCTAATTCAATTTCCTCCTCATGAGTCAAAATCTTTGTCTTAGATAAAGTTCTATCATCTTTATTATTTAAAGATTCATCTACTTCAATATCATGACAATCTAAATAAACACGACATAAAATTTCAAAATAAATACTATCATTCGCCAATTTTTGAAATTGATCCTCAGCTATTATTTTATTTTGACCAAAAAGTTTAGAAAATAAAGTTTGAAACAAAGGATACTCAATTAATACTGCTGCATCATCCATTGCTAAACAATAATCCAATTGATCTAATAATTGATAAAAAGGACGTAATTTAATACGAATTTCTTGACTAGAAGAATTATAATTGATATTCAACTGATTAAGATAATTCATCATTAAATCAACATTCATATGTTTTTTTAAATACTGCTGCATCAACTGTTGAAAACTTATCTTCACATTTTGCTTCGAATCATTAAAAGCATGATTATAAAAATCTAAAAATTGATCTATAGAGGGAAAAGCATAATGATATACATTCCACAATTTTTGTTGTTCCTTTGTTAATTTCATGTTAAAAATCACCTTCGAAAATTATTATGACATTGAACAGTTAGTTTGGCAACACTAAAATTTCAAAAAACTCATAAAAATCTAATCATTATAACTATAGTTAATTTTTGCTAATATTTAAAATAATTCCAATACTCGCCATACTTACGAGTAAACTACTTCCTCCATAAGATAAAAATGGCAAAGTAACTCCTGTGACAGGAATTAATCCAATAACAACACATAAATTCAAAACAGCTTGAATAATAATACCAAAAGAAAGACCAAAAGATAAATATTTTCCAAAAGCATCATTTGTACTCATGCTAATCTTTAAAGTACGATAAAAAATGAAAAAGAAAAAACTAACCACAATCAAAACACCAAGAAAGCCGAATTCTTCACTAATAATTGAAAAAATAAAATCTGTTTGTGGCTCTGGCAAATAAAAATGCTTTTGATGACTATTCAAAAATCCTTGCCCAAGTAATCCCCCAGGTCCAATTGCATAAAGCGATTGAATAATTTGAAATCCACTTCCTAAAGGATCTGTCCATGGATTTAAAAATGAAACAATTCTTGCCATTCGATATGGTGCAACAATAATAAGTGCAACAATTCCTAAAATCCCTAAAAGGCCCATTTTTACAAAGAAGGAAATCTTAACGCCACTTACAAAAATCATACACACTAATGTTAAAACAATAACCATAGCTGTTCCAAAATCAGGTTCCAACATAATAAGTAAGAAAAAAACGCCAATAACCATCAAAATTGGTAAAACACCCTTCTTAATATCTCGCATCTCTCTTTGGTGCTTTGATAAATACTTAGCAGTATAAATAATTAAACCAATCTTAGCAAACTCAGAAGGTTGAATACCAAAACCACCAAGCCCAAACCAACTTCGAGATCCATTTCGAATTGTTCCGATGCCAGGAATTAATACTAACACTAGTAAAAGAAAACAAATGGCTAAAATTTTATTTGAATATTTAAGATACAAATGATAATCAATCTTTGATATCACATTGATAAGTATAATCCCTACAAGAAAGAAAACGGCTTGTGCTTTCACAAATTTAAATGCATCATGAAACCTATATTCTGCCCAAATACTACTTGCAGAATAAATCATAATCATTCCAAAGACTCCAATCAAAAGAACAGCAAAAAACAAAAAATAATCCATTTTCTTATTTTTCATTTTTCTCCTCCTTTTGACGCCTATAAAATATTATGAAAAAAAAAGAAGATTATTCTTCTCCTTTTCTCTTTCTCACATTTTGATTAGCATAGTAACAAATCAAAGGATCAATAAGTTCTTCAATAAAATAATCATCGAAATTTGGTATCATTCCACAAAATAACTTTTGTAAATAATTTTGAACATTATTGGGTAAAGGAATATCTCTTAAAATAGGTTTAATTTGATTCAAAACCTCAATTCCAAAAATATTATACCTTCTAAATTCATTAAATCGAAGATAATAAAAGAACATATCTAACATCTGAAACTTATCAAATAGGTTCAAATAATAAGATGAAAATTGAAAATCTATAAACATATCATTATCAAAAAAATCTTCAAAATATGCTGGAATAGAATCAATAACAAAAGTAAATTGCTTTCGAAAACAAGAATAATCACAGTCAATTCCTAAAACATTCAAAAAAGAATTTACTATATAATTTCCTCCATGATTATCATAAGGATTAAAACCTTTTTTATGTGCCTCTTTTAAATGAAGTAACATTTTTTTCATAACAATTAATCCATTAACCTTATCAGATATAATAAAATTAGCATCGCTTATACTACAATAATCTTTATAAAATGGACCAACAAGATAAAATTTAGATAAATCCTCATTACAATAAATTCTTTCTGCAAAAGAATATCCAGGCAAATCCAAATGAATAATTTGATCAAGCACTGACAAATTATAACAACATGATTCATATTCTTTAATAATAAGTTCATTGTCATAAATACGACAATGAGAATAGCTATCAATTTGAGGTAATAGGTCAAATTGATATTTTTTTGGTAGCACAGAATACTGCGTCATAGAAAATCCTCCCCTTTTTAAAATCTGGAAATATTTTTTAAAAGTTTTGCCTGTTCAGCTTGTTCCATTCGATCGAAATTTTGGAAAGCAAACCCTTTTAATGGGCAATAATCGCCATACATCTGGTAAAAAAAATTATCTGCCTGAAGTAATTCCTTTTCTCTTTCTAAAATGCTTGCACCTAAAGTTTGATCCAAATTAATTGGTTCCAAAAGTTTTTGAAAACAATCATAATCCATAATAAATCCATTCGCAACATCATACACTGTCTTTTCATTACCAGACAGATTATAACTATGATACCAGACACCATCATTTACTGTATGAGGACATAAACTAGTCATAGCATAAAGATTTGGATGCATCAATGCAAAATGATAACTAGAAAAATGACAAGCATAATCCAAATTTCCAGGTGCATATGCATCATACCCTACTTCATCATGAACAGAGTAATGTTCCATTCGATGAAAATCACAAATTTTCTCTACATCACTACCATAAAGAAATCGAAGTGATTGAAAAGAATATTGATGCCCTAAAAAAGTTACAGTATAATATTCATCATCATAATTTTGAATATCAAACCAAGGAAGTTTTGCCCATTTTCTTAATTCCTTTTGTGAATCTTTTGAAGTTGCAATTTCACGAATACAATCTAAAGCTTCGTCCAAAATACGCATATCAAAATCTGATAACATATCATAGTATTTCTGTTGATCATAAAAAGAAAGAGTTGGCAAAATTTCAGCTTTTAAAATAATCCTTAAATCTCTTGAAAGATTTCGACAAAGTCGGTGAAATCGTGAAATAACAGTGGGATACTGTTTTAAATAATTATAATATTCTAAAAAAAATTGATCCTCACGCTCATAAGATTTTTCCATATTTTGCGTTACTGCTTCATTAAATTGGTCACTCATCTTAATCCTCCCAAATTGGGATTATAATAAAACAAAAAGTAAAAATTTACAACAAAAAACAGATAAACTATCTGTTAAATCCACACTCCATACGTAATCGCTGCCATTGCCAAAATAAGACCAATAACCCAAAACAATTTAACAATATCTGTTTCTGCCCATCCAAGTTGTTCAAAATGATGATGCAAAGGTGCCATTTTAAATATTTTTTTATGAAATTTGCGAATGGAAACAATTTGAATAAATGAAGAAATCGTCTCCACTACAAATACCCCTCCAACAAGGCCCAAAGACAATTCATGTCGTGTTAAAATAGCAATAGTAGCAAGAGCTCCTCCTAACGCAAGGCTCCCTAAATCACCCATAAAAATTTTTGCAGGATGTGTATTAAAAAGTAAAAATCCAAGCAAACTTCCTACTAAAATAAAGCAGAAAATGGCAATCTCTTGGTATCCTTCCATCCATCCAGTATTCCAAGAAATGACTCCAAATGCAAAGAAAGCAATAACACAAAGTCCCCCAGCTAATCCATCCAATCCATCAGTAATATTAACAGCATTACTAGTACCAACTAACAAGAATAAAATAAATAAACCAAACATCCACCCCATTGGAATAACCAAACGGAGTGATGTAATTCGAAGAATAGGTTCTCCACCATTTTTCATAAAAATATAAAAAAATACAAGAGCAATCACCATTTGAATTAATAACTTACTAGTTATTTTAAGTCCAGTATTATTTCGAAAATGAATTTTTAAAAAATCATCAATAAATCCCAGTCCAGCATATGCTAAAAAGACCAAAACCAAAATAATCAAATTATGATTTATTTGAATGCTTTTATTAAAATATAAAAAAACTAACGAAACGATCACTGGAATAATAAAAATGAGCCCTCCCATTGTAGGGACACCATCTTTTTTCAAATGACGCTCACCAAGCGTTTTACTAACACTTTGTCCAACATGCAATTTCCGAAGAAGTGGAATTAAAATTAATGCACACAAAATTGAAAAAATAAATCCAAGCATCATCGCCATGGCTGCTTTGGCAAGAATTAGCATAACGCTCACCTCATATCTTATTATAACATGCTCTTGTGACAAACCTTTGATCTGCTTTACTTTTTGACACAATTTTACACCTATTTTATTATATAGAAAAATCACTAAATTATGATTGAAGCATTAATTTAACTGTTCCTCCCTCTCGAACATAATACCCTGCACTTGGACTTTGATACAAAACAGTTTCTCCATCTCCAGAATATTCCAAATTAAATCCTTTTAAAACTTTCTTAGCTTCATCCAAAGTCATCCCTGTAACATCAGGTAAAGTCACATATTTTGTGTCCATCCAATTATACTCTTTTTCCATACCTTCACTACTTGGATCAATATCGAGTACTTCAATGGCCGTTTGTAAGACACTTTTAGCAATAGGTGCAGATACAGTTCCTCCATATTGCACAACTCCAACAGGATGATCTACAGCTACATAAACCACAATTTCAGGATCATCTGCTGGCATAAATCCAATAAAAGATAAAATATAATTTCCCGCTTGATATGCTCCATTTAAAACCTTTTGCGCCGTTCCCGTTTTTCCCCCAACACGATAATTTTCAATATAAGCATTTCTTCCACTTCCATGAGCCACAACACTTTCAAGAGCATAACGCACCATCTTACTAGATTCTTCGCTAATCACCTGACGAACTACCTTTGGTTCATTTTTTTGGATTATGGAATTAGTTTCTGGCTCTAACATACTTCCAACAATATAAGGCTGATAAAGAGTTCCACCATTTACTACTGCAGATACTGCTGTAACTTGTTGAATCGGAGTAACCGAAATACCTTGCCCAAAACTAGTTGTTGCAAGCTCTACGGGCCCCATATTTTCATTTTTAAATAAAATACCATTACTTTCTCCATTTAAATCAATACCAGTTTTAGACCCAAAACCAAAATTTCGAATATACTTCATAAGTGTTTCTGTCCCTAGTTTCTGTCCCATTACAACGAACCCAGGGTTGCAAGAATTTTCAACTACATTTAAAAATGTTTGTGCTCCATGTCCACCATGTTTCCAACAATGAATGGTGGCACCTTCAACTGTAATTGCTCCTCCATCAAAATATTGATCCTCAAACAAATTAATCGTTTTTTCTTCCATCGAAGCAGCAAGCGTCATGATTTTAAAAGTTGATCCTGGTTCATAAGTCATCCAAATAGGTAAATTTCGATTAATAACCTCAGTAGAATAAGATTGATAATCATTTGAATCAAAACTAGGACGACTACCCATTGCTAAAATTTCACCAGTTTTTGGATTCATTGCCATAATAAGAGCATGTTCTGGTGTATACTTAGTCATAATATTATCAAGTTCACGTTCAACCGCAAGCTGAATATCTAAATCAATTGTTAATTGCAAATTAATTCCATTTTGAGGCTCCTCATATACCTCTGTCATTTCCAAACGATTTCCCTTACCATCTGAAAAATACTTAATTGCTCCATTTTCTCCTGTTAAATATTGATCATAAGTCATTTCAAGACCTGATAAACCTTGATTATCAATTCCTACATAACCTAAAACATGTGAAAGAACATTTCCATAAGGATAATATCGTTTACTTTCCTTAACCAAATAAACCCCATCCAAATTCAAATCATCAATTTGTGAAGCAATATCATAAGAAAGCTGACGTCCCTCTGGATGAACTCGTTCAATACTTGTCTTCTTTGTAACATGACGAAGCATTGCTTCATAATCACACTTTAAAATATCAGAAAGCTTTTTGGAGACCTCTTCTGGATTAACAACCTGATTAGGAATAATAACCAAAGAAGTCGTCGTAATATTAGTTGCTAAGACTTTTCCATTACGATCCACAATTTCTCCTCGATCGGCTGTAATAGGAAGTTCCCTACTCCATAATGAAGATGCTAAATCATGAAGTTTTTCATATTGAAATACTTGAATATAAAATACCCGAATCACAATCGCAAGTAAAATACATAAAACCACTAAAAAAACAAAACGAATTCTAGTATGAACATCATTAAAAAACATGGTATCACCTATATAAAATATATAGAAAATATCATGTTTTAGAACAAACACCCATATTTAATATTTAAGATGCTATATCATAAAAATCACAATAATTAGGATATTTTTTAACAAGAGATAACACAAATTCATCATCCATAATTTGTTGTTGTTGAAAATAAGATTGAACATCAGAAGTAGCTTCATAATCAACAAATCCTTGATAAGATAAGACATGAAAATTCAAACAACACGATCTAATTTTAGTATATTCATACCACATTCGTAATCTTAATAATTGACTATCTGATAATTTTAATGGGCAAAAAAAGCAAAAGAAACCACTAAAATTTTCATCACCTATAACTCTATGCAATGACATATCTCCAAGACTAGCAAGTTCTTCTTGTGCCTTAAATACTTCGTACCCTTGAAGTAATTTAAAAATAGAAAAAATATCTGGAATTTGCTCTTTTAACATCATTTGAAGTAAAATTTCATAATGATATTGAAGACTATCAGAAGAAACCCCACACATAGTTTTCCCTGGATACTCTCTAGGATACTTATAAGTATAATCCAAAGTAATCGCATCCATTTTTGAAATATGTTTATCGTTTAAAATATTCATATGCACCCCACCAAAAGTGGAAATATTATAACACGTATGCTTCCAATTACCAAGAAAAAAAGATATATAAATTCCTAAGAATCTAAAATATCCTTCATTTTTATTTTTGCTTCTTCCACAGAATCAGGGTTAGGAATCATAACATAGCTTCTTAAATTAGACAAATGAACAAAATTATTAGAATCACTTCCATCCATAGATTGATTCTCTATATCCCACTCTGCTCCAGCAATGGTTTCTTTAATTAAATCAGTAATGATCTCTCTTGGAATATTAGTTTGATATAAATCACTTAAAGAACTTAAAATATTATTATAATTAGTAATAGTATTAGTGCTAATCAGTTGTTTGAAAATTGCCATAATAATTTGTTGACAATTCTTTTGACGTTGACGATCTCCACCTGGAAATGCAAGGCGTTCACGAGCAACAGTCAAAGCTTCAATCCCATTTAATTTCTGGCATCCTTTTTTAACATCTAACTTATTCCCCTTAGAATCATCATAAGTATCCAATATTGTTGCATGCGTAGTAGTAAAACTTCGATCAGAACAATAAGTAATTCCCCCCACTTGATCTACAATACCTACCAAACTCTTCGTTTCAAGCTTCATAAAATAATTTAAATCCATTCCTAAAAAATCAGCCAAAGACCTACGATTAACTTCAATACCTCGGGCACCCATAAAACTTAATGTATCACGTCTTCCATCATATCCAAAAACTGGAATATAATAATCACGAGGAATACTCGTAAATAAAATTCGATGACTCTTCGTATTAATAGTCACAATCATATTAAAGTCCATTAAACTATTCGTAAAATCATTTCCCCCAATATAAACTTGAAACTTATCAGAACTATTACTAATCGTATCATTTTCTACTTCCATTTGAACCTCAAAAGAATCAATTACTTTAAAATCACTTTCTACAAATTCATTTTTCATTTCTAAAATCAATTGATAAGAAGTCTGATCTACTAAAGCACCTAAAATCAAATGACTTTTTAAATCCTGAAACATAGTAAGTGCATCATCATAAGAAGTCATTTGAATATTTTTTTTCTCCTGAAAACTAATAAGAGCTTGATCAATTAAATAAGTTCCAGACAAATAAGAAAAGGTTGAATCAATATCGTTTATTGAAGAGATATTACTATCATTTGGAACAATTATATAATAAGTAGCAGAAGAATTAAGCTTACTATTTCGAAAAGAATCATTTAAAAAAGAATTTGCATGATATCCATAATAAATACCGATTCCACTAAATAGGCCAAAAATTATAACAACAACAAATCCTGCAATCTTAAGAGGCTTCTTAAAAAATAAAATTGCTCCAATAGCAAATAACTCCACTAATAAAGTCACAATCAAAAGCAAAAATAAATATTTGCTTGGCAATACATCCAACTGATATAAAAAATAATCAAAAATCATAAGGAGCAAAAAACTTACATAACCACCAATACGAAAAATACGAAAAGTATTAGTACTTAATCTATTGTTTCCCTTACTTTTTGCCATAAACATCCCTACTATCTTTCTGAACAACTATATCAAAAAAGCACTCAGAATGCAAACTTTAGATTAACATTCCTCCAACTCAACAGTTTCTTTAGATGCTGAAACGCAAAAAGAATAACAAAAAAAGAAACTACCTATAAGAAAAAAAATCATACCAGTCACCTCAAAAAAACTATTATAAAAAGCAAAGAGGACAATGCAACAAAAGGCATTCGACAAATCCCTCTACTATACTACATAGTTTACACCAAAAATGACAAAATATCAATTTTTTCTTGACTTTTTTTTCAATAGCAGAAGAAAACTAAAAATTAAAATTCCTAAAAGTGCTCCACAACCATCAATAATAACATCCATAACTCTTCCACTTCTTCCAACAACAAAAAGCTGATGAATCTCATCACTAATAGCATAAAAAAGACAACAACAAAAAGAATACAATAATGCTCTCCATTCCTGTAGAACATATTCTCGAATTAAAAAAAGAACTAAAACACCTAAAATAAAATATTCAAAAAAATGAGCACCCTTTCGTATTAAAAATACTAAATCAACTGCCAAAAAACAATGATTTTCAAAAAAAGAAACAAAAAAATTAGAAACAGAAGAACTTGTACTACCATTTTGAGAAGAAAAAGAAAAAATAAGAATCATCCAAAATAATAAAAATATCCATTTTAATACACGTTTATATTTCATACAATCCTCCAAAAGAAAAAACTGAAAATTATAATCCAGTTTCAATTAATCTTCTACATAATAATTGCCATAATAACTACTATGCATATCAGGAATCTTATTAACAATAACACCTGCAATATCTGCTTCAATATTCTCTAAAGTCTTTTGTGTATTAACAAGTTGATCAACCTTTGTATAATTAACAGCACATACAATAGCTACCTTATCTACATATTTAGCCATAATAACCGAATCAGTTAATCCTCCAACTGGAGTTCCATCAAAAATAATATAATCAAACTTTTTACTTAAAAGTTCAATAAGAGTTTCATTTTTCTTAGAATCCAAAAGTTCACTAGGATTTGGAGGAACACTACCACTAGACAATAAAAATAAATTTTTAATTCTAGTCTTCTGTAAATATCCTGAAAAATTTGCTTGAATATCAGAAATCAAAAGATTAGAAAGCCCTTTATCATTTTCAAGATTAAAAATTCGATGTAAACGGCCTCTTCGTAAATCACAATCAATTAATAATACTTTTTTTCCATTTTGAGCAAAAGCAATAGCCAAATTAGAACTAATAAAACTTTTTCCTTCTCCTGCGATCGACGAAGTTACTAAAATTGTTTTAACTTCTTTATCTGCTGAAGAAAATTGAAGATTAGTACGAACAATACGAATTGCTTCTGCTACTGAAGATTTAGGATTTTGATCAACAATTAATTCATTTTTCATTTACGTTTTAACCCCTTTCTAACTCCCTTGGTATTTTCTGTATGAAGTGGAACTCCACCCAAGACAACAAGACCTAACTTTGTATTAACTTGTTCCATACCTTTTACCGTAGTATCTAAATAAAAGACAATAAACAAACAAACCAAAGAAATAAATATTCCAGCCAACAAACTAATCAAAATTGATTTAGTATAATTAATATTTATAGGTGTATCATTTACAATAGCCTTATCTAAAATAGTAACACTCGTAATACCATAAATTTTAATTTCTTCCCCAAAAATACTAGCCACTTCATTAGCAATATCTTTAGCAATCACTCGATTCTCATCCGTAACCGTAATATTTAAAACCATCGAATCCGTATTAGCTTGAATTTTAATATGTCCAACAAGCTCGGAAACGGTTTTATTAAGCTTTAAATTATTAATTACTTGATCAAGTACCTTACGACTTGTAATTACCTCTTGATAGGTAGGTAACATTTTTGTATTTAAAGTAATATCATTGGTTGTAACTCTACCTTGAGAATCATTAACTCCAGTTAAAGTTAAAGATACATCAGATGAATATATTGGCTTTTTAATTACTATAAAATACAAAATACAAATAACTAAAATCATTAAAATCATAGAAACAAAAAAGATTAAATGTTTCTTAACAAATGAGAAAAATTCTCCAATATTAATTTCTTCCATTAAAAATCCCTCCACACTATATTGAATATATCATGATTATAATCTATTTCAAATAAAATTACATAAAAAATTAACATTTTATGTAAATCATTTTGACAAAATTTTACTTTTAAGCATTTTAAATAAGTTAATAATATAATCCCCCATAAAAATAAAACTAAAGAAAAGAGAACCTATCACATAACATAAAAATCCCCATATAGAATTTAACAAAATTCCACAAGATAAAAATAACAATGTTTCTAAAATTAAAAATAGAAAAAGTTGAAATTGATTTCCAATATCTTTAAAATCCCATCTTGAAAAAAGAAACCACAAAATAGAAGAAAATAAAGTTCCAATGGCAAAAGCTGAAATATTTTTTAATAAAAGATAAAAAACAATATTAAAAACAATTCCTGAAAAAACAACGAACAACAAACGATGAAAATACTTCTTTTGTTGCTTCCTAGCCTTATATAAATTGACATACACAGACTTAATTAAAATTTGAAATATTTGAGCAGCAAATAAATAAAATATAATGACAGATGAATCTAAATAATTAGTCAAAAATACTTCCAGAATAAATTTAACAACAAAAGCTGATGAAACAATAACTACCCCAAATAAAACCATACCTTGATATACAAAATTTATTTTTTTAGAGGAATCTTCATTACAAAAATAATTATATAAAGGTATAGAGATAGGTGTCAAAGCCACGTTAAGCATATTTTCGACACTCACAGCAAACGAATATTGAGCAAATGATATAGTAGACATCAATATTTTTACAAACCAACGGTCAAGCCCTGTTAAAATAAATGAAGCAAAATTTCCAAGCATCAAAGAAAAACCAGATTTTATATTAGAAAAGAATTCTTGAAAAGAAAAATAAAATAGACGAATTTTTTCATTTAAAACTTTACAAAAACTAAATTCTAAAAGAAACCAAACAAACAAATCTATTAAAACATACCAAAATAAATAAGCCATAAACGATGCACTACGGAAAAAGAATAATAAAATCATATTTACTACAAAAGTTAAAACTGCAACATAATTAGTAATCTTACTATATTTTTGGAATTCCCCCACTGACTGATAAAGCATTTTAAAATAAGAAGTTACATTTAAAGGAAGAATGGCTAATGAAAACATTAACAAAATCATATCATCAATAACCAAAGCAAAAAGAATGAAAAACAATGAAAGTAAAAATTGGAAAATACGCAAAGTAGCCAAAGAACGCATAGTTTCTTTTTTATCCAAAGCTCCTAAATTCTTTCCACCAAATTTCAAATAAACTCCATCTACAAAACCAAAATGAAAAAAGCCAATATAAGTAACATATAATTGAAAAGTTTTAATAGCAGCATAAGTATCAACAGACAAATATTTCGGAAGTAAAAAATTAGTAGCCAATGTAAAAATTAAATTCACAATATTTGCCATTAAAACATATAGCATACCTTTAGTTAATTTACTCTCCTTCATTCAAAATCCCCTCTTTGCTTTTATATATAATAATTTTCGACTTTTGTATTTTTAGTTGAATAAAAAAGAAATATAATAATCGAAAATAAATAAGAGTTAAAACAGTACCCATTGATACAAAACCAATTGAATATTGCTCTACTGAAGAAAGAACAATCCAATAAAATAAATAACTGTAAAAAATTATTACGCAATCATTTCTATAACTATTGTGTTTATACTTAAATTTTGAATACACATTAGAAAAGAAAAAAATCAAAATAAAAGTAAAAATCAACATTCCAAAATATCCAAAATCATTATAAGGTCTGCGAAAAAAAGTATAAACATTGCCCTGAGTTACTCCCAATTGACGCATTTCCAAATGCACAGGACGACTATAATCAGTTAATCCGATTCTTTTAAACATAGTATAAACGGCAGGGAAAGTCTCCTCTCCAAAATGTTCAGTCGTGGTAGGTGAATCAATATATTGATTAAAATGTTGAATAGAACCACCTGCATAAGTAGATATATAATCAAACATAGAACGTGTTGTTGAACGTCCAATAATACTAGAAGCATAATAAAATAATAATAAAACAACAGGAATTAAAATTAGACCTTTAGTAACATATCTCTTAGTAGTATTTTTATCCCATCCAACTTTATATTTATACAATATATAACTTACAACAAAAGAATAAGCTCCCCAACGTAATAATTCCATTCTAGCAGAACTCATTAACACCTTACCTGCAAACAATAAAATAGGAATTGAGAAAAGCACTACTTCACTTTTTTTAATTTTTTTAGAAAATAAATTATTAATCAAAACAAATGATAAAACATAAGCAACAGCATCAATGAATTTAATTAATAAACTAATAATTCCTCGTAAGCTCTCCTCACTTGTATAAGAAGTAATATTTCGAAAATGCCATAATAAGTTTGCACCATCCACATAACCATCTAAAATAGCAAGCCGTCTTATTTCTCGATAATACAAGAAAAGAATCACCAATTCAACCAAAATAATAAAATAAATTTTATAAGTAGAAATGTCAATTTTTTTTAACTCTCTTTTTGAAACAATAGCCTTCTTATCATTTTTTTTATAAGCAAAAACATCTGCCATTAAAGCTACTAATAACCCTGTGGAAAGAATAAAATAAGAGCGCCATGAATAAACAATATTCCAATTAAATACATTCAAAAGCGCAATGAAAGTACTTAAACAAAACATTCCAAGCATAACATTTATAGGTCTTAAAATATCTCTCCCAGTCGAAAAATAAGAAATCATTAAAAAGAAAATTTCTGTAATAAACAGTAATACTAAGTATTCCATTAATTCACCCTCTTTTAATTTCTATCCTTTTCCATTAGTTCTACAAATTTTTCTAATGATTCACATATACATTGATTCATAAAATGAACTTTTTGAAGTTCAGATTTATATGCCAGATTAGTTGAAACATTATGATGATGTAAAACTTTAATAGCTGGATAATACACCGTTTTCATAGAATCTCTATGACATTCATAATCCAATATTTCTAACTCAAAATACATAAAAGTTTGATCAAAAAAAGCATAGGATCTTTTTTCTATAAATTTTTTTGAATAAACAACACAAGAGCCATGTAATGGAACATTAAAATAAGTTTTATTATAATCAATCTGCTGTCTTCCACGTCTTTTCCCATGTACCATTTTCTTTAAAAAAGGAATTTTCTTCAAATAACATTTAAATGCAGTAACATACTTGCTTTGAGATTTTTTTCTATATTTATCTAATTCACTTACAACTTCATTGTAAGTATAAGAAGATAACCTTTTAGGACTTTGATGAACATCTAAAGTGGTACAATAAATATCAGGTCCCAAAACATCAAAATCATATTTTTGATAAGCATCATCCAATTTTTCTTTAAAACATTGATCAGATATCTCTACATCGTTATTAAGTATCACTAAATAATCACAATTAAAATTACTCTTTATATATTGAAATCCAATATTATTTCCTTTAGCAAATCCTAAATTAGATGATTGTAAAATTACAATAACATCATCATTATTAGCAAAATATTCTTTTAACTTTTGCCCTGAACCATTACTAGACGCATTATCAACAATTACAATTTTTTTTTCTTCTCTCACATTTTCTAAAATTTTCTCTGTACATTTTATGGTTTCATCATAAGCCATATAATGTAAAATAACAAACCCTATCATAAATTTCTCATACTACTCTTTTATATGTTTTTTTGCTGCAATCTTCTCTTCTGTTGGTATAGTAGTCATATAATCCTTTCCATATAATTGTTGCAAATATTTATCATATTCATCTGGAACTAAAAATTCAGTATCACAAAATTTATGATAAACGCCTTCCCCCCAATAATCTCTTGGAAAAATTTCTTTCTTATACAAAGATCCAGTAAGAGTACCTATATGTTTGCAAGTTTTATAGTCATATCTTTTATATAAGCGATCAAGAGCATGATATATTTGATCTTGAGAATACAAAGAATCAACATGAAAAAATTTTAATAATTTTAAAACAAGTCTTTTTTTGCTATCATGCATATCAACAGTTTCTTTAATACTAAGAGTATGAACCCCTGCTAACGCTCTTAAAACATAAACTTTGAAAAAATATAATTCCCGAGCAAAGCGACTTTTTGGAGCACCATCTAATGGCAAAATATCAATAATGGTTAAACCTAAATGATTATTCTTTGGTAATTGCAATTGTTCTAAAACCTCATTTTTAACTAAAACTCTTGGGAAATAACAATGTATTTCTGAATTATAATGATAACTGGCAATATAGAATTTTTCGGACCATTCTTCTGTCTGACAAAGACTTATTAACTTATCATACTGATCTCTAGGAATAGCAATATCTGCATCATCATCCCAAGGAACAAATCCTGAATACTTAATTGCTCCCATAACACTACCACCACGTAAAAAGAACTTTATTTGATGCTTATCACAAAACGATTTTAATTCTTTTAAAGCTTCCAGTTCTAAAGACTGAATCTGCAACAAAAAATCATTTTTCTCCATCATAAAACAACCTTTCATATCGTTCGTTAATGTACTCACAACTATATTTTTCCCGAATAATCTTTTTCGCAGATTTAGAAATATCATTGATCTCTGCTGCACTCAAATTTTCGCACTTTTCTAAAAGTTTAGATAAATTATTTTTTTCTTTGGTCCAATAATAAGCAGTATCAAGTGCCACTTCTCGATTAAAACCGACATCGAATAAAAGATTTAGCTTTGTTAAACCTAAAGCTTCTAATAAACTTGGATTGGTACCTCCAACCTCATGTCCATGCAAATATCCATAAGCTTCTTCACGAATTTTTTTTAAAAGATCTTGATCATAAACTGTTCCAACAAACTTTACACGCTTATCCTTTTGAAAATTTGTAGTTTGACTCAAATAATCAAAAAATTTATCATTAGATTTTACCCCAGTTATAATAACCAAATCCTTTGAAATATTTGAATTACAAAATTCTCTAATCATAGTTTCATAATTATTCTCTGGTACAAATCTTCCCACAATCAAATAATATTGATTAGATTTTACTTGATTTTTACTAAGCCATTCCTTCCATTTATTATCATCATCAGATAAAGTAGATGGAGAAGTTTCTGCACCATAAGCAATATAAGTTGTATTAGGATGATATTTTTTATATTCTTTATGAATATATTCTTCAATATTTTTACTATCACATATTACTAAATCAGCATGTTTTATCATTAAACTTTCTGAAATCTTCCAATATTTTCTAACTGGCAAACTCCATTTACTTCGTAACCATTCATGACCATCTGGATTAACATAAAGTTTTCCACCTAAACTAGAAATAATTTTCTTATATTTATGAATAAATGGCCCCATTCGACATGCCAAAATATAAAAAATTGGTTTTTCTATTTTATTGGCTTTAACATATTGAATAGCCCATTTTAATGCATCCACATCATAAAAAATAGCTCGTGCAGATCCAAGCCTGCGCCATTCAATATTAAAACAATGCGCTCCATTAAATTCAAACTCAATTGAATGTTTAGACAAATCATCCACTGCACATGCTACATGAAATTTAAGATGTTTATTCTTTTGGTATTCAGTTAATTTATGTACAAAAGTTTCATATCCTCCATAATTAGCTGGAATACCTTTAGATCCAATAATAAAAACGTGTTTCATAAAACTTACCTTCCAATATAATTTTAACATACTATCCAAAATTTTCAAAACTTTTCAATAAAAAAAGCTATAAAATTACATAGCTCCATTATGTTTAATAAATTGTTCCATTGTTTTAAAAATGATCTTGACATCTAAACCAAAACTTTGAATATTACTATACTTTTTCTCCATTCTAAGTCGATCAATAAACGTTGTATTACTTCTACCATTCACTTGCCAATATCCAGTAAGACCGGGTTTTGTTTTAATAATATATTTATAATAACTTCCCATATCTTCTTTCTCACGTGGTAAATAAGGACGATTTCCAACCAAACTCATATCTCCCTTAAAAATATTAATAAATTGAGGAAATTCATCCAAAGAAAGTTTACGAATTATTTTACCAGCTTTCGTAATACGAGGATCATTTTTCATTTTTTTATTTTCTTCATATTCATTACGCAAATCTTCATTATTTGCAAGAATAATTTTAAGTAACTCATCTGCATGTGGTTTCATTGTACGAAACTTATAAAGCATAAAAGTTTTTCCATGAAGGCCAATTCTCTCTTGCTTATAAAAAATACTATGAAAATCCCCTGTACACACATAAATTACTTTAATAATAATAGCAAGTGGAAGTAACCATAACATTCCAATCAGACTCACTAAAACATCAAATGTTCTTTTACTACAAACATAACAAATCTTCTTAAAAGTAGCAATTCCACTATGCGTACTTTCAATTAAAACCTTTTCTTGATTCATAAACCAACCTCTCCTTTTAAATCCCCTTTAACTTAATAAAAGTATAACATTAATCTACTTTACTTCACAGATCATAACATTAACTTAACACACATTTGTCACCACATTTGTCGCAATTTGTCGAAAATACATCACAACCCCCATAAAATGATTAATTAAGTTGTTATTTTATCACATTTTTTAAATTTGTCGAGCCCAAATTATGGAATTTATAACATTTTTATTACTAAAAGAAAAAAAATTATCTTTAAGCGATAATTTTTCCAGTTTCAAAATACACAACATCACAATATCAAAGAATCTCATTACAATGATATTTCAAAATAATATCATCTGTAATTTTTTGATATTTTTTCTTTCCACTTCCCGAATAAACCCATGGACTATCCACTCTATGTGTCAATTCTACTAATTCTTGACCTTTCAAATGGCCATACTTCTCTAAAGTTTTATTAATACTATCCAATTTATATAATCCATCTTCTGAAACCATAATTCTACTACGTACAGACATATAAGCACTTTTATTAGAATATTCCTTCTTATCATCCTCACTCACATTTAATAAAGATTTTATGCCTTTAAACTTTCGATAAACGGATTGTACCACTGGTCCCTTAGCATAAGCGAATATTTTATCTTGAAATAAAGGCTTATGATAAGCACAAAGATAATCAGCATAACAAAGATAAGTTAATTTTTCAATTTTTAAATGAGTACAAGAAATACGTGTTTTTATATAATTAGCTACATCAATTCCTTTTAAATATCGATCTTTATTAATTAGATTAACAAATTCTTCTTTTGTTGAAATTAGACTAACATTAGAAAAAAAATGATCATGATTTTGTACAGATTGAAAAGTTGGAGAATCGGTAATAATCATATGTGTAGAAATAGAACTTAAAAGACAATTTTCTTTCAAATAATCCATAATAGAACGAACTTCCTTTTCACAAACTCGTTCTTCTCCAACTACATCTAATGCAATTTTTCGTTTTGTTTCATAAGAACTTCCCATAATAATAAAATGTTTTACCATAAGAATCACTTTTCTCCTTCCCAATTCGTATAATTTTATTTTTTCTTAGGATGAGAATTATAATTCCTTAAATTCCAAGTTGAATTTCTAAAGGGACATTCAAATCAATGATACTACCTGCTTCTATATTAGTACTAACAACTTTTCCATATCCATTCATATGATAAGAAAGACCAATCATATTACAAAAACGAATTAAATCATTCGTACTCCAACCAATTACATCTGGCATTTTATAAGTTGTATCATTAGTAAGCAAAAACACCTTAGATTTTTGTAAAACACTACTTCCAACTTTAGGATACTGTGAAATAACATGACTACCTTCTCCTAATACAATAGGGTTTAATTGTAATTTTTTCAAATCCTCAAGACTACTATCCAATTGTTGAGAAATATAATTATTCATAATAACCACTTTTTGAACAGTCTCATCGCTACTATTATCTTGAATACTCATGACTTTTGCAATTTCTCCAATTGTGGAAGAAACAACTTGCATAATATCTGCACTACTACTAACTAACTGTTTCGTTGAAAAATATAAAACATATTGGGGATCTTCATAAGGAAAAAATCCAGCAAAACTCTTAATATAATCGTATTCCCCAGTTAAATAGCCACCTTTTGGACTAGCAATCTGTGCTGTACCTGTTTTACCAGCAATCGTCACATTGCTAGGAGCATACCCTTTATTATAAGAAAAACCATTATAAACAACATCATACATCATTTTCTTCATGCGCGAAATAGTAGTTACACTAGCAACTCGTCCAACTTCTTCTCGTTGACCACTTTGAATGATCTCCCCTTTAGAATTAACCACCTTAGAAACAATATAAGGCTTAATCATAATTCCATCATTTACAAGACTTGACAATGCCTGTAGCATTTGAATTGGTGTAACACTCATCCCTTGCCCAAAACTCGCGTTAGCTAATTCACTTTCATAATTAAAATTAATAGATCCTATACTTTCACTTGGTAAAGTAATTCCAGTTTTCTTTCCAAAACCACAAGTTTCATAAAAATCTTTTAACTTTGAAACACCTAAATTAAGAGCAAGTTTAGTAGCAGCTACATTAGAAGAGTAAGAAAAACCAGTATCATAATTAATAGTTCCCCATCCAACATTATTAAAATCATTAATACGTGTTCCATCATTCAAAATAATATGCCCTGACTGAAAAGTATCATCGCCCTTATAAATTCCATTTTCAATCGCTGCCATAAAAGAAAATATTTTCATCGTTGAACCAGGTTCATATTGATAACTTGTTAAAGGATTCAAATAAGAAGTAATCCCTTTTAAAGTATTTAGATCAAAATTAGGAACGGTAGCACTTCCTACAATTGCTCCAGTTTTAGCATCCATCACTGAAAACTGTGCCCACTCCAAACTATGCTCATTTTTTAGTTTGGTTAATACATTCTCCAAAATTAATTGAATATTATTATTGATTGTCAAATAAATGTCTGCTCCACTTTCTGCTTCTTTTGTAATCTGTGTATTAGGCATTGGATATCCAGCAGCATCTTGTTGATACTCTGTATAACCATCTGTTCCTTTTAAAAGATCATCATAGTAAGATTCAACCCCCATCTGACCTTTAATCTCACCACTATCATCACTTCGAGCATAACCAACTAAATAAGAAGCATAACTCTTATTTTTATAAAAGCGCTTCATACTAGTAATAAAACTAATCCCTGGAAGTTCTAAATCTTCAATTTGTTTTTTAGTATCTTCAGTAATACCTCTTCCTCCAGGGCCAAGTTCTACTTGATATAACTTTTGGCTTAATAACTTCAAAATGGCTTCTTCACTCATATGAATAATTGGTGCTAAAGCCTTTGCCGTTCCCTCAGGATCCACCACATGTTCTGGCTTCTTTTCGTTCGTTGTTCTACTAGAAGACAAATAAGCAATGACCGTATAAGACTTCACATTTTTAGCAAGTTCATCTCCGTTAACGTCATAAATTGATCCTCGCGAAGCATACAAAGTCTGTTTAGTAGTATTTCGATTATTAGCAAACTCAGTCAAATTAATACCATCAACATTATCACTTAAAACAACATAAGCAAGTTTAATAATGATGAACAAAAACAAAAAAGAAAAGACAAGCAATGTTATCTTTAAATTGATATTCATTGTAATTTTAAATCTGCCTTTTCTCTTCTTCATAAAAATGATCCTATTCTGTAATTACTTTAACATTATCATTATTATAACTCAATCCTTTTTCACTTGCAACTTCTTGTACTTTATCAAGACTTGCTAACTCATCAATCTGCATACTTAGAGATTCATTTTTATCTGTCTGGGTTTCAATTTTGGACTTCATTTGTTCTACTTGAATATTACTTTCAGACAAAAAGGCTTTTGTAAGTACTGTACAAATAGGCATAGAAATAATTAATAAAAAAATCATTCCATAAATAATTTTTTCTCCTCTTAAAATTTTTACTGTATTATTTCTCTTTTTCATTTTCTTTTATCCTTTCAATAACTCGAAGCTTTGCACTCTTACTTCGACTATTTTCATTAACTTCTTTATCACTAGGCAAAAGCGGTTTACGAAGAACCAACTGAATCATTGGTTGATACTCATATGGTATTTCAGGTAACCCTTTTACCATGTCATCTACTTCACTAAATTGTTTAAAAACTTTTTTGGTAATACGATCTTCTAATGAATGAAATGTAATAACACTAATTCTTCCCCCTTGTTTAAGTAATGATATTGCATCTGGTAATACACACTCTAAACTAGAAAGTTCATGATTCACTTCAATACGAATTGCTTGAAAAATTTTTCGCTCTGGATGATTTTTATAAAAATAATTTGCTCCAACTGCTTCTTTAATTACTTCTACAAGCTCTATCGTTGTTTCAAATCGTTTTTTATTTCTTACATCCACTATTTTTTTAGCAATCAAAGCGCTCTTCTTTTCTTCTCCAAATTGAAAGAAAATATCACGTAATGCCTCATAAGAATACGTATTTAAAAGAATCTTTGCATCAAAATCTTGTGTTTGATCCATCCGCATATCCAAAATTTCTTCTCTCATAAAAGAAAAACCTCTTGTCATAGAATCAATCTGTGGACTTGATACACCAAGATCAAACAGTATTCCATCAACCACTTGTACTCCCCGTTTCAAAAGTTCCTCTTTCATATCCTCATAATTTGCATGAATAATTTCATAATTTGTTCCAATCTCTTTCAATACAGAATCGGAATATCGTATTGCTTCCATATCCGCATCAAAAGCATATAAATATCCATTTGGAATTCGTTTCAAAATTTCACTAGAATGACCTGCATATCCAAGCGTTGCATCAACATAAATACCATCTTCTTTAATATTTAAGTATTCTAATGATTCCATCTTCAACACTGAATAATGTTTCATACATTCACATCCATAAATAAGTTTTCTGCAATATCAGATAAATGATCTTCACTATATTGAAGTACTTCCTCCCAAGCACTTTTATCCCATATTTCAATACGATTGTTAGCGCCGATTATAACACATTCTTTCGTTAAACCGGCATAACTAACAAGTGGGGAGGTTATGCAAGTTCTTCCTTGACTATCGAACTCGCAGAAAGTAGCACCAGAGAAAAAAGAACGGACAAAGGCCCTGGCATCTTTTTTAGTAAAAGGTAGAGAATTTAATTTACTTACTAGTTCATTCCAATCATCTAAAGAATAAACATACAAGCACTTTTCAAGACCACGGGCAATGATAAATTTATCCTTAAGTTCTGTACGAAATTTAGAAGGCAATACAATACGCCCTTTCTCATCAATATTATGATGATATTCCCCTAAGAACATTTCTTTGCCCCACTTTCTTCCACCTTGTGCCACTATCTACCACTATAGTACATGATTTTAATATGATTGTAAAGTATAGAAAAACAAAAATACCAAATTTGACAGAAAAAACACAAAGCTTAAATCTTAAAACTCTAAACAATCTTCCAAGAAAAACAAAAATTGTGCCTTTTACATTATCAAGACATACGATATAATAATGAGTGAAAAGAGGTTTTTTTATGACATTAGACAATTTAAAACAATGGAATAAAATTCATATGATTGGAATTGGTGGTGTAAGTATGAGTGGTCTTGCAGAACACCTAACCCATTTCGGCTTTATAATTACAGGAAGCGATGCGAAAGAAAGCGAGAATACAAAACATCTTCAAAAGATAGGAATTAATATCACGATTGGTCATCAGAATAAAATAATTGATCAAGCAGATTTAGTAGTTTATACAGCTGCTATTCCAGCAAACGATGAAGAATACATGTATGCAAAACAAGTGGGAAAACCAATGATGGAACGCAGTGAATTTTTAGGGGAACTTACCAAGTGCTATCAAGAATGTATATGTATCAGTGGAACACATGGAAAAACGACAACTACGTCTATGATTGCCACCTGTTTTTTAGAAGCCAATCTAGACCCTACGATTGAAGTAGGAGCTTATTTAAAACAAATAAAAGGAAATAATAAAACTGGAAAAAGTGAATACTTTATTTTAGAAGCTTGTGAATATGTAGATTCTTTTCTTAAATTTCATCCTCACACAGAGATAATCCTAAATATAGATAACGATCATTTAGATTATTTTCAAAACATTGATAACATCAAAAAATCATTTCAAAAATTTACAGAAAGATTAAATGAAACAGGTACAATTATTGCTAATCTTGATGATGAAAACACTTACGATATTATCAAAAACACAACACATAATTTGATTTCTTATGGAATAGAAAATCCCAAAGCTACATTTACAGCCATCAACATTCAAAAAAATAAATTTGGATTTCCGAAATTTGATGTTTTAAAAGAACAAAATTTTTATGGAACCTTTGAATTAAATGTGTTAGGTACTCATAACATACAAAATGCTCTAGCTACAATTGCTACCTGTGATTTATATAAAATAAACTTAAAGAATATTCAAAATGGCCTATTACAATTTACAGGAGCAAATCGCCGATTTGAAAAAATTGGAACATATAAAAATATTCCTATTTTTGATGATTATGCTCACCATCCAACTGAAATTGAAGCAACTTATAAATGTAGTCAAGACATACCTCATCATGAAACTTGGGCTATATTTGAACCCCACACTTACTCTAGAACTACAGCTCATTTAAATGAATTTGCTGAAATTTTATCACAATTTGATCATATTATTCTTTCTGAGATCTATGCAGCCAGAGAAACCAATGAAAATAATATCTCTTCCAAAGATTTGGAAACTATAATAAAAAAGAAAAATACAAACTGTATCTTTCTAAATAGTTATGAAAAAATATTAAATTACCTAAAAGATAACATTAAAGAAAATGATATCATCATCACCATTGGTGCAGGGACAATAAACCAAATTGGTTATACATTAAAAGATGAAAAACAAGCTCAGATGAACTAAGCTTGTTTTTTATTTTTAACTTCTTTTAGTATGTAGATTAACTCGTCCACGTTCAACCTCATAAACCTGATCGGCAATATCAGCAATATCTACATTAGCCGAAAACACTAGAATGGTTTTTTTACCATGCATATTCATTAAAATATTTTTAATAAACATCTTATCTTTACTGCTTAAATAATTAGGAAATTCATATAAAACTAGAATTTCACTATTCATAAGTAAAAGTCTGGCCAACCCCAATAAATATTGCTCACGAGGTGGTAAAGCATTCGCCTCTGACTTTAATCCCATCGGAAGACCCATAATATAATCATATAGTTCCACTTCCTTCAAACTATCAATTATTTTTTCATTATTTGATTGAACTAACTTTAAATTACTGAGAATAGAACCATGATAAAAAAATGGTTTAGTTGTTAAATAATTTACATTTCTACGATATACTTTTTCCTGATAATCTTGTATTTTATATTTATCAACGTATATCTCACCTTCCATTGGCATAATCACCCGACGAAGCAAATAAAATATCGTTCGTTTTCCACTACTCCTTGCTCCATGAAATAAAACAGTTTGATTGGAAGAAATATGGAAACTTACATTTTTTAAATCATTCACTTCAAAATCAAATATCTCAGAAGCATTCACTGAAACATTCATAAAATCTATTTCTCCCAAAATATCATTCACTTTAATATTACCAAAAGAGAACTCCTCTTTTTCATCAAAATTCAAAATAATATTAACTCGATTACAAGTAACATAAGCATTTTTTAATTCCGTTAAAATTCCCATAAAATCTTTACTATTTGTAATACTATCTGTCAAATAAGACACTACAATTAAATATACAGTTAAAGAAAGATTGCCAGAAGATAACAAATATATTAAAAGCAAAGTAATACCGTAAATAACAGTTTTATAATAACCAAAAAAGTTATTTTCTAACATAGAAGTAGCCATATTCTTCTTTTGTTGAAGAACCATAAAATTATCATTTTTCTTTCGAAATTCTCGTTCCATCTTCTTTGTTAAATCATAAGAATCAATCATATTTTTAGATAAAATTATTTCAGAAAATGTTTCAAATTCTGCATCGACAGCTTCTTTTGTTTCTTTTGTTGCTAAACTAATACGCCCATTAATCCAATTAAGAATTTTGTAATTAACCATAATAATCAAAAGAATAACAAATGCAATTGGAAGAGAAACTGTACAAACGTAACCCAAAGTTAATAATGTAGAAAGCAAATAACGAAATCTAGAACAGATATGATCACTAAATTTAGCGGTTTCATAAGCATCACTATGAAAAATATTAATTAATTTTTCTTTCGATATTGCTTCAAAATTTTTCTCTTTACCATGAATTATTTTGTGAAATATTTTCATTTCCAAGCGTTTATAAATATCACCAATCAAATGATACATATTTTTATAATTAAGTATCCAAGAAAATTGACGCAACAAAACAAATAAAAGTCCAAGTGTCAAGCAAAATATTGCCATTCTAATATTTCCCTCAGCCAAACTAGTAGTAACCTTAGCTACATACATCGATTCACAAACCAAACAAATACTAATAACAATTACTGTAGCAAACTGAAAAAACCAATAAGCTTTATTTGGCTTACAAAGACGATACCACTCTTGAAACATGCGTATATTTTCTTTCACACTCAACACTTCCCTATTTTAAATAGTATAACAAAAAAAATGACGAAAAAAAAGAGCTTTAAGCTCTTCCAGAATACTTTCCATCACTAGTAGAAATAACAATCTTTTCTCCTTGATTAATAAACAAAGGTACTTTAACAACATAGCCAGTTTCGATTGTAGCATCCTTCATTGCATTATTCGTAGTATTTCCTTTGACAGCTGGTTCTGTTTCTACAATCTCAAATTCAATCTTTTCTGGTAAAGTTACCCCCAAAATTTCACCTTCATATTGATCAATCTGAATTTCCATACCCTCTTTTAAAAATCTAGATTCACTTTCTAATTTAGTAGCAGGAACTTCTAATTGCTCATATGTTTCTGTATTCATAAATACATAATTAGATCCATCAGCATATAAAAACTGCATTGGCATCTTATCTACATGTGCTCTTTCAATTTTAATATTCGTATTATAAGTATTTTCTACAATACTTCCTGTTCTTAAATTTTTCAATTTAATTTTAATAAATGGACTTCCTTTACCAGGTTTAACATGTTGAAACTCTTGAATTAAACACAAATTCCCATCAACAATAACTGTCATTCCATTTTTAATATCATTAATATTAATAAGCATTATGACTCACCTTTTTCTATTATTTACCTAATTTAGTTTCTTTAAATACTACTGCTTTACGACAATTAGGGCAATACTTTTTTAATTCTAATTTATCAGTCGTATTTTTCTTATTTTTTACAGTAGGACGAATTTGTTTGCCACATCTACTACATTTAAGACCAACATATTGTCTATTTATATTTTTAGCCATACTTTTCTTGCCTCCTTTTAAATCCATATGTATTATAACAGATTATATTAGAATTTCAAAGAAAAATCACAAATCTCCTTGATAAATAGTTCGCTTCATCGCAAAATCATTTTCTTCTAAAAATCTTCGATAATCTCTTACCTTACATTCACTTTCATAGCAAATAACACTTAAAACAGGATATTGTTCAAACAATTTTCGTACTTTATATGTTTGACGATGTTCTCTATAAAATAATCCAAGATCCTCAATAAAAGAATCATTCTCTCCATCGCAATAGCGAATTGCATCAATACTTTTTTCATAATATTGACTCAAAAAAGAAATATATTGTTCTTCCATATCATAAATCATTTTTGCAAACTCTAAATCACAATAAGCTCTATCATTTTCATAGTAGTTAACATCTTGAATAATCAAATTTCTAGCAATAGCAAGGAATAGCAATTGGTCATTCAAAGAAAAATCAACATGCTTTTCTTTATAATGCAACATCGAAATTAAAAATTTTTGAAATATTTTAGCACGATATCCCATTCCCGCTTCCTTTATCGTATCATTTAAAGTCAATCCTTGAGAATGTTGATTATAATAATCATTACCATGAAAAACAAAATCCATTGACTCTAAAATATGATAAAACTCTACTGCATCCTCTTTCGTTTCTAATCCAAACAAGGATTGAAATGAAGCAACATCACTATCACAAATAGCTCGATAATATTCCTCCATACTAAAATTTTCTTGAAACACACCAAGAAGCAAAAGAAGAGCTTCATGATTTAATTTTCGATAATATAATAAGTTACCAAAATGATTCAAATAGCCAGTTTGATCCTTTTCAGAATAATACAATTCTGTTTCCGAAGCCGCTTCTAAAAGAACGGCACTAGGAATATAGAATTGATCGATAGAACAAGAAAACATTCGTGCACGATTTAATCCATGGAGCAAAACATGCTCAAATTCCTCTGGATAAGTAATATTTTCAGCGAAAGCAACTTTTTCCATCGCTTCTTTATCCAAAACCAAAATATTTTGTTCTGGATTGTAAATAAAAGTAAAAATATTAAATCCTTGCTCCTGGGTAGAGCCATTTACATTTCCAAATACAATTCCTAAATCTTGAAATCGACAAAGATCTTCATTAACATTATTAAAGGAATGAGCAATGATTTTTGAAAGAATGCGTTGAAAAACAAAATTAGAAAGATCCTCGTTTTCTCCCTCAAAAATTGAAACATACTTTGAATTGGCATTGGCAACATCACGAGAATTAGCTTGAATTGTTTGAATTAATTCTTCTTCTTTACCATCAAAAACATAATCACATTGCTGTTTATTTTGTACATTTTGAAAAAAAGCAGATATTTCTTCTTTTGAAGAATGAATATTAGCATTATAATAAGAAATTGATAAATTTTCATAATAATCTAAAAATTCTTGAATCAAATTTTGTTTCATTAACGCCTTTGCTTCATACAAATTGAAATCACCATAAGTGTTATTTTCACAAAAAGGATAATCAGACGATGTTGAATTTTGCCCGTTTTCTTTAGAATTCACTATGTCATTAGAAACATATTCTATATCATTCATCCCAAAAGGTACTGTAATTGACAAAATAGAAGCCAATATTCTCTTTCTTGTCTTTAAATTCATAATTACCACCCATTTCATTGGATTATAATAACTGAAAATTTTTAAAAAAGCAAGCTTAAAAATCCTATCACCGAAATATAAAAAGATTTATAATTCTTCATTTCTATAAGTTAGCTCATAAGGCGCTCCCACTGTCCCATCACCCGATGTAATATCGATATTTAATTTTAGATAAACAACTGGATAACTCCATGTTTCTCTTGAAGCAGTCGAATCATATACATGTCCCCCTTGATCCATGCCAAATACTCCTGAGGCACTACTTGTTCTCGCAGCTGCTGTAAGTGTCCATATGTAAGCAGTATAAAAAATCCAAGAATTGTTCATGCAACTCCAATTATATAACCATCCACTATCTAAAGATGTATTTAAACAAGTAAGCCTATGATCTGCATCATTACCACTTGTAGAATAGCCATAATCACTTGGATACATTAATGCTACATTACCTTTCCAAATAGTAGGTTTCACTATAATGTCATTACAGGAATCTCCTGTACTACAATTCTTTTGATTACTTCTCTCTAAGTTATAAAAAGACATAACATTAATATTACTATAATCCCCTGTGCTTCCTGTATTCCATGTAATTGTATCAATCATTTCTTTAGCTTCACTTGTAAGACTATTATTAAAATAATTCCCATGATTGAAATAGGTCATCAAAGTAGAATTTCCCCATTCATTCGCATCGTGCTCTGTAGTAGATCCATTTGTGTTCCACGCTGCTGTGATAGCCGAACCAGTGGATCTAATTTTAACGCGTTGCCCTTCTGGGGTATTTACTAAACCTATAATGCGCCATAACTCATTATTAAAACTAACATAATTATTGGGATTCCTTCCAGCATAACGATATTCTGTCATCTTTAAATTAGCTTTTTGTTTTTCAGATAATTCCTGAGAAAGTTCTTCAATAAACTCACTTTCTGGATGATTCACTTCATACAATCCAGTCCCACTTGTTACAATAGGCATACTTTTTATTGCATCTGCTATGGTTGGCTCCGTTTTCTTATAACTTGTAGTCACACTAATTTTTCCAGCAAAACTAGCATTCATACTATCATCACTTACTCCAACATCTTCATGCATCCATAGTCTTAAATTAAATTCTTTTTCTTCGTTTGGACCCAGTACTTCAGTTAATAATTTATAGGCTTTCATAGCCCCTTCTATTGTTACATCCACTTGAATACTTTCTTCTAACTTCGTTGTAATGACTGAAACACCATCTTCTTCTAGATTAACTTTTAAATATCCATCTGGTAATGCTTTTCCACTTACATTCAAGGTTTCTAAATTAATTTGATACCTAGCACTACTATTACATATATTCTTCAAAGTAAAAGTATATGGATCATTTTTTAACCCCTCTTTATCAATCATCGGATATGCTTGATTCAAAGTAATACCAATACCACTTTCAAATTCAATTTTAAAACAATCACTCATTACTTCATTCGTACTTGTTTGTTCTGCCCTCATATACCAAAGAGCAAAACTCACTCCCACTGCTACTAAAAATACTCCCATAATACTTACTAACAACCACACTTTTTTCTTTTCCATACAATACTTCCTTATAATCAACTATTTTACTTGATTTTATTATTTATAATATCAACATATCATAATTACCTACTATTTACTAGTTTTTCCTTTATTATTAACACTAAAATTAAAATTTATACCTTAACATATATTCACTCATTTCTGTACTAATATAACGATTAAAAGGAGCCGTATAATCTTTTACCCCATCATAATGACTTAAATTTGGAGTAACAATTACCATACTATAATCCCCATTATCAGAAGGTCCAATCATAGCAAAGGTTGAACTAATTGTTTTCGTATCAACTTTTCCATCATTATTTGAATCATAAAACGACTCACTCGTTCCTGTTTTTCCATAAGCATTAATATCTCGTCTTACATATCCAGACCCAGTTCCGTTATATAATACCTGCCGAAATCCCTCACGAATTCTTTCATAATACCCTTCATCCATTGATATCTTGCTAAGTTCTTGTGGTTCATAAGAAACTAACAATTCATCATTAGGACTTCGTACTTCTTTCATTAAACTAAGTTTTTTCCGAGAACCACTCCCATAAATCGTTTGAATATATTGTAATAGTTCCACTGGAGTATAAGTATCATACTGTCCAATTGCCAAATTAAGAAGTAAATCGTCACTCATATTTTTTCCAATCATCCCCACTTGCTCATTAGGTAAATCAATACCTGTTTTACTACCAAGTCCATACATTGAGAAAACCTCACGGTATTTATGAAATACTTCTTCTCCTGCATCCAACTTCATATTATATGTATATCGTTTTCCAGCTAATTTAATTGCTGTCAAAAATTGATAATAATTACTTGACCATTTAAGAGCTGAAATATCATCCAAATACCCTAGTTCCTTATAAGAGCACTTCTCAGGAACAAAATACAATTTTACACACGAATCCTTAATTTTTTTATTTGGTTCTATCACACCGTTTAAATATCCTACAGTATGACTTGCTCCCTTGACTATACTTCCAACCGTAAAAGAAGACAAAATAAGATCAGAAGTAATTTCTTGAAATGAAATATCTCGTCCATTTTCCAAAATTCTTCTTCCCGTCATAGCTAAAATTCCTCCCGTATTAGGATCTCCCATAATAGCAAAAGTTTCTTTCAAATATTCTGTATTATTCAATTTCTTAACATTGATCAACGTATCTTTAACTACCTCATCTAACTTTTTTTGTACATTAATATCAATCGATAAATAAATATCATTTCCTCGAACTGCTTCTTTTTGAAGAGACAAAGACTTATCCGCATTCACCAAATATATTGCCTTTTCTCCTCTAAGATATTCTTCATATTCTTGTTCCAAATAACTAATTCCAACAATATCAGACAACCCATATCCTTTCTCTAAATACTCTTCTTTTGAATCAAAAGGCAAACCTTCACTAATATTTCCAAAAATACTGCGTAACAATTCTCCATAAGGATAAGTTCTCTTCCAAGCATAATCAACAAAAATTCCAGGAATTTTTGCTTCTTCAATACTAGCAACTAATTTTGCATCCGCATCTTTTAACAAAACCTTATTCTGATAAGAATAACCAGTATTCATAAGAGCGTAAAACTTAGCAATAACTTTCTCTTCATGAGACATAGACATTAACACATCACTATTAATTCGTTCCCGTTTCCATTTATCTAACATCGAAGATTCCAATTTTCTCTCTTTCACCATTATTCTTTCCTCATCTGTAATATAACCTGCCACTTCCTCTTCATGTAACAATGCATAATAATTTCGCAATTCTACTTCATTTGCTTCATCCACTTCAAAATACTTCATTAATTCCTTTGCTAAATTAATTTCTTCTAAAAAAGTTATCTGATTCATTTTAGTATAAGAAATTCTTTTAACAAGCATATTATCAACCAAAACAACACCATTACGATCTAAAATTCTTCCTCTTGGAGCACTATCTCCTTCCACATAAATCTCCGTCTTCTCTTGCAAAAGAAAAGCATAACTCTCATGATTCAAAACATTTAAAAAAAACAAACGAACAAAAATAATACCAAAAACTAAAAATAAAAGAAAATACCAATACCAAAAAGATTTCTTTGTCATAGAATTCACCATTACTAGTATTCTTTTTTTTCCTTGTTTCATACAATAAGAATAGGTGATTAATTATGTATAATATAATTGAAAGGTATATGAACAAATTAACAAAAGAAGACGTAAACAATTTTGCCATCAAAAATAATGTTATTTTAAATGAAGAAGAATTAAACTTTACCCATCAATTTGTGAAAAAAAATTGGAGTACTCTATTAAGTAATCCAAACATGTTTCATTTTGAAAGATACAAAAATCATTTTTCAGAAGAAAACTATCACAAAATCAATCGACTAATTAAAGAATATTTAACTCGTTATAAATCTTTTTTATAAAAATGAACTACATCTTCATACAAACTAAGACAAAATTGTTTTTGTTTTAACATATTAATTTCAAAAGCATAAGGAGGATAAATTCGTTTTTTATCTTCTTTATTTTCTCCAAGATAAGGAGTTTCTAAAATTTTAGGAACTTCTTTTAATTTTTCCGAATAACAAATGGAAAGTAAAGAATCAAAACCAATTTTACCAAAACCAATATTTTCATGACGATCTTTATGAGTACCCATTTCATTTTTACTATCATTTAAATGAACACACAAAATTTTAGAAAGGCCAATCTCTTGATCAAATTCATTCAAAAAAGCATTAAAATCATGCATATCATAACCAGCATCATGTAAATGACAGGTGTCTAAACACACACCAAACAGACTTTTAACATTTACTCCATCCAAAATTGCTTTTATCTCTGATAAAGTAGATCCACACTCACTTCCCTTACCTGCCATTGTTTCTAAAAGAATAACGCATTTTTGATTTTCGAGAATAACACGATTTAAACCATCTATAATATTCTGAATTCCCTCTTCTTTAGAAATACCCACTGCACTTCCTGGATGCAAAACAATACGAGTTACCCCCATTTCTTCACAACGCAAAATTTCATTTTTTAAAAAATTAATACTAAATTGCCATCGTGTCTCATCACTACGATTTGCCAAATTAATAATATAAGGAGCATGGCAAATAACATTTTCCATTAAAATATTATTTTCTTTCATATACTTTTTCGCATTCAAAATAAGAGATTCATCCAGCTTCTTACGAATCGTATTTTGAGGTGCACCAGTATAAAACATAAATGCATTACATCCATATCCTATTGCTTGTTTAGCACTTCCAAATAATTGTTCAGAACCAAAATTAACATGACATCCTAATATCATTTCTTATCACCACCAAAATTATAACAAAAAAAAGAAGTGACTTTCAATCACTACTCTTTTAATTAGGTAAAGTAGATCCATTACCACCACAATTTGTCGAAGGAACTGTTCCTCCAGGACTCAATTTACCAACATCTAACCCATCCAATGAAACTCCATTCAAAGAGAATTGTTCATTATCTAAATAAACAGTATATCTTGCTGTAACATTAGAAACATCCACCAAGACACTACCTTTAACTTTATCATCATGTTTTTCTAATCCATGTGTTTTTAAATAATCCATACTCATACAAAATTGATTGGAATTTTTAGTTTGATTATTCAAAAGTGCATCGGTATAAGCAAGTTTAGCAGCTTCCACTATACGTTCAACATCAATAATAAAAGACCTTCTTTGGGCATTTGTAAGGGCGGTCGTAACACTCTGAGCAGCAAGGAGCATAACAATCGCAAGTATTGTGATAACTGCCAATAACTCAATCAAAGTAAAACCCTTTTGATTTAATAATTTATCACGCTTCATAACAAAGACCTCTTTCTACTATTAAAACTATTATAACGCAACTCTCAAATTGAAGTCAACGACAAACAAAAATAAAGCCAAAAACTAGACAAAAACTCAAGAAACAATCTCAAAATTAGCATCAGTCCAAGCAGGAACAGAACCCGTACTCATAATCCAATCTTTCATAGCACCATCCTTTATCCTAAGAATTACTAAAGTTGACATATTCTCGAACATAGAACTCATATTGGTTACTTTACTTGTATCAAAAGAACTTACATCTAAATTAGTTAACTTGCTACAACCACTAAACATAGAACGCATTTTTGTTACCTTACTTGTATCAAAATGACTTAAATCTAAACTTGTTAAACTACTACAACCCGAAAACATACCACTCATACTAGTTACCTTACTTGTATCAAAATGACTTAAATCTAAACTTGTTAAACTACTACAACCCGAAAACATAGAACCCATATTTGCTACATTACTTGTATCAAAATGACTTACATCTAAATTAGTTAACCGACGACAGTTTTGAAACATAGCACTCATATTTGTTACATTACTCGTATCAAAAGAACTTACATCTAAATTAGTTAATCCACTACAAATTGAAAACATAGAACTCATACTAGTTACCTTACTTGTATCTAAATATTCTAGCCCTTCAATACTCTCTAAATTAGAGAATAAAAAAAACAAATAAGAAGAATTAGAATTAGCTTTAATACCTCCATCGGATTGTAAATACAAAGTATAAGTTGTACCATCTTCATTTGGTACTAAATAACTCATAACACTACCATTTTGTTCACTTGATACATCCCATATGAACTCTGTATCTTTCGGATTCATCTCATCTTCC